>JAWPMT010000007.1:0-370921 GCA_033344775.1 Cytophagales bacterium | reverse complement strand
AGCGCTTGTTGCGGAAATCATAATCCCACTCGCACCCATAATCTTTGTTGCTGTACAAAACGCCCACTCTGCCATCTACTTCTATGGCTTTCAAATAATCATGGACAATGTCGTCACCCCAGCCATTGAGTTCCTGTGAGGTTGTAGGCGGACCATCAAATTCAAAGAAGGAACGATACAAGCGATGGTCATTGGGAATTTTTTTCAGGGAAGTTTCTCCGAAAATATCCGCCATTTGCTGCTCAAAGGATTTGGCAAACAGCCCATCAATATCATGGTTGCAATCATCCGCAAAAACGAATCCACCATTCTCAACGTACCGTTTAAAATTGGCTTTCTCTTCTTTGGTGAATTGCACCAACTTATGACCGGATATATAACAAAAAGGGCAATTGAATACTTCATCACTACCCAGTGGCACTACATTTTCGACGGTATTCACCGGAAGTGTAGTGTACTCAATCAAAGAATTCAAGAGATTGCTGGGCATACGCTGATCGGTATCCCAATCCCCAGACTCGTATTGCAATCGTGTAAAGAAGAATTCTGATCCTTTTGCGTAGCGCATCACCTCAAAGAAAAAGGCCGTGCCTAAGAGCACAGCCTTGAATATTCATTAAATCTATCAATTATACCGCATCCGACAAACTGGTGAACGTAAAGTCACGCACCTTCATGTAAGGGATCAGGTTGCCATTTACCCGTACTTGCTGCCCTAGCTCCTCCAGGTTATTCAGCATGATGATCGGGCTTTCGTTGAAACGGAAGTTTTTCACCGGGTGTTTGATCTTCCCATTCTCTACATAAAACGTTCCATCACGCGTCAAGCCGGTGTAAAGCAAAGTCTGAGGATCCACCGTTCGGATGTACCACAATCGCGTCACGACGATCCCTTTCTTCGTATCTTTGATCAGGTCTTCCAATGAAGCATCTCCACCTTCCATGATTCCATTAGATGGGAATGGTACAGGATTAACTCCTTTTTCCTTCGCCCAATAGCGCGAATAGAACAGGTTAGAGACCACTCCATCTTTCAACCAATCCATCTTTTTCACCGGAAGGCCATTTTGACTCCAGGTACTACCCGGCACCAATGAATTTTGCGGATCAGAATAAAGATTGACACGCTCATCTACAATTTTTTCACCGAGCTTGGTGCCTCCTCCTTCTTTGGACATAAAGCTTCGTCCCTCATCCGCCGTTCTGGCATTGAATGCACCAAACATGTTTCCCAGTAACTGTACAGAAGCAGCAGGTTCCAATATCACGGTGTACTTTCCAGGTTCGATGGCTTTGGCCTGACGACTTTGCAATGCCTTATCTATTGCAATCGCAGAGGCTTCTTCGGCATCAAATTGATTGACGTCATTTACATCTCGTGTCACCCATCCAGAGCCTGTACCATCGTTGGTACGCATGGTTACCGTAAAGTCTACGCTCGATGATTGGTCATAGGCGAACAAGCCATTGCTGTTCAGCATCGCCTGAAAATTGGCAGAATCTTCTAAGAACCCAGCAGCCGTAACATCCTTGGCACTAGCCGGATCAATACTACTGGAAGCTACTTTAGCCCGATACTCGGGTGTGATATCTGCTGTCGATTGGAAATATTGCCTGGATTCTCCATATTCCTGTGGCCCCATAGGCTCCATGAATTCCGGATTTTCTGGCGACAGTTTTGCCAATTCTTCTGCACGTTTTACCACCTTTTGTAAAGACGCATCATCGAATTCATCGATGGTTGCCGTCCCAACTCGCAGGCCAAAACTGGAGGTAACTACTAACTGTTGATTGGATTGCGCACCCGCTGTAGAAACCGTGTTTCTAGCGTATCGTATGTTGCCACTATTTGATCCCGTCAGGTTGACTTCACAGGTATCAGCCGAAGAGTAGCTCAATGCTTTTTCGAGAATTTGTCTCGCATCTTCTTTGGTATAAATAGCCATTGTCTTTCCTTAATTCGTTATCAAATATTTCTTCCTGTATTGATCACATTCACCCCATCAAAACGTGTTGTTGACGATCCGTGAGATACTGCACTGACTTGCGAAGGCTGTCCTTTTCCGTCAAA
This sequence comes from Cytophagales bacterium, assembly GCA_033344775.1. Lineage (NCBI taxonomy): Bacteria > Pseudomonadati > Bacteroidota > Cytophagia > Cytophagales > Cytophagales bacterium. Next base: position 368,850 of record JAWPMT010000007.1, on the reverse strand, counting down.
GAACGAACCGAACATGCGATAGTCAGATTCATCGCAGATCTTCGAACAAGAATTCCAAAATTCCTGGGTATTACTTTGGTAAGCCACATCGTCCAGCATACCCGCGATTTTTCCGTCCTTGATCTCATAGAACAGCGTACCTCCAAACTGGAAGTTGTAGCGCTGCTGATCAATGGAATACGAACCACGACCTACAATATAGATACCTTTCTCAACGTCTTTGAGCATGTCCTCAGGAGAGTACCTTTCAGTTCCTGGCTTCAAAGAAACATTTGGCATCCGCTGGAACTGCACATCATTCCAGCTCTGTGAGTAGCAGCAGCCATGCGATTCGCCCTGGTCAATCATGTGTACCTGGTCTCTGATCGCCTGGTAGTTCACCAGTACCCCATTTTTCACCAGGTCCCATTCTTTACATTTTACACCTTCGTCATCGTAACCTACCGCTCCAAGTGAGCCCACCTGCGTTTTGTCCGCGACCAGATTCACGATATCGCTACCATACTGAAACTCTTTGGTTTTCCATTTATCAATCGTAGCAAAGCTGGTGCCCGCGTAATTTGCCTCATAGCCCAGTACACGATCCAGTTCTAATGGGTGGCCTACAGACTCGTGGATGGTCAATCCAAGGTGATTGGGATCCAAGACCAGGTCATACTTTCCAGGCTCCACCGACTTGGCCGTCAGTTTTTCTTTTGCCTGCTGAGCAGCAGCTGTAGCATCTGCTACCATATCATATCGGTTTCGATACAGATCTACCCCTCCAAGTCCTTTGATGGTTTCATTAGCATCAGGCGTCATGTATTCGTATCCCAGTCCCATAGGTGCTGAGAGTCCCTGACGTGTCTTGAATTTCCCTGCTTTAGGGTCAATGGCAGTCGCACTCATAAATGGCCAGATGCGGTGCACATCCTGATCTATGTACGATCCATCGGTAGAAGCAAAATACTTCTGCTCATTCACCATAAAAAGGGCCGAATTAATGTAATTGGCACCATTTTCCATGGCCCTGGCATTGGCGGTCAGCAAAAGGTCGGCTTTTTCAGAAACCGGCACTTCCATCGAGTTTCTTACGATCGGAGTTTTCCAGGAAACTTCTCCGTAAGATTGCACCGGAGCGAGTTGTACCGGCTCTTTCTGTATTTTCGAATTGGCTCGTGCAATGCCGATGGCCAGCTCCGTGGCTTTTTTGATACCCTCGGCACTCACATCATTGGTGGATGAAAATCCCCAGGTACCATTGGCAATTACACGAATACCGATACCAAACGATTCGGTATTCACTACATTTTGCACTTTATCTTCTCGGGTAAAAACGTATTGGTTGAGGTAGCGTCCAATCCGCGCATCTGCATAGGTAGCTCCCATGCCTTTGGCGGTATTCAGTGCTACATCAGCAAGTTGCTTCTTTTGAGCGACGCTCAATCCAGGATTCAGCAACTCCTCGGCATGGATGGGATTTCCCATGATCGGTACAGCAGGCAACATCATCGCCCCTGCTCCCAATCCAGCCATTTGCATGAAATCTCTTCTCTTCACTGTAACTAGGCTTTTGGTGTGACAATCAGATATGAACCGATGAAACTATTCTCTGCTATTCACAATTCAAACCTTAAATTATTTGAGCGGCGGCTGTTTTAAGCCAATAGTAAATTTTCCCGGGAGACACTCATCAACTTTTCACATCCATCGATCGTCCCTTCTTCCGCACAGACCAACTGCCTTACCCACGACCGGGTCTAGGTTGACGGGGCATTCCTTCGAGTTGTCTATCATTATTTCCGTCATTCCCGACCTGATCGGGAATCTCAAATTCATTTAGTAGATCTGATTAAATGTCAACTTCCTCGAACCTGAGTATTAAGAGATTGCGGGGACATTTTTCGACCTTAAAAAAAGATAGGTCGAAAAATTTCACAATGACGCTCAGGGCCAGTCTTCAAATAAATTTTTCTCTCACCTAATCCGATCATTTCCAGTAGCTTCGCGTCGATATTCAACCACAACACATGAAGCGACGAAAAGCTGCACTTGGATTCATCTTTGTTACCGTCTTTGTCGACGTTCTTGGACTTGGTTTGATCATCCCCATCACGCCTGACTTAATCGAAGAATTGATTGGTGGCACCACACAAGAAGCCGCGGGTTATGCCCGTTGGTTAACTGCCTTGTACGCCTTTTGTCAGTTTATTTGTGGTCCTATCCTTGGAGGACTCAGTGATAAATACGGCCGTAGACCCGTGTTACTTATCTCCCTATTTGGCTTTGCCATCGATTATTTGTTCCTGGCGTATGCACCGACCATTACCTGGTTGTTTATAGCGCGAATTATTTCCGGCATCGGTGGCGCGAGCTATACAACTGCCTCCGCATACATCGCTGATATCTCTTCTCCAGAAGATCGTGCTAAAAACTTTGGACTGATCGGGGCAGCATTCGGATTAGGTTTTGTCATTGGCCCGGCCGTAGGTGGACTGCTAGGAGAAATAGGCACCAGGATTCCATTCTTCGCAGCAGCAGGACTCACAGGCCTCAATTGGCTCTACGGCTACTTTGTAGTACCTGAGTCACTTGCCGAAGAAAACCGCCGCCCTTTCGACTGGAAACGAGCCAACCCTATTGGGACGCTTGTACAATTGAAAAACTACCCGTTGCTTACTGGTTTATTAGTGGTGATGGTGTTCATCTTTATTGGGCAACACGCCACGCACAGCACCTGGGCCTTTTTCACCGGAGAAAACTTCGGCTGGTCACCCTTAGAAATCGGACTCTCACTGGGATTTGTTGGTGTTGTCATCGCGATCGTCCAAGGAGGACTGGTAGGAAAATTCGTGCAAAAATTCGGGCAGAATAAGGCGGTAGTTGTAGGACTATCCTTCAATGCTGCGGGGCTCTTGTTAATGGGACTAGCTACAGAAGGATGGATGGTCTACGCGATCATGCTGCCCTATGCCCTGGGCGGACTCGCGGGACCATCACTGCAAGGCATCATGACCTCACAGGTAGAAGCGAATCAGCAGGGAGAATTGCAAGGTGGCATCACGAGCCTTCAAAGCCTGACCAACATCATTGGACCGTTAGTCATGTTGAGCATTTTCTATGAATTTACCGATCCGAATGCAGCCGTTTATTTCCCGGGAGCTCCCTTCATGCTAGGGACGATTCTGGCGGTCATCAGCCTGGTTATTGCCATCAAATCACTCAAAGGCAAAACTTTCTAGTTACTTACTGGGGATTATAATTCATCGGCAAGGCATCTGCCATTTGCTCCCAGCCCATATAACCGCGAAACACCAATCCTAACGGAGGATCGATTGTGCCTGAAGGAAGGATCTTTACTTTTTGCGCAGCGAATTCCATGTCGGTGTATTGTCCTCGCCCAAACTCTTTGATGCCATTCGCTTTTAACCAGCGCACATAGTTATACTCTCGCCTTTCCGGCAAATAGATGATCCGAAACTTACCCGCACCAAATAGATATACACCTTCGTTATTGTAAACCGCAAGATTGGAAATAGGCACTTCTTTGTAGATCCAGTTGCCTCCTACGTCTGTAGCAGTTTGGAGTTTGTAGCCCTCTCGGTTGTGTTTTCCTGCCAACACGGACCGCAAAAAATGAGCAGTTGAACCATTGTACGCTTTTTCTCTCGCCTGAAAGTGCTTAGGCTTCAATTCCAAACCAGGTGTATTTTGATAAAACACATGACCCACATAAGAAGTGGTTCTAAGATTTCTGACATAGGATTTCAGGTGGTACGTCAAGTCATACCCTAAACGGTTATTCCTAATCACAATAGGTACTGAAGCAGTTACCCTCAAGGTATTTCCTCCGGCCAAATTAAAGGTCAGTACCTCCGGATTGAGGATTTCACAGTTCTCTGCATTCCTGCTGCGACCCAAAAAATCCAGCTTAAACGTGTTGAGAAATTCCTCGAGTTGTAGGGCTGTATAAGGATTGGGCGCATCTTGACTTTCTTTTGTTTGTTCAGGCTTAAAAGGTCGCTTCAGCTCAACTCGAGCTTTAGTTGACCGATTGATCGAAGTAATTGAACGCTTATAATCATCCTTGTAAGCAATCAACTGGTGAGCCCCCTGCATACCAATGATGGTAAAAGCTCCGATGGAATCCGTTACCGCATGATAGCTGGTGTTGTTCAAAAACACCGAGACCCCCTCGATAGGCTCCTGAGTTTCAGCATCAACAACCTGTCCCTGAACCGTCAGCTGTGCCCAAACCGCATGAGTTGTCACCAAACACCAAAACAAAAGCATAAAAGGTCTCGTCCTCATAGACTTGATTAATTAAGGTGGTACTTTAAAAGTAGGGATTCAACATACCTTTATAATCCATATCGTCTCGGAATAGTTTTCTCAAAGGAGATCCGAAGATAACAACGGCAATTTTGATTTTTCAATCAAGGCTATAATGTTTGGGCAATCTTCATTTTTGGGCCCGGTTATTTTTACAATTAAGCAACCTTCATGCCTGTTTTGGCATCTTATGGGTTTAATAGAAGGTCAAAATGCTCAAGAACTACCTAAAAACCTCCTTGAGGAATATCCTCAAAAATCCATTATCTGCATTCATCAACGTATTTGGACTGGCTTTGGCCATCGGAACTTGCATGGTTACTTACACTTATTTGTCCATGGAGTTTGGCTATGAAACCCAACACACCAAACGTGACCGGGTGTTCATGCTGACTAGCCTGGTCGACAGAGACGGATCTGCCGACCTTTTTGGAATCTCTCCGGCTCCTGTTGGTTTAAAGCTGCAAGAAGACTTCCCACAAATCAAAAACATGACCCGCATGTCCAGTAGAGAGGTCATCGTGAAGAAAGATGCGAATGTCTTTAGGGAAAGGGTCCGTTTGACGGATGCTGCTTTTGTCGAGATGTTCGATTTCGATGTGGTAACAGGTGATCTGTCCAAAATCACGGATCGGAACAACGTGGTGATCAATGCTACCACTGCTAAAAAATACTTTGCGGATGCTGACCCCCTTGGTAAGACCATCCAGGTGATTTTCAATGGCGGTAAAAAAGTACCCATGAATGTGGTTGCCGTAGTAAACGTAACGGAAATGAAAACGAGCTACGCGTTTGATTTCCTTGCCAACTACAATATTCTAGAGATCGCTCAGGATGAATTCAAACCCTCCGATTGGTCCCAAAATATTGGGGCAACTTTTATAGAACTGGAAGATCCGCTGCAAATTGAAGAAGTGACGAGCATTGTCAATACCTACAAGGAGCTCGTCAATGCAGCACAAGCCGATTGGCAAATCCAGGAATTTTCTTTTGAACCCTTAGCTACATTGTATGATCGGTCCAATGAGATCCGCTGGGATGTCTCCCGCGAATCCGACCGGGAAGGACATGTGGTATTGACCATCATTGCGGCCATGATGCTGGCACTGGCCTGCCTTAACTATTTGAATATAGCGATTTCCTCCGGAACGAAAAGGCTGAAGGAAATTGGGGTAAGAAAGGTAATAGGAGCCAATCGAGCAAAATTGGTAGTGCAGTTCATTACCGAAAATATCTTGTTATCAGGGATAGCCCTCGCCCTTGGATTTTGCCTGGGCACGTTCTTTTTTGTCCCTCAACTCAACCTACTGTTCGGCATTGACATGTCTTTTGAGGTATTTGAGATGCAGTTCTTTGTGTACATCATTGGCATGTTGCTGCTCACTGCCATTGCATCAGGTGCCTACCCTGCTATCTATATTTCCAAGTTCCAGGCGGTAAGTATCTTCAAAGGCAAACTCCGATTTGGCCAAAAGAATAAGCTCACCAAAGTATTCCTGACCATGCAATTTGTTTTGGCCTGTATCACCGTCGTGGCGGGCATCTCCTTCACCATGAACAATACCTGGCAAAATGAACAGCCATGGGGTTATGATCAGGACAACACACTTGTAGTAGAAGTACCGGATTTCACGACTTATGAACAATTTAAAAATCAGATAGCTGGCAATTCCAATGTAGTCTCCATTGCAGGAGGCAGACATCATGTAGGGTATGCCATTTCTTCTTCTGTCGTAGATCTGCCAGATCGAAAATTCGAGGCGGATCGCATGGACATCACTGCAAACTACACGGAAACCCTCGGTTTGGCCATCATCAATGGAAGCGGGTTCCAGGAAAATTATGAAAGCGATCGAACAAAGGTCCTCATCAACGAATCTTTTGCCAGTCAACTCAACTGGACCGACCCTTTAGGTAAAACATTCAGATATGACAGCACGAGCTATGAAGTGAAAGGTGTATTGAAAGATTTTTATGCACGTAGCTTTTGGAGTGACATCAATCCGATGTTCATGCGGGTGGTAGAAGAGGAAGACAAGCGATTGATGCTCATCAAAACGCAACCACAAACGGCTGAAACGGTATTAGAGGATGTAAAAAGTACCTGGGCAAGCTTGTATCCTGAAGCTCCTTTCGAGGGCGATCATCAAAAGGAATTATTTGCAGAATTTTTCAGAAATGCCCACGGGCATAAAATCATCATGACTTCAGTGGCCATCATGGCCTTGATGTTGTCATGCTTTGGTTTATACGGTCTGGTAGCATTGAATGTAGCTGGACGCAGAAAGGAATTCAGTATTCGAAAAGTATTAGGCGCGGACCTTCTGGCCCTGGTGAAATCCGTTGGATCGCATTTCTTTATTTTCCTGGTGATTGCACTCGTATTGGGTGGACCAATAAGTTTCTTGCTCATCGACACATTGATGGACTCCATCTATACCTTTCATATGCCTATGTCCGTCATTCCGGTGATGATGGCCATTGGATTCATTCTGTTTTCTGTGGTGCTGACCATTAGCTCACAAATCAATAAGGTGAGAAGAAGCAATCCTACAGAAGGATTGAGGATAGAGTAATAAATAAAGGCCGTCACTTCAGTTGTTTTGGTGACGGCCTTTCCACACAAGCATTTGGCGGCTTACATATTTTGAAGCTGGTCCGCTACACCACAATCAATGGTGGTTTCCGCGTCCATGCTATTGAAGAAGGTGATGCTATACCCCGAATCTGTAGATTTCACATCCCCGTAGAAGCTGTTGTACTTACAAGTAATGCCTTTTCTCGTGATGTAATAGCCATCCATTTTGAATGCCGTCTTGGCAAGGTTCTGGTACTGCTGATCGGTCAGGTGCACGGTTGTGATATTCTCAGCAGGCCATTTATTTTCCATGTAAGATTTCACGGAACGAGCAAGTGTCTTGTCATTGATGGCATTGGCTGCTAAACCGGTCTTGAATAATTTCAGGATCTCGCCGCTTGAACTTGAGAGGCTAGCTGATTGTGCATTGGATGGAATTGACAATCTGATTTCACTGATGGTCATCATTGCCCCTTTCTTGTTAGGGATGATGAGTGATGCCACCACATTTCCAGATGACGCCCAACCACATTGTTCAAATTCTCTTTCAACAATGCCGTTAATATCATCTGCATCCACTGTGAGCTCCATCGGGCTGCCAGAACCGGCCATGGAAGAAAGACTTGCATCATTATAAATGTCCTGCCAATTCCAGACATCTTTCGAACCACAGTCTCCAGCATTTTCAAAGGATACTTTTACCGCATATTGAAAGCCCTTCCTCTTGGCATTGAAGGCATTTTTAATTTCATCGGCATTGATACTGAAATTGAATTGATATTCCTTCGCATCGAAGTTAAGGGCACTTGTTTCACTTCCATCGGCAAGAGCTGCGCCACTAGACTGTCCAAATGCGGTTTGAAGAACGAGAGTCAATACAATGGATAATGATAGAATTCTGGTCATTCCTGTTTCTTTTTACGATTGATTATTGCTTGTCAGAAGCTCAAAAGAATTAAGAAACAAGGGTGAACGCCAGTAGCTACGGGTAAACAGCCCGGAGAATGAGTAAACGGAATTAAAACACCGTCAAACGATCGAAGAAAGGCTTGCGGTACGCTTTGCCGATAGGCAACATGGTCTCTTCAATAAAAACCACGCTATGTTCGATGCGATTGATCTTTTTGATGTTGACCAAAAAAGATTTGTGGATCCGGCAAAAGCCTGCAACGGTCAGCTTCTGCTCAATTTCTTTTAACGTGTGTGACACGACATGCTTTTCACCAGGTTCGTGGAACACGCAATAGTTATCATCGGCCTCCACATGCGTGACTTCTTCAAAATTTAAAGGAACGATCGCTCCTGACTTCCGAACGAACAGGTTAGGCTCTTCCGGTGTTTCAGTCACTTGTAGTGACTTCTTTTTGGTTAAGGCTAATTCGATGGCCACTTTAAGGTCCTGCTCCTTGAAGGGCTTCACCACATACGCACCAGGATTAGCACTTTTGGCCCGCTGAATCGTGTTCTCGTCGTAAAGTGAACTCAGAAAAACAAAAGGCAACCTGAACTTTTCATTGATCTCATGCGCCAGTCGAATGCCATCCTTCTCCCCTTTGATCTTGATGTCGAGCAAGATGATATCCGGTTTCCTTTCGGCAATTGCCTGAATAGCCTGCTCCGCTGAATTGACCATATCGGCCACAGCAAACCCTAAATCATCGAGGGTCATGGCAATGTCATCGGCGATGATAGGTTCATCTTCTACAATCAGCACACGTGTGCTCATAAGGAATTTTAGATAGGACTTGTGATTACAGCCTTAAGATAAAAATCAATTGGGAATTGTGGGTTGAAAAATAGCCTACGATGTTAGCGAATACTTTGTCACCTTTCCTTCCACCCTTGACATCCCTAAAGGGAAAGGACGAAAATAAATTACCTGTTTCCCTTGCCGCACCCTTTAGGGAAGGGGTTTACGGCAATTACAGTTACCCTTCTGATTATTACAATTGATTTTCTAAAGATGACAAAGTGAAGTTATTTTTTCATCCACCCTTCACCCGTTCCTCGTACGATTCTAAAAACAGTTCTGGCTCATCCAAATGAAAAGCCAATTCCGAAAAAGATCTTTTGATCCCGTAAATGCCATTAATCTTTAAAGGCTCCTTCACTTTGATCACCACATTGTGCCCTTCAAAGTCTCCAAACGGTGATAATGCACGGATTTCCTTGTTCCATTCTTTTGCAGCAGTGGAATGTTCAATCGATTCTATTTGATCAAAAGGAATAGACACTTCATTCAGGATACCGTAACGGACATCAATGCTATCACTGTTCAATCGGGTTGGGCGTTGACTCATGGAACGAACAATTCCCAGTACTTGAAAGACCGTATAAATGCTGATGGCAGAAAAGATCCAGGCGGCCACTTCACTCCAACGTTGCAATAATAAATGCAATACAAACGTCTCGACAACCGCCAGGAACATGACGACATAAAAAAGTGCGGTACTGGAGCTCTTGCAGTGATAAGTAAATTCCATCGGCGCTAACGCTCGCTTTTTCCAGTTGATCAGGCCATAGTAGAAAGTGGAAAGCTCCGTTGCCAAAAAGACACTCGCCTTTCCCGGAATCACTTCCTTAGCAGCCTCTTTCATTACTTCAAAGAAATCAATGTTGCGTTCAGCATTTTTCACAAAAGATCTCCTTAGTTTCACAAACTTCCAGATGATCACGGAAATCGCCCCTAATTCTACGAAAGGCAGGAAATACGTCTCTACAAAATGCAAAGTCGCATGATGCTGACTGGGTAACATCAACCCGGTGGAGATCATTCCCAATACGAAAACGGGAACAACCGTGATGTTCGGCAAATTTGTTTTTCGGATCAGCAACAGATACAAGATCGGACTTAATAAAGTAAGATCTACGGTAATGGCCATCGCCAATTCTTTCGGATTGGTCTGGAAGGCATCAGAAGACACGATGACAAAAGCAGTCAACATGATGCCCAGCACCAATACCGGACCGGCAATAGATCGATTGATGGAAAGTGTCTTCATAGTGGTAAGAGGTATTTGCTTATTTAGTCGTTCATCAAACTCTGATTATTACAGGATTAGTCAATTTTATTTCCGGCTTTGAAATCCGTTAATTTCGCTTACTAAATCGCAAAGATGAGCAATATTCCTGCTTTAGAAATACAAGCTACCAATGACGGGTCACACACCCTGTACCGGGCAGACCTGGATGAAACCTATCATTCGCATAAAGGGGCATTGGGTGAATCGGAATATGTTTTCATCGATAAAGGGCTGGAACACTTTTTGAATGAATCTGAGGAAAAGGAAATTACTGTTTTTGAAGTGGGTTTAGGTACTGGCTTGAACGCCTTATTGAGTGCTCAATTTGCAGCTAAACGCGGTATCAAGGTCCATTTTCATTCCGTAGAACCATTCCCGGTTCCTGAGGCAATTTACCAGCAGTTGAATTATGCCAGTGATGAGGATGATCGGTTATTGTTCCAGGCAATTCACAAAAGCTCATGGGAAACAGCAGCAGCCATTTCGGAGCATTTCCATCTTTCCAAATACGAGCAAAAACTAGAAGACTTTACCTCTCCAATCTCCGTAGATGTGGTATTCATGGATGCCTTTGCGCCAAGCAAACAAGCGGAAGTCTGGGCACTTGAAAATCTTGAAAAGTGCTACGGCCTTTTAAATAAAGGAGGAATCCTTGTTACCTACTGCGCCCAAGGTCAATTCAAAAGAAACCTGAAAGCCTGCGGTTTTGAATTGGAGGTTTTACCTGGAGCCCTGGGTAAAAAGGAAATGGTCAGGGCGATTAAGGGTTAAAAAAAGATCAGACTCCTCTTCCGAGTGACTCTGATCAATTTCTACCTTTCGAGCGCGTCCTTAAGCCTGTCGAAACTTAAAACAACACCCTTATTTCGTCCTCAGTATTCAATCTTCGGCCAGCATTCGAAACGGCTGCTACGTTGAAGAATCCCGCAACTCGATTTTCAGGAGACTCAGGAATGATGTTCGTAGACACGTTGGCCAATGGCGTAGCGAATAATGCACCGAAACCTCCGGCACGAGTCGTTTCAATGATGACCTGGTTCATGAAAAACCACGCATCATTACTGATAGAATGTATTTCCACATAAACAGAATCACCAGCCACAAAAAGACTATCATTTCGAATCGTGAATCGTTCATCTGCGAGAAGAATCGCATCAATCTCCTCAAACACATATTCGTTTTCCTCGTCAATCAGGATCACCCCGTCACTGATAACTCCATACAAATTTCCCGCTCGATCAAACACGGAATCCGTACTGATCAGAAACGTATCCGGAAGCGCGTAAGGCGATAAAATATCACCGCTATGCGCATTTTCAAATGGATTTGGGGCATCCCTGATGGGCTGAATGAACGGCAGGTTGTCGTTATCGTCATCCGCACCAAATGCAGCATCATAAGCCACGACGATTTCATCAGGTTCTCCGAGGTATTCACCGTTTTTCCAGCTTCTGATCCAGTAAGTATCATCCACACCCTCAAGGTCAGTAGCAAAGAATTCTGCGAAGATCAGGTCATCAAAGAATGCATTTCCTTCTTCCAGACGGAACGTAAGGCTGTCGATCGCAGGAACATCGCTCATGGTCGTGCGACTGGTATAAGTCACCCCATCAATCACCACTTCCAATTCGTAAGTATGTCCAACGATCCCTAGAGGATTGCCGTCAGTACTGTTCCAGGTATATCGTTCTTCATTCTCCTGAAAGACATAAGGCGCAATACCAGGATCTGTTAAATCTGTTACCGTAACCACGGCATCGGGTATTTTCGGTGGTGCCGCATCCTCGAAATAGGCTTGTGAACGCGTTACATTAATATGTTGTGTCAGTCCTTGATTTGTCAACCAGGCATCGATTACCACAATGTTTGCCGGTTCACTCAAATTCGGGTTCACTTCCGTCTCACATCCCGTGAAAATCCAAAGTGCAGCAAGTAGATAAATAAACTTTTTCATGACTTGATCAGAATTTGAAGTTGTAAGTGATGGAAGGAAGAATGAAGAATAAAATGGAGGTCTCGAAAGAGGACGTAGCCACCGGTGCCGTAGGCAATGTCAAATTGTTGAGTTGATTGTACCCAACCCGATCGCCATCTTGCGTGAAGTAAATGGCAAAAGCATTCTTCCTGTTATAAGCATTGTAAACAGAAACGACAAGATTATCCGAAGCCTTATTTTTATTGTTCTTTTTGCCCAACAGGACATTGTCGATGGTCAAAGAGAGATCGAGTCGGTGATAATCCGGGATGCGGACATTGTTGCGACTGCCATCATTCAATGGGATCACTTGCCCGGCTACTACGATCCTATCTGTAGGGTAGGTGGTAGGTGTACCAGAAATATAACTGAAAACACCTGAGAGATTTACCCTTTCATTGATCTGAAAATTGGATGTGATCTTCAGGTTATGCGTCTGATCAAATCGAGTTGGATACCAACGTCCTGCACGATCCGTGGCATTGAGTCCGACATTGATCCCATCAATGTTCAATTCGGAGCGCCCCAGGGTATAGCTGATCCATCCATTGACTCTGCCTGCGGGCTTCTTTACATAAAATTCCACTCCATAAGCTCTTCCGTCTCCGGCAAGCACATCCGCTTCGAGCGCTTCATTGATGAAGATGTCCGCCCCATCGATGTAGTCCACCTGGTTGCGGGTCCACTTATAATAGGCCTCTACAGAAGTCTCAATGGTATTATCTCTCAGGTTCTTGAAAATTCCTGCTGCAATCTGATTTCCTATTTGCGGATCGAGGTTATTCGAGCTGGGTTGCCAAACATCAATTGGAGTAGCTGCCACCGTATTCGAAATCAGGTGAATGTATTGTGACATTCTATTGTAACTGGCTTTCAAAGATGTAGATTCGTTCAGTTTGTATCTTACAGCCAATCGAGGCTCCAAATTTCCGAAACTAGCAATGGATTCGCCATCATTCACTGACTGTGTTTCCAAAACAGGCCTTCTCACACCTGGGATCGTATCCCCGAGCACCACCTGATTTCCTGGTCCCATGTTGTTGAAAAACGAATATCGCAGACCATATTGAAAACTCCAGTCTTCTCCGACCTTTTGATCATTACCGACGTAAACTGCTCCTTCAATCGCATATTTCTTGGGTAAACCAATATCAATTGGATTCCCGGAGGTCAAACCAACGGCATCAGCAGGATCAAAAACGTAATAAAGCAATTCTCCTCCGAATGAGATCTCATTATCCTTGTTCAAGAAGTAAGAGAATTGCGGCTTGAAATTGACGGTCTGGATGCGTGAACTCCAATCGAACTGATCTTCGTCCGTGTTTCCGAAAGCAAAGGCATAATCATAATTGCTGTAGAAGAAGGTGAAGTTGCTAAAGAATTTCTCCGAAAACAGGTGATTCCAACGGGCTGAGGCCGTTTGGTTCCCCCAGTTAAATCCTTGCAGTCGATCGAAACGGAATACATCCCGACCAAAGTAACCAGAGACGAATACCCGGTTCTTGTCATTGATGTTGTAGTTGGCTTTGGCCGTGAGGTCGTAGAAGTAGAGCGCCGCACCATCATCCAAAAAGTTCGTCAACAAACGGACAGGAATGTCTGCATAAGATCGTCTACCCGCGACGATGAAAGAGGCCTTGTCCTTGATGATTGGACCTTCCACCGTCAGGCGGCTGAAGATGGTACCGACACCACCGGAAACGTCGTATTCTTTGCTGTTCCCTTCTTTCATCCGAATGTCCAGAATGGAAGACAATCGGCCACCATACTTTGATGGAATACCCCCTTTGAACAGCTTGACATCTTTGACCGCATCGGGATTAAACACGGAAAAGAATCCAAACAAATGGCTACTCTGATAAACAGGCGCCTCATCCAACAAGATCAGGTTTTGACCCACGCCTCCTCCGCGCACGTTGAATCCGGAAGCACCTTCACCAACAGTGGTGACTCCAGGCAAGAGTTGTATACTTTTAATGATATCCACTTCGCCAGCGAAAACGGGGATTTTGGAAATGGTCTTGATGTCCAGTTCTGCAACACTCATTTGTACATCAGAGACATTGGCGTCTTCCTTTTCTGCCGTAACTACTACAGCCTCCAGCTCCTCTTGTCGAAAGGACAACTCAATATCAATTTTGATATTATCCGTGAGGTCGATGGTTTGGGTTTGGGTTTCATAACCGACGTAGCGGTATTTCAACGTGTATTGTCCGGCGGGCAAGGTCACCGAATAAAACCCGTAGACATTGGAAACAGACCCACCAGCAACTTCTTCCACATAAACCGTAGAGCCAATTAAGGTCTCTCCATTACTGGCATCTTTGATATACCCACTGATGGTATATTCCTGAGCACATAGTGATAGCGTACTCATGCTGACCAACAGGCCCAGCACAAGCCTTCTTAACATTCCCGTTCGTTTCATTTGACTAGCCTTCGATAGCTGATAATAGATTGGGTATTCTGTTTGTTCTGAATTTTAAGAAAGAAACTGTTTCTTCCGTGAAATAGCAGCGTAGCGGTGTAATTATCATAAAAATTGGCCGAGTATTATTTGTAAGCCCTTGTACAGGACGCAGGAAGCACATAAATGTTTCTCGATGAGCCATAATAATTGTGATCTTATTGTTAATTCCATAATTTGACCCTTTAACTTTTAGTAATCTGCCATGTATTTTCTATCTAAATTGCGAAAAGAGGGGCTGTCATAGCAGATTTTGACTATGTATAGAGGTGCTTTTAAAGCGCGTGAGTTTTTTTGGAAAACCCGCCACAGTTTATTTTTTATCGTCTTCATTTCACTGTGTTGTTCCTGTACTTCGGAACTTGCAACAGATCGTGAATTGGCAACGGCTAATGACCCTGATCGCATTTATGAAATAACGGGACCATGGGATTTCTACTGGGATGAATTGCTCGAGCCGGACAAAATTGGCCCTAAAGCAGGCTCATCGGTGCTGGCCAGTGTCTCCTGGAGCAAACAAGGTTTCGAAAAATTCGGAAAAGCAACTTACCGGATCAAGGTTTCAGCTGAAGCATTCGAACAACCTGCCTTATTGATTCCCAAAATCAACAGCGCCAGTAAAGTGTGGGTGAACGGAAAGCTGATAGCGCAGAAAGGGCAACTGGATAAAGACCAATACGAAAATTTCATCCTGGAAGAACTGGTGACCCTGGATCGTGCAGCGTCCTACGAAATCGTCATACAGGTTGCCAATTATGATATTGCTCGTGCTGGATTAAATGAGGCACCGGTCTTCGGAGAATTCCGACAACTCTATAACTACAAGAACAGCCGGGAATCGCTCCTACTTTTCTGGACAGGTTGCATCTTCCTGATGGCCATATTTCACTTGTTCATGTATGTTACTTCAAGGCCGTTCATGCCCTATTTTTACCTGGGTATCATCTGCCTTCTTCTGGTGGTAAAAATTCTCGTCTACGAGGATCATTTTGGCTACTACTTCTTAAAAGATTCTGGCTTACTCAATGCCTGGTTACAGCTTCATCTGTATCATTTCTCTGCAAGTATGTTTGCCGGGGTAGGCCTGCTGTATATCCAGTCCATTTATCCGCCTTTGAAGTTTCAGGAGATCGGAAAATACCTGTTCATCTCTTTCGGGGTATTGGGGCTATTCTTTTTGATCGCGCCAACCTCTAGCTTCGGACCGGCAATCTTTCTGGCCAAGATACTGGCCCTATTTGGATTTACCTACGCCGGATTTTGTGGTGTACTTGGCTTAAAAGAAAGAAGGAACTGGCTGCAGATCTTTGCGCTAGGCATATTGCTCATTTCGGGCGTTTTGGACACCCTTTGGTCTTTCTCTTCGATGGACTGGGTCATCCTGCCGTTTGCTATACCGCTGTTTCTGGTGGCACAGTTCATTTATCTGGCACAAGAATTTAGTGTGGCCTTCAGAAGAGCGGAGAAAATGAACCGTACACTGGATGAGACCGTCCGGGAACGTACCCGAAAAATCATCGCACAAAATGAGGAATTAGAGGCACAGGCCACCAAATTGGCGAAGTTAGACGCGGCCAAGACCAAGTTCTACGAAAATGTCAATCACGATCTGAGAACACCACTGATGCTGATTGAGGGGTATCTATCACAGATCGGTGACGATAAAGACAACTACCTCACCACCAAATCGGAAGGCTTTTTCAAGAAACTGCAACGCAACCTGGCACTGATTCGATCCTTGAATGATCAGATGAATGACCTTAGCCTGGTAGAGAAGAACAAGCTTAAGCTACAGTTTGAACAAGTAAACCTGGCTGAATTCGTTCGGGAGATCGTCGATCTGTTCCAACCTAAGGCACAAACGGAAGGTAAAGAACTGAAATTCAAAGGGAATGTGGGTGATACCATCCAGGCCCACGTAGACAAACAACAATTGTCTCGGGTCTTGTTCAATATCCTGAACAATGCCTTGCAATACACGCCTGAAGAAGGAAAGATCATCGTTATCCTACAGGGACACAAACTCAACGATGGCTTTACCATATGCATTTATAATACCGGAAAAGCCATTTCTCAGGAGGTATTGCCGCACCTGTTTGATCGGTTCTACCGGGGACAGGAAGAAGGCCTGCGCAGCAATGTAAAAGGTATGGGGATCGGGCTGGAACTGGCCAAGGAGATCACAGAACTTCATGGTGGTCATATCATGGCCGACAGCCTGAATAATTATGGCACTTGTTTCTTCATTTCAATGCCTTATAATCTGGACATTGAGGTGGATCCTGATGACATAAAAATCGAGGGCAATGTCTACGAAAAGAATGTCCCTCAAGCCATTCCGAAAAAGGACACCCAGACTATTAAAGTCGATTCGAAAAAAGCCAATGTATTGATCGTAGATGACAACCAGGAAATCCGGGATTATGTGAAGGAGATCTTATCAGATGACTATGCCATTGATGAAGCAGAAAATGGAAAGGTGGCACTTGATAAGATTGACACGGGCTATTATGACCTGGTGATCTCCGACTTGATGATGCCCTGGATAGACGGATTCGAATTGATCAAACGGATGAATGAGGAGCGATACAAAGACATTCCCATTCTGATCGTATCCGCCCGTACTTCCGAATCCGACAAACTAAAAGTACTCGATGACGGAGCCTTGGACTTCCTGACCAAACCTTTCAATCCGAAGGAATTGAGTCAGCGAGTAGCGAACATCATGAAGTACAAGAACAGCTGGAATGCCTACGACGACCTGAATCACAAACACAAAACACAAATCGAAAAGGATTTGCTGGGTAAGCTACAAAACATGGTCCATGAGCATATCGATGATCCAAAATTATCAGTGGCCATGATTGCCGACGAACTTTGCATGGCCGAACGAAGTGCCTACAGGATGATCAAAACGTTGACCGACAAAACACCTCTGGAATACATCAAAAGCCTGCGGTACGAATATGCTTATGACCTTTTGGCGAAACGAAAGGTAAACACTGCATCAGAAGCTGCCCGACTGATCGGTGTATCCAATTCCACGTATTTCTCTACACAATTCAAGAAGCGCTTTAATGTTTCTCCCGATGGCTTATTGAAGCAGGATGGGGCGCATGGGTGATCTAGAAACAAGAATCCAAAATGACTTTTTGTAAGAGCAAAGATCGTCCAAAGAGATACCGGACATTTTTCGCTTTCCTTCGGATCTTAAACCGAAAAATTCCGGCATGACGATCTTAGTTTAATCCACCAACGCTGCCTTACCCGCCTTTTCTTTCAAGTGATTCACAATCATTTCGGCATGTTCACGTGAATTCTCAATGAACCACTTATTGGTTTTTAGACCACCACAAATAACTCCTGCTAAGAATACGCCTTCTACGTTCGTTTCCATGGTCTCAGGGTTGTATGTCGGGGTGTGGTATTCATCCTCCTGAAAGGTGATACCAATACTTTTCAGGAAAGTAAAATCTGGTTGATAACCCGTCATCGCCAGCACAAAATCATTTTCGATGGTCACTTCGCCATCTGGGGTATTGACCCGAACTTCATGCTCTTTGATCTCTGCAATGGTACTATTGAAATAGGACTTAATGCTGCCTTCTTTAATGCGGTTAACCAAATCAGGACGTACCCAATATTTCACAGTAGGGGAAATCTCTTCCTCCCGAACGACCATGGTAACTTCTGTAGCCCCCTTACGATAGGTTTCCAATGCCACATCAACAGCAGAATTCGCCGCACCAATCACAATGATCTTCATCCCATAATAGGGATGTGGTTCATCGTAGTAGTGCTTCACTTTAGGAAGGTCTTCCCCAGGCACATTTAGCAAGTAAGGAAGGTCATAAAACCCGGTGGCCAATACGATATTCTTCGCACGATAAGTATGCTTAGAAGTTGTTACTTCAAACAGATCTGTCTTGTTGATGGACTGTACCTGCTCATAGAGCTTTACATTCAACTTCCATGACGATGCCACCCGGCGATAATATTCTAATGCCTCCGAACGCGTTGGCTTGGGTGTATGAGAAATGAAAGGTACCTCTCCTATCTCCAACCGATCAGAGGTAGAAAAGAAGGTCATGTTCTTCGGATAATTGAAAATGGAATTGACCAGGCAGCCTTTGTCAATGATGGCATAACTCAAGCCGGCTTTGGTGGCTTCAATTCCTGCGGCCAGTCCAATGGGGCCCGCGCCTATGATCAATATATCTAATTCCTCATTCATAGCAGTCGATCACCTGATAGGGTGTGATACAATAATCCAATTTTTGATCGTGAGGTTCCAGAAAAGAGAACTTGTCGAAACAAGGCCCCAAAGTTAGCCCGATTTTGATCACATCTGCGGTCATTTCTTGTATCAGTCGGTCATAATAGCCTTTCCCATAGCCAATCCGTCCGCCTGCTTTATCGGCTGCCAATAACGGAACAAGCACCACTTCTACTGCTTTCATATCCGCTGGCCTGGCGTTGACTGGTGTCGGAATCTTAAATTTATCCTCCTCAAACGTCAGATCAGTCTCATAAAGGAAATGATCCATGGTTTCAGTTTCGAAGTTGGTCCGGGTCAGTATGACACATTTACCAAGACTTTCTAGTGCATCAATCAATGGCCAGGTATTTACTTCCCGGTTCCTTTCAATCGGCAAAAAGCTGTGGATCGTGGAAACTTGTTGTCCCTGAATCCATTGCAAGAAATGCTGCTGGATCTCAAGACTCAGTTCATTGACCAGTTCATGAGACAGGAGCTTTCTTCGACGTAAAATTTCCTTTCTTAAAAGTGCTTTGGCTGTTATTCCTGCCATAATACGTGAAACCGCATATCAAAGGCATCGAAGTTAGCCAATAGGTCACGTACAAATGAAGGATCTTCTAAATAGAAAGTAAGGAAATTGAGGGTTCGCTCCTGCAATCCATTACCAGGAAACAGACTTTCCTTGATGGCATCAATCTGCCGCATGGCCACTTCGTTCTTAGACTCAAGGGCTTTTTTGAGCTTCCGCTGAATGTTCTCGATGTTCTTTACGGCTTTGGCCTGCTCAGCACCAATGTACCCTTCCAGGGACTTGTCAATGTTGAGTGCTTTGGTTTTCAGTCCGGCAAAAACCTGAATAACTGCCGCCATGTCTTCGTCCAGCACATGGTCCTCCCCATATTTAGCCAGCTGCCAGGATTTCAATGACTGGATATCTTTGAAAAGGTCTTCTGTCCCTAATTCCAACTTGCTGATCTTTCTGCCAATATTTCGTGAGACAACCATGCCGAAGTTTCTGGGCAACAAGATCGGAAAGCTTACTTGATGTAGATCAAATACGCCTTTGAGTTGTAACCAATAAGCAACTTCCGCCGGGCCTCCGGTATAGCCAATATTAGGCAAAATCACTTCCTGATACACCGGACGCATGATCACATTCGGACTGAACCGCTCCGGATGTTCATCAATCTCCTTGAGTATTTCCTCTTTACTAAAAGAAATTTTGGTATTTCTGACTTTGTAAACGCCATCGGTTTCTACGATTCGCTCGCGTGAAATGCCGTCGAGGTAAAAGAAATTGATCTCTCTGGAAAAAGCCTGCGAATTGTAGCCCGCTTCGATCAGTTTTTGATTAGTTGCTTCAACGATAGGCTGTGCCGATTGGCTAAGCACTTCTTCCTTGATGATCGGGGAAAACTTTGCCTTAAGGTCAGCATGATCGGCATCTACTACAACCACTCCTTGTTCACCAAACAATTCATGAACATAACATCGACAGGCTTCTGCAAGGGTGCCATGTTCCCGGTAGGCCTTCTCGAATAATTGTACCTTCTCAGGAATACCCTCCAAAAAGTCATTCATCGGAGCCGTATCAAATCTTCCAACCGGACCAGTTTGGTCACTGTTCCAGGAATATTTCTGGCCATACAGGCTGAAGTGATTGATCTCTTCGAAATCATGGTCTTCTGAAGCCATCCAATAGACTGGCACAAAATCATAATCGGGATAAGCTTCCTTCAGCTGCTTACAGGCATTCACAACCGTAGCAATCTTATAGATAAAATAAAGCGGACCCGTGTAGAGATTAAGCTGGTGACCTGTGGTAACAGTAAATGTATTGTCCTTCCCTAAAAGCGAGATGTTCTGTTCAACCGCTTCATGTTGTTCCAGCGATTCATATTGAGATTGGAGGGTCTTTACCAATACCTCGCGGCTTTGCGGTAAAAATTGCCTGCGTTTTAAGATATCTCCAAATCCTGCTATGGTTGGTTTTTCACCATAAAAAGAGGCCAGGGCAGGCACATCGTTGCAATAATTCACAAACAGTTTCGAGAAAGCCTGGACTTTTTCGAAGGGCAATTTTTCAACGCGCATCAAAGGGTTATGTTAATCTTATATATGCTCCTAAAAACAGGAAATTTTAATTCAATCCTAAATGCAACACCGATCACCCCTCAAATAGTTTATTTGACGACCTCAGCGTGCAAATCAAAAGCAGTGGCTTCAACAATTTTAGCATTCACAAAATCTCCGATCCTCAAATACTGATCCTCGGCGGGTATCAATACCTCATTGTCAACCTCGGGTGAATCATGTTCCGTTCTTCCCACAAAAAATCCTCCTTCCGCACGATCAATCAACACCTTATAAGTCTGTCCTACTTTCTTTTGGTTCAATTCTTCTGAAATTGATTCCTGTAACTGCATTACGGCATTCGCTCGCTCTTGTTTAGTTTCTTCTGCGACATTATCATCCATTGTATAAGCGTGCGTTTTTTCCTCATGAGAGTACGTAAAGATCCCTAAACGGTCGAAGCGTTGTTGCTCCACAAAGTCTATCATCTCCAGAAAATCTTCTTCTTCCTCTCCGGCGTGCCCTGCGATCAGGGTCGTTCTGATTGCGATTCCGGGGACTTTTTCCCGCATCTTGTCCAAAAGTGCCTCGGTCTTTTCCCGGGTAGTGCCTCTCCGCATCAGTTTGAGCATGCGAGTCGAAGCATGTTGTAACGGAATATCCAGGTAGTTACAGATGTTGCTGCGTTTGGCCATCACATCAAGCACATCCTCGGGAAAGCCTGTAGGAAATGCGTAATGCAAGCGGACCCAATCCAATCCTTCCACATCGGACAGTCGCTCAAGCAACTCCGCCAGATTCCTTTTCTTATAGAGATCCAAACCGTAATAAGTGGAATCTTGCGCAATCAACAGCAATTCTTTCGTCCCGTTTTTTACTAGAGAAGTTGCCTCCCTTACCAATTCTTCCATCGGTCTGGACACATGTTTACCGCGCATCAGCGGAATGGCACAGAATGAACAAGGACGGTCGCAACCTTCAGCTATTTTCAGATAAGAATAGTGTGTGGAAGTCGTTGTAATGCGCTCCCCGATTAATTCATGCTTATAATCGGCATTAAATTTTTTCAAAAGTAGCGGTAGTTCCATCGTCCCGAACCAGGCATCTACTTCTGGCAATTCCAGCTTCAATTCATCCCGGTAACGTTGCGACAAACACCCGGTGACGTATACTTTTTCTACCAGGCCTTCTTCCTTAGCATCCGCATATCTCACGATGGTATCGATCGATTCTTGCTTGGCATTATCGATAAAGCCACAAGTGTTGATGATCACAATGTTGGCATCGTCCTTTTGGGATTCGTGCGTGGCAGCTATCTGATTACCTTTTAGTTGGGTAAGCATCACTTCGGAATCCACCAGGTTTTTCGAACACCCTAGCGTTACAATATTTACTTTATCCTTCTTCGTTCCCCTGGTTTTCACTACTATTTGCTTTTTACCCTTGTCGGGGCGCAAAGCTAGTTTATTTGGTGGCAGTATGTAAAAAAGTAATGATCGTTGAAAAAAATGGATATGAGGAATCGAATCGTTGGTAGGCCATAGATTTTATAGAACTTTCAGAATCTTTTGAAACATAATTTGGTGACGCGTATGTATCTACATCTTTTATATCAAAAACACTAAAAAATCAGCATTTACAACATCATACGCAGCTAATGTCGACCTCCCGTAACAACCCAACTTTTTCAGCAGAAGTGTATGATTTTCTGAACCTTATCCTTAATTTACCGTTCCATTAAAAACTAAATCGAAGAATTCTGAGGAATATATCCATCATATTGTTTCTTCTTTGTGTCTCTTTCACACTTAAAGCTTCCGCTACAGGTGGCGGCGGTGATAAGGAAGAGAAAGTATCTCAAGATCAACAAGATCCCAATAGACAGCAAAGTCTACTGCCAAAACTCGATGGTGAGCCTGAAAATGGTGGCATTGATGAAGAGGAGGATGATTTAGAGGACGAAGCAGAGGAAGAAGAACTAACTGTAGAAAGCGATTCTACACAAAGTTCTTTCCGCAAATTCAACTTTATCTTTTACTTCTTGTACAAATTCAAGTACGAGAATGATTCCCGATTCGGGACGATTCCACAGGAATTAGAATCTAACTAGAGAATTTCTCGATTTCCTTTAGGCTGATGTTGCCTTCGTAGTACGCTTTTCCGAATACTACACCATCTACACCTGTGTCTCTAAGTTTCTTCAGGTCTTCAATACTCCGAACACCCCCACTGGCAAATAAACTGATATCCGGAAACCGCTTGATAATCTCTTTGTAAAGATCAAAGGAAGGTCCTTCTAAAGCGCCATCTCTTGAGATATCGGTAGTCTTCACATATTTCAATCCTCTTTCGTAGAAATAGCTGATGTGATCGAACAGATCTATTTTAGTGTCCTTTTGCCAGCCTCCTACTCGGATAAGCCCATTGTAAATATCGGCACCCAGCGCAATTTTTTCCCGGCCATAAGACATTAACCAGGACGAAAAAAGATCTTGATTGTATACTGCGATGGTAGCAGTAGTCACACTACTGGCACCCGATTCAAATGCTTTGTTCAAATCTCCATCCGTATGCAATCCACCAGAGAAATTGACATGAAGATTGGTGTACCCGGTAATCGTTTCTATCAATGGGTAATTCATCAGTCGCCCTACTTTGGCTCCTTCCAGATCAACCAGGTGAATTCTCTTAACACCATGATCTTCAAATTTTCTTGCGACATCAAGTGGTGTATCCTCATACAGTTTCTCCTTGGAGAAATCCCCTTTTGTCAGGCGGATTGTCTTTCCATTGATTACTGTGATTGAGGGTACCAAAAGCATAGATAGTGAAAGTTAAGCGTCTAAATTAATTGCCAATTACCGGTAACTGTTCCGGTGATTTCACTAACAAAGATATGGATTACTGGTCAATTGAGGTTGACCATTTTGAACCCTTCGCCGTGAATGGTCAATATCTTAACCTGCTCATCATCTTTAAGGTATTTTCGAAGCTTCGCAATGTAAACATCCATGCTCCGGGCATTGAAATAACTATCGTCTTTCCAGATCTTTTTCAAAGCGTCCGAGCGATCTACCGTTTTGTTAAGGTTGGCAAAAAAGATTTTGAACAACTCATTTTCCTTTGTTGTAAGCTTGATCTCCCGTAGTGGTGTGATCAATTTATTTTCCGTGTAGTAATACTTCATAGAGCTGATGATGAATTCATCAGGGAAAACATTGGACTGTGTTTCCTTCAATGTCCGCTTCAGCACCGCATTGATCCTAAGCATCAGCTCTTCCATGCTAAACGGCTTCGTCACATAGTCGTCTGCGCCAATTTTAAATCCCTGCACCACATCTTCTTTCAGGGACTTGGCTGTAAGGAAAATGATGGGTACAGTGGTATTTTGTTCGCGTATTTCTGTTGCCAGAGTGAACCCATCTTTCTTTGGCATCATCAAGTCAAGGATGCACAAGTCAAAATGATCATTAGAGAAGGCTTCTCCCCCCTCTTCTCCATCTCTGCAGAGTTGGGTATCCAACCCTTTTAATGTCAGGTACTCACTGAGGATCTGCCCAAGGTTAGGGTCATCTTCTACGAGTAATATTTTAGGCGTCTCCATAATGAAGGGGTAAGGTGATAAAAAATTTGCTTCCTTTTCCAGGCTCACTTTGTACATCAATTGAGCCGTGATGATCTTCTACTACGTTTTTCACATAAGCAAGGCCAAGTCCAAAACCTTTTACATTGTGAACGTTACCCGTAGGAACACGGTAAAACTTCTGGAATATATTACGAACGGCTTCCTTGCTCATGCCCAGTCCATGATCCTGCACCGATAGCACAATGTTCTTGCCAGTTTTTTCAGTTCGCACCACAATGTTTGGTTTTTCCGGAGAATATTTATTGGCATTATCCAGCAAGTTGACCACTACATTCATCAAATGCACGCCATCTCCCTTAACCATCTGATCTTTTGCGTTGAGTACCGTCTTTAAGGAGCCTTCTCTGTTCTCGATCTGCAAAGCCATTTTTCGGGTGGCCGCTTTGACCAGTTCGTGCAGGTTCATAAATTCCAATTTCATCTGCACATCCTTCTTCTCGATCGCTGCCATTTGCAGCACTTTCTCCACGTGTTGGCCCAATCGCTTGTTCTCTTCACCGATCATGCCCAGGTATCTGTCCTGAAGCATGTCTTCGCTGCGGATAGATTTATCCTGCAAAGCCTCCACGGCCAGCCCCACCGTAGCAATAGGTGTCTTGAGCTCATGGGTCATGTTATTGATAAAATCCGTTTTCATTTCAGATAATTTTTTCTGCTTCACTATCGTACGGACAGCATAGCCAAAACACAACATGATGGCTGCGATCAATATGCCCGAGCTAGCCATGGTCAACCATATTTTACCTAACAGGAACTCGCTCTTTTCCGGAAAATCCACCACGAGTAATTTGTATTCACCATTGAGGTCATTGGGAAAGAGACTCGCTCGTAATTCGCTTTTGGCCAGGATCTGATTCTTACTGGGATCCTCCAGGTATAAAAAAAGGTTTTGGTATGGTGCTATCACTCCAAAATCATAATCAATTCCAATGCCTTTTTCACCAAGTTCGTGCGTGATGAGTGAATCTAATTGGTCAGGACTCATTCGGGTTTGCATCGGCGCATTCGAAAACATCATGTCTTGCAACACCCCTATCATGTTATTGGAAGCATTGTTCACTTTGGTAAGTTCTTCCTGGATCGCCGGATCATTCATGATTGACTCGGGATTAGGTCCGGACTCAGGCCCAGGCACCAACTCATATCCCTGTTCAGTATAAGTTAAAGAAAAGCGAACATCTCTCACTATGCCTGCACTGTCCGTAACTTCAAACTCAATCGATCCGTTTTGTTGTATTAGGGGAGGGAGCAGGTTTTGCGCTTGCATTCTCCGTTGTATCTCTTGTCGTTCCAGTTTTTGTGATACATTTTGCAATGCACCGATGACATCTTTGCGAAATCGCTCTTCATTGGCACGAATGACCGTATCAATCCAGTATAACTGAAAAATTATTAGACCGGCAAGTGCCAGACTCATGATTCCGATGATCCACCTAAGGGTAATGCGATTCACAAAATCAAATGTACGTAGCCAAGTGATTGACTTCTTGTACTTTAACCATTTTTAACAGCACTATTCTCAGCAAATTTCCCGTTAAGGGCATCATTAAGGCGCTTTGTACGTTTCATTTATATGTCAGGATAATTTCCAATTTTCAGTAAACGAGCACTGTTGCTGTATAGCATAGGCTATGATAATTGACTGAAAATTCATATATTTACCTGACCTGCATCATTAAGAACGAGCTAATGTTAAATCACAAAGATTACGAGGAGTGGAAACCTCTCGCGACGGATGAAGTCGTTGATAAGCAAAAAATCCACATCTCCAGTCATGGGAGATTGAAGAGTTTCAAGACCAACGAAAAAGGCCACATCTTGAAATTTGCGACTGTACGTGGCTACAAAACCATCACTTTAAGGTTGGAAAATGGAGGAAGGAGATCCTTCTATATCCATAAGCTAGTAGCAGCACACTTCCTGCCTATGCCTGCTGATGACGCCAAATTTGTGCTCCATTTGGATCACAATAAGGAAAACAATCAGTTGGATAACCTGAAGTGGGCAACCAAAGCCGAAAAAGAAAAGCATCAACAGAGCAATCCTGCCTGGCGAGATGGTATTACAAGAAGTGCAAAATTGAATGAGTCAAAAGTACGAATGATCAAAGAGCGCATTTTTGATCCGAATCGAAAGACCCGTTTGAAAATGATCGCGCGCCAATTCGGCATTTCAGAAATGCAATTGTACCGAATCAAGAGCGGCGAAAACTGGGGCCATATCAAAGTTCCCGAACAGGAGAACGCCTAAATAAATTGCCAAGGTTACTGATAGGGTCTCAAGATTTGAGGCCCTTTTTTTTTATTCCTGTTACTGAATGTCAACTTCGACAAGCTCAGTTTGACATTTCACTCCAATAAAGTTTGAGAATCCTTTAATTAGGCACCCTTGGTCAGGCACCCTTGGTCAGGCACTTTTAGTCAATGTAAACCCAACACCATGATGATTCTTGATGGAAAGCGATTCATCGTGCCGTAAGTACTTGCGCAATCTGGAAATGAACACATCCAGACTCCTCCCTTTGAAATAGTCATTCTCCCCCCAAATACGGACCAAAATATCCTCTCTTCGCACCAATTCATCTGTTTTCTCCATCAACATGGCCAATAATTGACCTTCCATTTGGGTCAAATTGATGGTCTCTTGTTCATGTACCAGTTTCAGGTTGCTGCTATCATACTGATACGTCCCTATGGCCTCCTGAACTTCTTCTTTCTTGGTGATGGATGTCCTACGCATGAATACCGCTACTCGATAAAGCAACTCCTGCATAGAAAAAGGCTTGGAGATATAATCATCCCCGCCGATCTCAAACCCAGAAAGGCGATCCTCTTCCTGAACGCGGGCAGTCAAAAAGATGATAGGCACAAACTCATTGACCTCCCGGATGCGCTGAGCCAATTCAAAACCATCCATAGAAGGAAGCATGACATCCAGCAAGCATAGGTCAAAAACCTGATCATTAAACGCATCCCAGGCTTCTTTGCCGTTCTTGAACCAGGAAACATGGTATCCTTCTACTTGTAAACTGTCCTGGGTAACAAAGCCCAGGCTGTCATCATCTTCAACTAAAAAAATAGACCCTTTCATGCCAATTTGAATTTAAGTTGGAAGGAATTGCCCTGCTGATTATTCAGCACGATGCTCCCTCTATGATTCTTCATGATGTTGTTCACCATGTACAGTCCGAGGCCAAATCCCTTGACGTCATGGACATTTCCAGTCGGAACCCGAAAGAACTTTTTCCACACTTTGCTGCGGTAGGCTTTGGGAATTCCCGGTCCATTGTCGCCGATCACCATCTGAACGTGCTGATTATCTTTAAGGATCTCAATTTCAATCTTATCCCCACCGTACTTGATGCTATTATCCAACAAATTGTAAAAGACGGCTTCAAGCATATCAGAATTGCCCAGCACATACATGGGTTCATTTGTCTCATTACAAATGATCGTCTTTCCGGCAGCATCTGCCACCGGTTTCAGTGTCTGTACAACCCGGTCCAGAATAGCTCGCACCTCTAGTTTTACTTTTTCAATCTTAGGCTTTCTTTCAAGTAAACTATTCTTCAGCAATTGGCTCACCTGACCTTCCAGTCGTTGTGTTTCAAGGTGTGCTATAGCGCCGTATTTTTTGAGCCGCTCCGGCTGTTCCCTATCTGCATTTGCAAACACTTCAGAAGCGATTTTAAGCGTAGCGATCGGTGTTTTGAACTCATGGGTGACATTGTTGACAAAGTCTCGTTGAATGTCACGCAGACGCTTCTGCTTCAGAATCACAAACAACCCGTACCCCATGAAAAGAATTACGATAATGACCAGCATCGTTGTGATCTGCCAGAACTGAAGGTCTCGAAAAAAGCCCCGGGCCCTTCCCGGAAAGTAAATCCCAAAATAATAAGCCTCCCCCTTTAATTCCGGGAACAGGGATTTTTTTTCTATCGGAGGGCTGGAAGACAGTTGAACAAGATCTCCATATACCATCCGATCACTTTCACAATCGTAGAGACCATATTCGAAATCTTGCGTGACCGCTCTTTTCTCCAGCTCTGCCTTGAGCAGATACTCCAGTGATTCCAGATTGATCCGGTTATTGGTACGTACGATGTAGTAGTTATTGGAGATACGATCGATGGGATTGTTCAGTGGAATGTCATTGCCTTCAATCTGACAGAGCCCTTCCACCACATTATTGAGGGCCATTTGCACCGAGTGATCAAATTGCTGATTCTCATTTGACAAGGCCATGTTCACCCAATACATCTGAGACGCAATGATCCCTGCCAGCGCCACGGTGGCCAAAACAATCAGTATGCGTATGGGTGCGTTTTGCATTTACTGTGATCAAGTGAAACGAGCTACTTTTGATATCAACGTACCTCCTCAATGTAAAAGTAAATAGGGGAGGAAGAAACACGAGATGATTAACAAGACGTTAACAGTGTGGACTTAGTCTGTGATTTCTAAATTCAATATCAGCTTAGTTTCAAAAAAGACATATTTCAACTTCTTTTTTGAGCCTTAGTTAGCACTATCAAATTGGAAATGGCTAGTTTTGTCGTCCTTTCAAAGGAATAGATTCCTTAATGGGATATTAGCTCAGTTGGTTTAGAGCGCTGCCTTGACAGGGCAGAGGTCACTGGTTCGAATCCAGTATATCCCACTTCTTTCTTCTACCTTCAAATAATAATAGTTTCTGATTCTTAGCCTTCCCAACAAAGGCGAAGACCGTCGAATTCAATTCCCATCAGTGACAATGTACCTCGGACCATCAGCCGTAGATAATTGTTTAATTTCTGGTTGCGATGTTTCTGTAGTAGGAGCGCTTAAGGCAACAGCTACATTTATGATCAGTGAGACAATCAGGTCCATGTTTTTATTTCAAAACTACTAAAAGCGACCGAGCTCTAATTCCAATTGAAATCTGATCTGGTTACTGCCTCGAAGCAAGGATTGCATCCAGTTGACCTCCTACAAAATCCAGGCACTTGTCTTTCGATCCGGAGAAAAGTATGTCGTGATGGTCTAAAGTAACCGTATGAGTGGCCAATAGGTGATTAAATCGGATCCTTATTCGTTTGTCACCTAATAGATTTGTGAAGAGTTTCATGATGCAATGCTTTTCGTGAAAAGTTGATGAAACAAAAATCTACGAATAGTCACATGAATCCGTACTACGCATGATGGTAATTGAACGATACCACATTTGTGGTATGTCCAGATCAAATCCTAGATGATCCTAGAAAAACCACCCAAACCTCACCGAGAACAAATCCTCTTCGTCAGTGAAGGTCCAGTTGAAGGAAATGGCCGTGACGTCAAGTGGGGCAATGTAAGCGCCAATTCCACGGCCGACGTGCCAGGTATCAGAATTCTCTCCCTCAATCCATACCCTTCCCACATCCTGAAAGGCCAGGATGCCGAATTGTCCAGGGAAAATGTAGGTCGTGAAGGAGAACAGTTTCAATCTCAGATCCAGGTTGTGATAAAAGGCCGATTGCCCATAAAAGCGATTCCTTCTGAAGCCCCTTAGGTTGGTCCAGCCGCCAAGCTGCGACGCATTAAAAAACTCAAAGTCATTTCCAAATATGTGATCTACCCCTACACGATTCGCTATGACCAATCGAGCAGGATACTTGATCGGCGTGAAAAAGGAGAAACTTCCGGTGACTCTGGTCAGGTCTTCCGATACATTGTTCAGTCCCCACAAATGTTCAAGTTTCGCATCAAGATGGATGCCCTGAGTAGTCATGGCCGCATTGTCTCGTGTATCTAACTTAAGTCCAAAATCCAAGCCATAGTAAAAGTGATTGCGATCTACTTTGTCCGGGTCAACTCCTGTTTCTATCTGATCGATAAATCGGTTATCATCTCGTTCTACCTCTGCTTGCCGGATCAACGTCCCAAACCTGAACAACCCTCGGTCTCGTCCTCCAAAAGGTTGCAACAACCCTACTCTAAAAATGCTTCGATCTGTCTCCAGACGGTAGAAATCAATCGGGTCTTCTTCAGATGAAGCAATGTCTTCCCCGTTGAAATCCCAGGTGGTCTCATTACCATACCCAAAGAAATTGCTCACAAAGAAAGGTTCCTGAATTTCGGCCAATAGCTCCAGGCCAGCCTTTCCAAGGACATTAAAGAACTTTCCATCATACTTGAAATTGAAAGAGTTGATCGCAAAGGCTGCGTTGGCCAACAACAAATGCTGCGACGCATGCGGTGACTTGCGCCAGCCTTCTTTCCACATGAAGAATCCTCCACCCAGGTATAGTCCATTATCCGGATTGTACTGAGCACTTATTAATGGAAAAGTTTTGTCATAAACATAGCCTTTACGATTGTAGGCATTCACCTCCGGATTGTCTGACAACTTAGACTTGGTCTCCTTGCCATAAGTAATCACCGTCTTGTCAATCTTGTCATACACTACGGTCTTTTTACCCCCTTTTTTGACTGTTGACTGATCATTGATCACATCCTTCTTCTTACCTCCAATGATCCGCACCTTCAGACTTTGTCGAACATCCCCTTCAATGTCAAATACATCCTGCCCACCAAGTCCGTATAATCGGATTTCTCGGGTCTCATTGTGCAGGAAGGTTCTTTGATACATCCGATGCTTCAGGTCTCCATCTTTGGTTCGCTTTGTTACGGTTACACGGGTTTCATTGTCATTCAGTCGTTCGACCAGGAAATGCTCATGCTTATTTGTCCCTACGACTTCCACTTCCTTAGACAAATACTCGTAGAGTTCACGTGCGAAGGTTTTAAGCTTCTCCCGACGTACCTTCAGGATTCTGGCGATCTCCGGACCAGTTAGTTCATATGTTTCTTTAGGCAGGTCTTTGATGGCCTCATCAATGATATCATCGGTCACATTGGCCTGGATATCGCTGATTACCACATCCCAATCTTCCCATTCTGGCTCATTGATGAAAGAACGATCAAACCAGCGCATGTTCCAGCTCAGGCCAGGCGCCCAGTTCACTTCTTCGTCAAATCCCTCGGAAGACGGAACTGCCCATTTGCTCGCGGCAAGTTTTGGTAATAAGCCATCCGTCACGAAAAAGGCCTGGTCACGGTCACGCGGAATAGGTCGATACCTGCGTCCCTCCCGGTCTTCATTTTTCTTGCCTACCCAACGCCACTGGTCATCATGACGATCCCAGTCACCAATGAGCATGTCAAACATCCGGCTGCGCAACACAAACCGCTGATCAATCCAATTGTCATTGTCTTCGTAGATTTCCTTATCCAGTAGGTCTAAGGTACCTTTCACATCATCCCCTTCTCCAAAGAAGGGCGCGCTCGCTGCCACATCATTAGGACGCTCTTCGTAGAGGTACATCTGCTCCTCAAAGGCATAACGGAATTTGCCAAAGGCAGGATCGGATGGTACATAGACCAGCTTCGGATTGGCATGATACACACCTGCAGCGTCAGCGAGCTTAGGAACAGCCAATGCACCATAAGGATGGGAAGAAGAAATCTGATCCTGAAGAAAATCCGCAGCAAAACTTCTACGCAAGGTCTTAGGAAGCAATTGTGAAGGATCTTTCTCAATCGACCGCAATACGTATTGTTTTCCATCCTCGGCCTCCATTCGCAACGACAGGGTTTGTCGACCTCCACCACGTTTCAAGATTTCCAAACCACCATATTCCTTATTCACATCGAAAAATGGCACTTCGATGGGCGTCTCCCAGGTTTTTCGGTAATTCTCTCCCAACCAGAAGCTGGCTTTTTTACTGATTCCATATTGCTTACTGGCCGGGATCGTGATTTTCTGTGTGCTGTAATCCGGTCGATTGGCCAACTCCTGCTGATCGGTGATCACATTCTTCGAATACAGCTCTTTTCTATAAATCTCAGATTCTGATTCCCCAGACCAAAAAGTCAGTTCTACGGCTCCTGCATCTTCATAGGCTACTTCCGCAAAACCTTGCTCCTTCTTGTAGAACTGAGTTCCTTTTCCTTTGACCACATGAGAAGTTTTACTTCCTGAACCACTCACCACATAATGCGCATTTTCATTGGTGATATATTGCAAGGAATGCTCGTGACCACTGGCCCAAACGACATTATCCGCTTTTTTAAGAATATCTACAAGGACATTTCTGATGATCTTGTATTTGGGATTAGGAATATCCTGAATGTTCCCAATCACTGCCCGATTTACCCAGTAAATTGTACCTAAGCCCGGCAAAGGAATGTACAGGTTCTTCATGCTCTTGGCTTCCGTCAACGGGAATAGGTTGGCTTTCCAAAATTTGTATTTTCCACCATGTGGGCCATAAGTATACAGTGGGTGATGTGCCGCAACAATGATGTGTTTATTCGCATTCCTGACAATCATGTCTTCGAATAACTCTAATGCCTCGCTGGTCCCCGGTGCTTCACAACCATCAGCTTCACGGGCCTTTTCCTGTGAATGCAAAAAGTATTGTGTATCTAAAATGATCAATGTCACCTTATCCGATAGAATGATCTCTTCAGGCCCCGGGCATCCATTCTTGGGAAGAAATGCTTCCGCCTTACCAGTATAGGCAGTAACAAACCGCTCCATGTTTCGCACATTGTTCAGCCCTTGTCTACGGCCTTGTGCCCAATCATGATTGCCAGGTATAATGAATGATTTGCCTTTGAAATTTTTGATGATCTCCAGCTGAGGAATGAGCTTCTTCTCCATCGCCGCACGTTCCGGATCTTCTTCATCAGGGAGTCCCTTTGGATACAAATTATCCCCCAAAAAGATCAGCACGTCTTCTTCCGAGGCATTGGCTACTTTCTGTTTGAGGAAATTCAGGTTTTTGTCTTCGGGAAACTTGGGTTCGCCCGCGTCCCCCATCAGGAAAACGGAAAAGTCCTGAGCAAAAAGGCTGTTCAAAACAAACATCATTGACCCGATTAATAAGATCTTCTTCCCTGTCATTTAGTCCTCATTTTCATTGGAAACTTCAAAATATAGCCCTTATCCCCTTCTCCCTCACTGCTGATGTACAGATCGCCATTGGGAGCAAAACATATTCCCTCCGGTTGATTGAGTACTCGTGGGGCGATCGGATAAGTAGCACGAATGCTGCCATCCTGATTCAACACGACCAACAGTTTACCTACAGAAGCGAGTATGTAAAAAGTCTTCTCAACAGGATGGAACGCGATACCTGAGGGCTCAAACTTTATTTTTTCATCGTCATATTCACTCGACTTGTTCTT
This sequence comes from Cytophagales bacterium, assembly GCA_033344775.1. Taxonomy (NCBI): domain Bacteria; kingdom Pseudomonadati; phylum Bacteroidota; class Cytophagia; order Cytophagales; species Cytophagales bacterium. Next base: position 335,301 of record JAWPMT010000007.1, on the reverse strand, counting down.
CTCAAAGAATTTTTTGAGGTCTTTCGAACTTATCTCAAAACGAGCTTCCTTTTTCAACTTTTCTTTCTCCACGTCAAAAGCATAAATCGCCTTGCCCTTTGCATTATGCCCTTTGATGTCACCATCTTCCTTACATGCGATGAGTAGTCTATTGGTCACCGGATCATATCCCAATCCCTCGGTATCATTAGCTCGGGAAAGTGGGGTCTCTATTTTTTTACCTACCAACTCTCTTTCTTCTGAAAGTTTGAAATGATACAGGTCACCGCTACTCTTCAAGGCGTAGATCTTATTCCCCACCATCTCTACTCCTTCAAAATCTCCGGGTTTTGCGAAGCGAACGGCCTGGACAATTTTACGCTGGCTGAAGTCGTACAAATAAACTTTACCACCTTCATCCTCAACCGTTGCAACGGTATGCTCCCGCACCCAGGTCAAACCTGATACTTCAGAAAGGACATAGGGCAGAAAATATTTTTGTTCTGGCTGCTTCAGATCATAATAAATCTCACTTTGAGCGTTAACGAGAAACAGACTATCTGCTCGTTGCCCAAACGCAGTATTGCTGCCACAGCTGCTCGATAGTGTGGCCCAGACGATGAGAATTGGTATGGCTAGTATTAGTCGAGACATTTGATGTAGGCGTAAATTTAGGCAAAGTACCTTTTCTGTATTGCCTGGCGAGCTAATGACCTTATTCAGTTTCAAAAATTCGCAAATATTTCTTCGTTAGTGGCATCCCAGGTAAGGGAAAAGGCAGAGTTAAACGTAATGTGGCTAATATTGTATTAATATGAGTTTCAAAACTCGGTATTGAATGGAAACAACCATCCTGAACAAGGCGAAAGAGAAAGCGACTTACATTCTACGTGAAGAGCTTTCTGAGGACATCACCTACCACACGTTGAACCATACGGAATTTGTGGTGAGTGCGGCACGTAAAATTGGTGCAGGAGAAGGCCTTTCAGAAAATGAATTGGAACTGTTGGAATTAGCTGCATGGTTCCATGATACGGGTTACAGTAAGTCCATTGATAACCATGAAGAAGCCAGCACCAGTATTGCCCGGGAATTTTTGACTAATGAAGCTTTTCCTGAAGGCAAAATCCAGATTGTGGAGCAGTGTATTCTGGCCACTCGCATGCCCCAGTCACCCAAGCAATTGATCGAAGAAGTACTGTGCGATGCGGACCTGAGCCACCTTGGAGGGGATGATTTTTTTGACCGTTCCGAAGCTTTATGCAATGAGATCAACAAGCTGCATGGAGAAAATATGGCTTCAGGAGAATGGTTGCAGAAAAATCGGGACTTCCTGAGTGATCATGCCTATTTCACGGCTTACGCCAAGGAACATTACGGCGAAGTAAAGGCGGCCAATCTGAAAACGGTTAAAAAGCGATTGAAATCGATGAAGAAATCCAATGAAGAAGAAAAGCTTCAACAAAAAATAGAGGAGTTAAAGGTCAAGGTAAAGCAGGCCAAAGAATTGACGCCTACTCGTGGGATCGAGACCATGTTTCGCCTGACTTCTAAAAACCACCTCGAACTAAGTTCGATCGCAGACAATAAGGCCAACATAATGATCTCCATCAATACGCTGATCTTGTCGATAATGATCTCCGTATTGTTTCGAAAATTAGAGGAATATCCCCACATGGTGGTCCCTTCTATCATTCTTACCCTGGTTTGCCTGGCCACCATTGTGATCGGTATCATTGCCACCCGACCTAACATCAGCAAAGGTGTTTTTACCAGAGATAATATCCGCAACAAAGAAACGAACCTCCTGTTCTTCGGAAATTTTCACAGCATGAAACTGGAAGACTATGAATGGGCGATGAAGGAAATGCTGAAAGACGCGGATTACCTCTACAGTAGTTTGATCCGTGACATCTACTTTCTTGGAAAAGTCCTGGGTACCAAATACCGCATGCTCCGTCTGGCATATACGGTCTTCATGTTTGGTTTCGTGGCTTCTGTGATTGCCTTTATCATTGCTGAGTTGTTCTTTAAGGCGCCTTATCCCTACTAGTAGTTTCTTGATAATAGATTAGTTTCAATTACTTATTAACAGCTAGACGAAAGAGGTCATTTCTACAAAATGTTGATTCGTTTGTGGTTTTTGGCAGAAATGTGCTGAAGTAAAAAAACTTGAATGACTCTGGTGAGTCAAAACAGAAATTGTAAATAATTGGAGCTTATAGCGAACAAGAAAGGTCACTATCTTTCTTCAAGAGACCGCCATGTTTTTTTTAAAATGATCACTACGTTTTTTAAAAAGGTCTCGACGTTTTTGAAAATGATAGCGACGTTATTCATTCTCAGCGTCTTCTGCGAATGACACTGAGAGAAGGCATAAAAAAAGATGCCCCGGTAGAGGCATCTTTTTATAGTGGTAGTTTCTTATGCTTAGAAGCTGTATCTCACACCAAGTTGGGCAATCCATCTTGAGCTATAAGTACCCGCTTGTACAATATCGTAAGGATCTCCCGGATCATTGAACTGGAATCCTTGCAGTGCACCTGAATCAAATACAGGTGTCAACAATGGGAAGGTATTGCCACCTACGAAGTATCTTCTTCCCCAATCCTTGTTCAGGAAGTTCGTGAAGTTGAAGATATCAAAGGATACTTGCATCGCGTGTCTGGTATCCCCTTGAGTGATGTAGAAATCCTGTGTCAATTTCAAATCGATGATGTGCTCAAATGGCGTTCTCACTCGATTCTGCTCAACGAACTGACCTCTTCTTTCACTCAGGTAATCATCGTTCTCAATGAAGCTGTTAAATGCCGACCACTGCTGATCAGCAGAAGCAATTACATTGTTGTCCCCATCTAGTTGAGGAATGAAAGTAATATCATCTGCATTCACTGGCACATACAACAGATCGTTGTAATCCAGGCTACCAGACAAGTCAGAAATATTGTTCGCATACACGTAAGTATATGGCGCACCATCACGACCCGTATAGAACAAGGAAATGCCTGTAGCGAAATTACCCAGGTATTCTTTTCGATAGTTCAGGAATGCAGTGATTCGAGAACCTGCATCAAATACTGATCTTCCCACAGACGGATTGTTGTTTCCTCGTACACTCAGGATATTCTCCCAGTTGGTGTTGTTGATGAATCCAGTACCATCAAACAAAGCGTCAGCCCTGGTAAAAGAGTAAGCCACACTTGCATCCAGTCCGTTGCTGAAGCTCTTGGAAGCTTGCGCACTGAAGTTGAAGGTGTAACCCTGGCTGGTGTTACTTACGTGCGTAATGTTGGTGTAAGTAGGATCTACCGGAGAACCAAAATCGAAGGCCGGTCGGTTACCAGCACCAGGAACCGTAATTCGGCCCACACTTGGTCGCAAGTTTACCTGACGTACAAAAATGTTGTTCAGAGTCTTGGTGAAAGTAAACTCAGCTGTCGTTTCAATGCCACCTGGCAATTTGTGATCTACTGCAGCACTGGCTCTCAGAATCTGAGGGTACTTGAAGTTATCAGAAAATAAATCCACATCTCCTGCAGGGCTCACAGAACTGCTTAGGTTATTCACCCACTCTTGTGGAGTAGAATATATCGGCTCACCTGAGAATACCAATACATTGAAGGCACTGTTCAAACCATTTCTGATGTACATACCACCTGGCCATACCCAGGGAACACGGCTGGTGAATACTCCTACACCACCTCGTAGCTGTGTGGTTTTGTCTCCTGAAGCATCCCAATTGAACCCAATTCTGGGCGAGAACAATACTTGCGTGTTGGGCGTGTTACTTGCTTGCGCACCTTCCAAATCATACAAGGACTCCAGTACAGGGACTGTGTTGGTGTTGAAATCGACATTTTCCAATGGAGCGTCTTCCAGGAATACCGGGATATCTGCACGCAGACCTAAGGTCAATTTGAAATCAGGGCTTACCTGGATCTCATCCTGCACATAAAATGCCATTTGCAAAGCATTGAATGTAGGTCCGAGGTTTTCTGCCTCATCTCCGAATCGGATGTTAGTTTGTCCATCTGCCAACTGCTCATGACCAAACAAGATCAGATCAGGATTTTCATCCGCCAGGAAGCGGTTCACACCATCGAAGAAGTACTCATATCGAGGCGTAGAGAAGATGGTGAACAGGTTCTGTACTTTAAAGAACTCATTGTGTGTACCAAATGTCCAGGTGTGCTTTCCTTTATAAAGGTTAAAGTTGTTGGTCAACGTGTATACATCCTGGAATACAATATTGGAATAGGAGAAGTTATCCGTTCCAACCACAATATCCGCTGATCCATCAGGAATGATGATCTGTGGAAATGGATCTCCCAGGAGTTCTCTGTCATCTCGAACGATCGTCGCACCGAGGATCAGGTTATTAGAAGCATTTGGCCCAAGGTTACTCTTCAACTCAATGGCTGTAGAATTGGTCGTAGAAGGGAAGTTGTATCCTACATTACCGAAAGTAACCCGGTTACTGTTAGGCGTTGGGTGAATTTCAGTCGTTCCTTTTACGTAACTGTGTCTTGCAGAAAGCTTATGATTCTGGTTGATGTTCCAATCTAGTTTGAACAATACTTTCTCACCATCGGTGGTCTGAGGATTATCACGGAACCCTCCCGGGTCGTAATTGAAGTCATTGATCAGTTTTTGACGAATGTCTTCCAAAACACCATCAATTCCTGCACCTGAATCTCCATTCCACGCACTGCTCACGAAAGGTCTTGGTGACTCATCTCTTTGGATCTCCACGTTTGTGAAGAAGAATAATTTGTTTTTGATCAACGGACCACCTAATCTGAATCCATACGTCTGAGCCGTAAAAGGATCCAACTTGGTTCTTTCTACATTATCGTCATCCGTTGGTGTTTTGCCAGCAAGGCTTTCATTTCTGAGGAAGTAATAAGCCGATCCTTCAAATTTGTTAGTACCGCTTCTGGTCACCGCATTGATCCCACCACCTGCGAAACCTCCGAGGGTCACATCATAAGGAGCCAGTACAACCTGGATCTGCTCAAGTGCATCAGGGCTGATCGGTGAAATACCAGCCTGACCGCCATTGGTACCCGAGTTGGCCAAACCAAACACGTCATTGTTTACCGCACCATCGATAAAGATGGCATTGAATCGGTTGTTTACCCCGGCAAATGAAATACCTCCGCTGTTGGTTGCGCCATTGTTTCCTACCGCTGCCTGAGGAGTCAATCTCAAATAATCATTCAAACCACGATCTGCAGTAGGAAGGCTATTGATATCATCGGAAGAAACTTTGGTCTCAGAACCCGTACGATTGCCATCAAACAAACCACCGGTACTGACGACAATACTTTCCAGCTCAATGGTAGATTCTTCGAGTTCAATGTCCAGTGTCTCGGTTTGTCCCAACGACAAATAAATGTCACTGAGTTTCTTGTCCGAAAATCCAACGAAAGAGATGGTGATTTCATAAGGACCTCCAACATTCACGTTATTAAGCGTGAACAGCCCCTCGACATTGGTCGTAGTTCCATACTCAAATCCTGTAGGCGTATGAACCGCCAATACAGTTGCTCCGGGTAAGGTGCCATCGCCACCACCTGTGACGCGACCTGTAATCCTGGAGGAAGTGGAACCCTGACCAAAGGCAGTATTCCCAAGCAACAGAGCAAAGCAAAATGCTCCAAATAATCGTAATGCTTTCTTCATATGTGGTTTAAATTGGGTGGGGAATTCCGGAACTTTATTCCAGCAGTTACCGCAAACACGCCTGTATAGACGATAAAAATGGAGTGCGTTGGGTGGTTGTGGTTAGGCACCGGTCATTCGAGTCAAAGGGCAAATTTAAAAATTCACAAATAAACGAGGTATTATTCCAGATTTATTAACAAAAACATTCGCGAATTGACAAAATATCGATTTACTCTTGAGAATTTTTGAATCTTCCAGAAACCAATACTAAGTGAATTTCAAAATTTACATTTTTTAACACTTCGGATTGCATCCAAATCAGTATCGGTACACCGTTAACTGGCTAATCACAACTTGTAGCTAATCTTTTTAGGATACTTCTATCCAAAAGGTTCATTAACTTTATTAGCAAATCGGCACCGAAACAATGCTCACGTCGCGAACTAAATATTGCTATATCGTACTGCTGTCTGTGCTGGGATATGCATGCGAAAAAAATAGCAGTTGTCCTAATGTCACGCCTGGGGCCATGGTGGACAACAATGGCTGTCCGGTATTTATTTATCTGGACGAGACCAACCATACAACCATCATTGCTGCACCGGAGGCAATTGTAGGCGAATCCTATACCCTCAACGGACAAGAATACCTGGTGGCGGACTCTACCATACTTTATGATCGTATTGCCGCGGGTGAGGATGTTTCACACCTGGTTACCACTCGAGTAACCAATATGAGAGGCCTCTTGCAGTACTTACCCGATTACCCGGAAAGCGAGTTTAATGAGGAAATCAGTCACTGGGATGTGAGCAATGTAACAAACATGAGCTACCTCTTTGATCAGGCCGGTCTATTCAATCAGGACTTGAGTGCATGGGACGTAAGTAGTGTCACTTCGATGCAAGAAATGTTTTCATTCGCCGGAGGGTTTAATCAAGACATTAGTGATTGGGACGTCAGCAGCGTCACCCATATGGAACGCATGTTTAAATCCGCGTTATCTTTTGATCATGACCTCACCGGATGGGAAGTGAATCAGGTGACTCACTGCGCATATTTTGGTGAATCAACTGGCCGATTACGGGGCAAAAAACCCCTCTTTACCAATTGTGCGGACGGAAAATTGGAGGGAGTCTATCCGTATAAAACGACGAATATATGGTGTGCAAACGACCGTGAGATTTCGGGAGATGTCGCATTCCTAATTCATGAAACGGGGCACTACACGTTCTCAGATTGGACTTTTGGTGCTTATACTACCTGTTGGGGTAGACGTGGGAGTTCTACAATCTCTGGCGATGTTTCATTCATCGTCGTGGATGGCGTGCTAACTTTTACAGAATTCGAAGATAATTCAGGCACTATATGGTCATTTAAGAAACATATCATTAAAGGCGATACCTGGCGTTTCGAATGGCACAACAACTACGAAGAATCTGCTTCCGTTGCCATCACTTTTGAAGACGGTGTGCCTTTTAATGAAGTGATTAGTAGGTAGTAGCGAGGAGCTGAACATAATTCATTTGAGTTACAGGAAAAGATTTCACTAGGGATTAAATGCTGCAATTATTAGCCCTTTATCTCCCTTCAGGGCCGAGGCACTGCCATTATGCTAAGGAAAAGGACCGTCATTGCGATGATAAGAAGCAATCACAAATACAGTTTCGAAGTAGAAATACAGAATAGACTGCTTCAATTCTTCGCAGTGACAAATCTTAGCTTAATGCATGGAGGAGCCTGGGGTTAATTGAGAGACTTCAAAAACTTTTCCTGAATAGAATTAAGATAGTTGATAGGGTCTAAAACCCAATTTTTTTACCCCGCCAGCCATGCGCTTCCAGTTGAGCAGCAGAATCCAGTACCTTGTCTTGCAATCCACTCTTATAGGCTTCCAATCGTTCAGCAACAGCCTTGTCATGTGAACCTAAAATAGACGCAGCTAGTATGCCCGCATTCTTTGCTCCATTGAGCGCCACAGTTGCCACTGGAATACCACCTGGCATTTGAAGAATGGATAATACCGAATCCCAGCCATCGATGGAATTGGAAGACTTGACCGGAACTCCGATCACGGGCAAGGTGGTCAGAGAAGCGACCATACCCGGCAAGTGAGCAGCTCCTCCCGCTCCGGCGATGATCACTTCAATGCCGCGAGATCGGGCATTTTTAGCAAATTCATACATTCGATCAGGGGTACGGTGCGCCGATACGACCGTTACTTCGATCTCGACTTCCAGTTCTTCCAAAATTTCTGCAGCAGCTGACATGACGTTCAAATCAGACTGGCTGCCCATGATGATGCTTACTCTCGGATTGCCCATTTATGCGATGACTTTTAATGTTCCTTTTACTTCTTGTGCCTTCTGCTTCAGCGCAGCAACTGATTGATCCCCCAAGGTGACATGTCCCATTTTGCGGAAAGGCTTGGTTTCCTTTTTCCCATACAAATGCACGTGCACATCGCTCATCCGCATGACCTCATCTAATCCCTGATACAAGGCATGTCCGGTATACCCTTCTTCACCAAGCAGATTCACCATGGCCGAAGGCCGGGTAAGTTCCGTGCTACCCAGTGGGAGGTCCATTATCGCTCGAATGTGTTGCTCAAATTGAGAAGTCACATTCCCTTCGATGGTTTGATGCCCACTGTTGTGTGTTCGTGGCGCCACTTCATTCACCAGTACCTCTCCTTCTTTGGTCAGGAACATTTCCACCGCCAATAAACCGATCATTCCCAGTTTATCAATGACATCCTCGGCAAGCTTGCGTGCTTTTTCTTCAATCTCAGGTGTGATCTCCGCCGGAGAAAACAAGAATTCGACGAGGTTTTCCGTAGGGTGGTAAGAGCACTCCACCACAGGAAATGTTCGTACTTCACCCTGTTCATTTTTTGCTACAACGACACTCAGTTCTTTCTCAAAAGGCACTAATCGCTCCAGTAATCCCGGTGCATCAAAAGCCTTGTCAAAATCAGCAGCAGTCCGAATGATCTGAACCCCACGCCCATCGTACCCTCCTTTGCCGAGCTTATTAACCGCAGGAAGAAAATCCTCATGGGTAGTCACTTCCTCAGCATTTTCCGTCAATACAAAATCTGAAGTCGGGATGCGATTCGCTTTGTAGAAGACTTTCTGCTTGCGTTTGTCCTGGATCAATTCGATGACTTCCGGCTGTGGAAAAATCTGCTTCCCCTCACTTTGTAAAGCTTTCAAGGCATCAGTGTTCACTTTTTCGATCTCAATGGTGATCAGGTCACAAGCTTGCCCAAAGGCATAGACTGTATCATAATCAGTGAGTTGTCCCACCTGAAAATCCTGAACCAGATTTTTACAGGGGGCATTGGGGTCAGGATCGAGGACACTGATGTTCAAATTGAAATCGATCGCCGACTGGATCATCATCCGGCCTAGCTGACCGCCACCGAGTACTCCAATTCTACGAGCCGCAATATCATTCATGGGTCGTTCACGTTTTACCGGATACCTTCCGGCAGACTCTCAAAATTTCTGCAAATATGAGCAAGTTCCATTGATCGGTCGTTGACCTAATCCCAGGAATATTCTCGCTTGACCCTGGGGCTGATAGAAGTAAGGATTTCGTAAGGAATGGTATCCGCGCATTTGGCCAATGCGGTAATGTGAGGTCGTTCTCCAAATAAGATCACATCATCTCCCTGCTGAGCAGGAATCCCTGTCACATCAATCATGGTCATATCCATGCAAATATTCCCGATGGTCGGTGCCTCACGGTCTTTGACCAACACTGTTACACCACCTCTCCCAAAACTCCTTCGATAACCATCTGCATAGCCCACAGGAAGTGTGGCAATGGTCATATCACTTTCAGCAATCCCCATTCGACCATAACCAATCGTAGCACCTTGCATGAGGTGTTTAATCTGACTGATCTGTGTTTTGAAAGTGCTGACCGGAAGCACCTCCAATGTTTCGCTTGGATCGATACCATACAGACCAATACCCAGCCTGACCATGTCAAAATGAAATTCCGGCCACCGTGCAATACCCGCAGAGTTGAGGGCATGTTTGATGGGTTCATAGCCCAACCCTTCCACTATTTGTTCGTAAGCTGCATTGAATATTTGTAGTTGCTCTCTGGAAAAGTCATCTTCCGAAGGATCTTCGGCTGCTGCCAAATGAGTGAAGATGCTTTGAACCTTTACTTTATTCTCAAGTAATAATGCTATCAAGGACGCCAACTCCGCTTGCTCAAAACCCAAGCGGTTCATACCGGTCTCAATTTTGAGGTGTATGGGTACTGTAATACCAAGTGACACAAAATAGCGAAGCATCTCCAGCGAATAGATCTCAGGCTCTAACTGGTAGGTTCCAAACATGGGGAGCGACTCCCATTCTGGGTTCATGACCATGATAGGGATCTCCAGTCCGTTTTTTCGAAGATCGACCCCTTCGTTAACATAAGCCACGCCTAAATAATCCACCTGATGATATTGCAGGAAATTAGCCAGCTCGTAGCTTCCTCCTCCATAAGCATGTGCCTTGACCATCACCATAAGTTTAGTCTCTGAAAGCAGGTTTCTATAAGCATTGAGATTGTGCAAGACCTTTTCGAAGTGAATGGTCAAAGAAGTGCCATGATGCTTTTCTTCCAAAATGGACACCACTCTTTCTAAACCGAAATTCCTGGCACCTTTGACCAGCACGATCTCATTTTGAAAGGCCGGAAGCTCGTTGATTAACTCCTTCGTTGATGCAAAAAAAGTCTTATGGATCTTGAAAAACGATTGCGATTCACTGATCCTTGGTCCTACTCCAATCAATCGATTGACTCCATGCTTTTCCAGCAAATCATTTACCTGATGGTACAGCGCCTCATCCGAAAGGCCCGATTGTTGAATGTCTGATAAGATCAGTGTCTTGTTTGCTTTCTGGCGTTGTTGATCAAGGATATTTAAGGCGACATTAAGTCCCGACAAATCGTTGTTGTACGAATCATCCAACAGATAACAATCATTCGCTCCCTTTTTAAGGGCCAGACGCATTTCGATATTCCTCAACCTCGAAATGGCCATCTCTACTTCTGAAAGGCTGACCTCTAGTAATAAACATGCTGCTAAAACATGCAGTAAATTTTCCAGCTGTGGTCCATCTGTAAATGGAATTCGAATCGTATTTACTCGCCCCTTCCAATTGCAGCTCAATAGGTTCCCCGTCAGCTTAAAATGAAGTTCGGCTCCCTGTTTACCCAGGGACCATGAAATGGCACGGTCCGCATATTGCGATTTCAACTTTTCTCGAACAGCCGTATGTTCATATCTGCAAATGATCCATTTACAAGAGCTGAATAGCAATGACTTTTCCTGGATCTTGCTTTGCCGATCAGTGAAACCGCTATCATGCGCAGGTCCTATGTTGGTGAAGATCCCAATATCCGGCTGAATGAGTGCTGCCAAAGTTTCCATCTCTCCAGCCATTGATATTCCTGCTTCCAGTATAGCAAGGTCATGCCGTTCAGCCATCTCCATGATGGAAAGGGGAACTCCTAATTGTGAATTGTAGCTTTTGGGGCTTTTGACCACCTGATAGTGGGTTTCAAGCAACATGGCCAACCATTCTTTCACGATGGTCTTCCCATTGCTCCCGGTGACCCCTATGACCTGGTATTGATATTGCTGTCGGTGATAGGCTGCCAACTGTTGCAATGCCTTCAGGGATTCATCTACCAAAATAATTCCCACTTCCGGGAAATTCAACTCAACAGGTCGCTCAACGATAAAGGACCTGACTCCTGAATCATACAATTCCTGAAGGTATTCATGACCATCATGGTTTGGCCCCGAATGCGCGAAAAACAGCGTACTTTCTGGATGTTGAATGGTTCTGGAATCCGTGGCTACAAATTGAAAAGTACCAGTGCCTGGCTGTAAAACCTTGCCTGATACTACTCTAGAAAGCGCTTCGAACTCCATAGGTCGAAATTAGCCGAAGAAATGACAGCTTTCAAAATAAGTTGTTGCTAAGACTCTCTAATCACTAATAAAGGCACATCCAGATCGACGGCCATGGCTTTGGTTACTGACTTCTTGAACAGTCTTTCGAAGAAATTATACTTCTTCGGGATCATGGCCAGCATGTTCAATTCGTGACTACTGACAAAACCTTTGATCCCTTCAGTTATCGAGGAGGCCTCCACGGTTCTGACTGAACTATTCGTAGGCACCAGATAATCTTTGAGTTTGCCAATCAATTTTTGATCTTCAATAGAAATTTTTGAAGGGTCTTCGGATACATTGAATGCCAACAATTCAGCATCAAAAGCCATACATAACATTTTCAGGACATTGAAATCCTGGAACAGGATACTGCTATCATACTCAATGGCGAGTCCAACCTTTTTAAGATCGAATCCTTCATAGGACTCAGGAATTACCAAAATAGGTACCGGAATGGCCTGGATTACATCAGAAGCTCTTGTGCCCAACAGGTGCTCCATTTCTGAATGCTCAGCCCGTGTACCCATGACGATCAGGTCAATGGCCTTGTTCTGCGTCTCGGTATATATGGCATCAGTAAGGTATGCGATGAAACGATCTGCTTCATGGGGGACATCCTTCAATTCAATGATCTCAGATTCCAGTTCCTGAAAGGATTGCTTCACCTGATCTTCGTAATCAGATACAATTTCTTCAATCAATCCTCCTGTAATTTCCGGATGCGGGGAATGAACGTGTACGGCATTAACCATAATGATCTTAGCGTTGCTTTTCTTGGCGATCACGATGGCAGCACGAAGCGCATTCTTGGCACATTTAGAAAAATCAATTGGGACGAGTATGTTGCTTATTTGCATGGGTCAGTATTCTTAGCGACTTCTAAGGTAAAATTTACTCTTTACAATACCCAATGACTTTTGATCTGAGACATAATGAATAAAGTCATTGTTTTCAGGTATTATGCTTCTGTGAAGAATTGGGACTTTCTGTTAGCCATCGGTGAAGATTTCAGTTCGATCCCATTAAATTCGATTCTCAGAACTTTTCCCCCAAACTTTGACATGGAAAATCCTCCTTTTTTTGACCGGGACCTTAGTTGGATCTCTTTCAACTATCGCGTCTTGATGGAAGCAAAGAATTCATCCGTCCCATTGATCGAGCGGCTGAGATTCATTGCTATTTACTCTTCTAATCTTGATGAGTTCTTCCGGGTCCGGGTATCGAATATTCGATCCATCGAACAAATTGATAAGAAGAAAATCCGTAAATCTACAGAAGTTTCTTCTGTTCTTTTGACGCAAATCAGGGAAGTGATCGGTAATCAGTTAGAGGAGTATGGGCAGGCACTTCAGGAAATTTTAAAGGCGTTGAAAGAACAGCAGATCATTGTTCAATCACCGATTGAAAACTTGTCAACGGACAATCAAAATGAATTGGGAAAATACTTCAGGACCAAAGTGCTGGCTTACTTACGCCCTTACGTCTTTGATGTCAGTGAAGGATCACCTTTTCTCAATAACCAACTGCTTTATCTGGCTCTGAAACTAAAAAGAGACGATCAAACGTATTTTGCGTACGTCAATATCCCTTCGGACGAACTCCCCAGGTTTTACCACATCAAAGAAGGAGATATCCATCATTTTGTTTACCTGGATGATATCATTCGGGCACATATTGGTCAGGTACTGCCCACTTTTGAGATCGTAGAATGTATTGCGATCAAACTCAACAAAGATGCAGAACTGTACATCGACGATGAGTATTCTGGTGATCTGGTGGAGAAAATTGAAAAGCAGATCAAGAAAAGAGACCTGGGAGCTCCAAGTAGGTTTCTCTATGATGGCTCGGCATCGGAAGAGTTAATTGAAAAACTGGCCGAGGTGTTTGGCCTGGGGGATAATGATTTGGTGACAGGAGGCAGGTACCATAACCTCAATGATCTTTTCCAGATCTATAACCCTACCAGTGCTGATCTGGAGTATGAAAGTCTACCGGAAGTACCCAGCAAAAGTATTGATCAGGCACAGTCAGTCATGAAAGCCATGGAGGCTCAGGATCAATTATTGCATTTTCCTTATCAGGATTATAGCTATGTCCTGCAATTCTTCAATGAAGCAGCCTCCGATTCTGAAGTGACTGACATTTATGTAACTTTTTATCGTATGGCCTCCAATTCGATCATTGGAGAGGCGCTGATCAGTGCTGCCAATAATGGCAAAAAGGTGATCGTGTTCATGGAATTGAAAGCCCGGTTTGATGAAGCCAACAACCTGAAATGGTCGGAGCGCATGAAAGCTGCCGGCATCAAGATCATTTATAGCATGCCGGGTTTGAAAGTGCATGCAAAGGTGGCCCTGGTGAAGAAAAAAGATAAAATTTATGGATTCTTCGGCACGGGTAATCTGAACGAGAAAACAGCCAAAATCTATTGTGACTATGGGCTGTTTTCCTGCGATCCGAGAATGACCCATGAATTACATCAAGTCTTCAAATACCTGCACAAAAGAAAAGAGCCTGCAGGTTTTAATGACTTGATCGTTTCGCAATTCAACGCCATCGATCAGTTCACTGCACTCATTGATCGTGAAATTGGTCATGCGCAAGCGGGTAAAGAGGCACGCCTGATCATCAAGTTGAACAACCTGCAGGAAAAGCAGATGATCGAGAAACTTTATGATGCTGCTGAAGCTGGAGTAGACGTCACCGTCGTGGCCAGGAGTATCTGTTGTCTGGTACCCGGCACGCATGGCATCAATGTATTCCGCCTGGTAGATCGCTATCTGGAGCATGCAAGGGCGTTTTATTTCCATAACGATGGCGATTCAGAGCTGTACATGGGTTCAGCGGACTGGATGAATCGAAATCTACACAGTAGAATTGAGGTCTGTTTCCCACTGAAAGACGAGGCATTGAAGCAACAAATCCTGGATATCCTGGAATTGCAGATCGCCGATAATACGAATGTGGTGAAGCTGGACATGGAGCTTAATAATGTTCATCGAACTGCTTCCTCAGAAAAGGTGAATGCACAATCTCAAACTAGGGAGTTGGTGAGGAGGTGGAATAGCTGAACGAACCCTAATAGGGTTATTTACGGCATTAAGAAACCCTGTTAGGGTTTCGCCCAAGTTTGTGAAGACATAAACTTGAAGGTGATTATGAAATATCGTTGGAGAGGACTCAAACGTTGGCGGAAGCGATATTCTACGCATTCACGACTATGGTGAAAACGCTACTTTTTACCTCAGAGTCTTCAGAGAATGACTCTGAGGAGCATTTGAAACCATGTCAAGGTTGGTTACTTCGACCTTCTCAACGGCATCGTCGAACACCGCAGCAAACCGCTCAGCTTGGAGGTTTCCGCATAATCCACTTCGAAGACCTCAAAATCACGCTTCTGTAGCTCCTCTTTCAGCCGATGGAAATTCCTTTCGATCACCACCTTAGCAGGCGAAATAGAAAATACATTGGGAAACATCAGGTTTTTTTCTCTTTGGTCTACGTCAATGCGCCGCTCTTCCGGGAACATGTCCAATAATATGTCTGGACGTTTCAAAAAGCCCTCCCGATAGAATATGGCCTGATCTTTTCCGATAGGCTGAAAGGTACAATCAAGGTGCAAAATATTCCGATCGGAATCATTCTGATCTACCACCAGATCCAGCGGAACCACTGTCTTGCCTGGAAAAAATTCTTGTAAAAAGGCTGCCCCAGCATGATTGGTCCGGTCACTGATTCCCACAAAGAGATAATCTCCATGAAGCAATACATCCCCACCTTCCGCAAGCGCTCCCTCCGGCAGGTGTACTATTTTACTGGAGTCTGCCTGCTGTAAGATGTAATCAACTCCCTGGATCTCTTCCTGCCGAACTGCATGTTTCATGTTTGCTACGAAATAGTAGTCTTCGATGACAAAGCCTATGTCACGCGTAAAGATCTGCTCCGTTCCTGACAAATCTTCCGGGCGCAGCACCTGAACACCGTTTTGTACCAGAACCTCTTCGAAAGTTTTGATCTCCCGAATAATGGCTTCTTCTGTGGGTGCCGAATTGTTTTGCAGGTGTTTTCGGATGGTAGGATTGATGGCCCGAGCAGCTCCTCTGTTCACCCCAATTCCTAACACCACTGACTCCAAAGGAGCTGTTTCGTCTTTTAGATAAAATTCCATATCAATGCATTAGCAGCCGAATGAGGGGTGAAAATCACATCGACCTACTTAAAAAACGATGCAAAAGTAATGAGTTCTAGCCGTCCGAATGTTCTACCAATTCCGGCTTTTTCGGGAAGATCAGAGACAATACGATGGATAATGTCAATGCAGCAATAATGATCCCGAAAGACAAGAATATCGGAATATGTACGTGATCCACACTAAATAGTGCTCCCAGTCCTTGCTGGATGATGTTCATTTCCAACAGCATCTTGGCTCCGATGAAGATCAGTACGACTGAAAGGCCTTTTTGTAACAGGTAAAATTTATCGAGCACATTGGCCAATAAGAAGAACATGGCTCGTAATCCCATCACAGCGAAAATATTGGATGTGTAGATCACAAATTCATTTCGAGTGATGGCAAAGGCGGCAGGAATAGAATCAACAGCAAAAATGAGGTCAGTAGACTCGATGAGTACAATTACCAGAAACAAAGGGGTAAACAATCTTTTGCCATTTTCGATCACCACAAACTTCCCACCATGATCATCAGTAGTCATCGGGAAAAACTTCTTGACCAACTTCATCAAGGCATTTTTCTCAGGCTCGACCTCCATGTCCTCATCTTCATTGAAGATTTTGACCCCTGAATAAACCAGAAAAGCACCGAAAATGTAGAGAATCCAATGAAACTGGGAAATCAGCAATGCGCCTACAAAAATGAAGATCGCGCGAAAGACAATGGCCCCTAGAATACCCCAGAACAGGATATTATGATAATACTCTTCTTTGACTTTGAAGTACCGAAGGATCAAAAGTATGACAAATATATTGTCTACCGATAACGCTTTTTCCGTCACATAGGCAGAGAAGAATTCCAGTGTACTGGCTTTGCCGTCACCAAAAAAGTAGATGAGCAACCCGTACATAACCGAAACAGCCACCCAAAATATGGTCTGGTTGAGTGCTTCCTTCTGAGAGACTTTATGATGTTTCTTATTGAATACTCCCAGGTCAACGACCAGGAACAGAATGATAATGACTCCAAACACACCGAAGAGGATACCCTCATTGTGCCCGGAAAGTATTGCTAACAGCATACCAATGGCGCTAAATTAAAATCAATAATATGACGTCTGTAGCCGTTGAAAAAATCGATGATTAAGAAAAAATCAGCTGACTGGTTGATTGCTGACGATCTTTTTTCATACCGATCACTACAAAGATATAAAGTTTCTGCTCATAATTATTTAATTTAGAATTCACTTCGAAATGGCACAGTTCTGGATAAACATGCTTCTTACTATTCTCGTGTACGCCATACTCATTATGGTCATGCGATGGAAGTCCTCTATGCGCAAGCCCAGAAGCCAGAATGACGATGGTGATGGAGGCATCCCACAAGACAACAATTGGGAACCGGATCTTGACCTTCCACCTGGAGTTGTGCTACCTACCGGGCCTCATGTGGTCGATAGCAAATTGGAAGAGGAGCTCGTCTAATCCAACAGCAAATTCGCACCAATTAAAATTATTCTTTCAAACAGCTCTGTTCGAACTATTTTACTGCCAAAGAAGAAAGAAACAAGCCGTACCGGCTAGGCTACGGCTTATTGCAACTAATTACCGTTCGATTTGAAATACATTGAAAATACCCGGAGATACACAATAGAAACAATAGATACCCAGAATCACTGGTGATCCGACGCAATGATGACCGGTTCCGCCACCATTTGCAATCCATATTTCTTTTGCTGTACCCGTTCCACGATAATAATACGCGTGATTTTCTGTGTCAGACCGGGCCGGCGAAGCAGAGGTGGTAATGCTGGTATCTAATCTTTCAGGATCCTGCCAACCATCATCGTTTGTGGTGTTATAGATGTATTCATTAGCCCCGGCTCCTCGATACGAGACAGTTAAACTACCATTAATTAAAGAACCCCAGGGTGTTGTTGAAGTGCTTACATTTCCATTTAGAAGGTATGGTTTATTCCAGGTTGTGCCATCAAAAACACTGTCCCAAATCAAATTTTCATTAATGCCAGGAAAGTAAACATGCAGCTCATCATTTAAAGTACAAACGCCAGGTGACGTGATACTTTGAGCAGTATAATGGTTATCTTCTATTTTAAGCTCTATTTTCTGCTCTGACGTCCAGTTATCGAGATCTTTGGTCGATACATAGTAAATGTATTGCATGGGATCTCCTTGCTTTTGATAGAAAACGTAGATCGTGTCCAGAAGTACTGCAGCCGTTGGAGAACCCGTAACTTTACTTCCTTCGGGTATACCAACTGGCTGAGACCAGGAATGGAGGTTATTATTCCCCGAACTTTTGCCTCCGTTGGCGTCAATTACTTCACGCTGATGAACCAGAGCGGCTATTGCTGCCATGGTGGAGAACTTGTATACGATCTTGGCGGTCTTTGGATCGTTGTAAAACAGACACACATTGCCATTAAATTCGACTACTGAAGGTGTATGAGGTTGATGCGGGTCTATATATAGGCCCTCCTTCGTTTCAGTGGTCATCATATCATGGAAGAATTCTTCCAAAGAGCAATAATTATGGGCTTTCGAGAAACTGGAATCAGCACTTAACAATTGCTCCGTTGTAAGTAGCAATTCACCGGCAGCTGCCACCCAATCAGATCCTAACCACGCCATCATCTGAAATATCACGGTCGCTATGTCTTCGATTTTGTCCCATGTTGACAAATCCTTACCTATGGCATGAATAATAGCCTTGAATGAAATCAAATTGAGACACCCTCCGGTAAAACCAAATAAGGCCTTAGCTTTTGACCACCAACTTGCTTCCTTATCTGCCATTCGGTACCAGGCCGTTTCCAGACCAAGCAGGTTTTCTTTTCCAAATTGAGCGGCCAAACGAGCTGTGCCATCACCTTTTAATTTAGACTTCATCCCGGCAACTGAGAATACCGCCAAAATCGCCTCAACCAAAAAGGTTTCCCATTTTTTTTCACATTCGGAAAAATGAGAGTCATCTGGCATCGAGACCTGAGGTTTAATATTGGGAATATTATCGATTAGGATTTTATCTTCACCTATTGGCTTTTTCCCACTCTTCAGATGACTAAATATGAGCCCTCTTACGGTACCATCATTATCACCCGATTGAGAGATACCCTCTCTTACTGCATTTAAATATTCATGTGTCTCTTCAGGAAAGTCTTCGAATAATTTGGATATACTCAGATCTAACTTTTGCTCTTTTGAAAGAACTGGAATTTCTCGCATCGTTAAAATTGTTTATGAATTTATCTATTGGTTTAATCAGCTCTGAACAAAACGCTTAAATCAGGAGCTAACTTCCATAAACTTAACAAATGCCTATAGCATCTCAAAGGAATCATTGTATCAGCCATGGCCCTTAAATCATAAGCAGCCGGATGATAAAAAAGAACAGGTCTATTTTAGTTTGAAGGGTTTAATAAAGACACTTTCATTTCAAAGAAAGCCGTGTCTTTAAACAGCATCTTTTGATAGCCTAGCAAAGAAAAAGACTGGATCTGATCGGAATCCAACACGAGACTCATCTTCTTTTGTGTGGTGTAGATACTGGTTTCTTCCAGAATTTCCGCGGACACAGTGAGCATGGATGCTTGACGCTCTACTTTGACCCATTGTAAAGCCTGTTTTACTCCTTCCTTTTTGTCGTAGGTAGTAATTCCATCAATTTCAGTCACGTCAAAAGCATTTCTGTATCGAGACAACCCTGGATCGAAAGGCTTAAAAACGTCCAGCTCTTCCTCCAACATTTTCGAATTCAACTCTTTATAGATACGATCAGATTCCTCATTGATTTGTATCATTTTATCCGATTTGAGGATGTCATGTCCTAATCTCTGGACTTGTCCGGTGAGCAATTCATCCAAATCAAAGTACCCGGAAGTTGCCTGTTGATCTACCGGCGTTTCACAAGCCAGGCAACTCAAAATGATGAAGCAAATAAGAAAGAGTTTACGCATCCACTAATACATTTCCACTCATTTCCTCAGGAATATTCAATCCCATGAGTTTCAAAATTGTTGGGGCAATGTCTCCTAGTTTTCCTGGTTGGAGGTTGCCTTTGTATTCATCATCTACTAACACAAAAGGTACCAAATTAGTTGTGTGCGCTGTGTTTGGCGAACCATCTTGGTTGATCATGATGTCTGAGTTGCCATGGTCAGCAATGATGATGGTGCTGTACCCATTGGCCAATGCCACATCTACTACCTGATTGGCGCAAGAATCAACCGTCTCGCAAGCTTTCACAGCCGCTTCAAAAACGCCTGTGTGGCCCACCATATCGGGGTTGGCAAAATTGAGACAAACAAAATCTACGTCTCCTTTTTCCAATTCAGGAATGATGCTGTCCCGGATATCACCTGCACTCATCTCTGGTTGCAGATCATACGTGGCCACTTTAGGAGAAGGACACAACAATCTTTTCTCGCCTTCAAATTCCGCTTCACGGCCTCCTGAAAAGAAGAAAGTCACGTGCGGATATTTTTCAGTTTCTGCAATTCGGATCTGTTTTTTCCCTTGCTCAGCAAGGGTCTCACCCAAGGTTTGCACCAGGTTATCTTTTCCGTACACCACGTTCACTCCTTCAAAAGTGTCATCGTAGTTGGTCATGGTCAGGTAGTGCAATGCCATCTTCTTCATGCCCTCTTCCGGGAAATCTCGTTGCGTCAATGCTTGTGTGATCTGTCGTCCACGGTCTGTTCGGAAATTAAAGCACATCACCACATCTCCTTCAGCAATGACGCCAACTGGCTTTTGATCAGCATCAACTTGAATAATAGGCTTGATGAACTCATCGGTCACATCCTGATCATAGGAATGCTGAATTTCGGCAGCAATATCCTGCGTTGTTGTTCCGATTCCTTTTACCATGGAATCATAAGCCAACCTTACCCTCGGCCATCGGTTGTCCCGATCCATAGCGTAGTATCTTCCGGTAACCGAAGCAACCTTTCCTCCATATTGGTCTAAAGTGGCTTGCAGATCGGCCAGGTATTTCAAACCTCCTTTGGGGTCAGTATCCCGTCCATCCGTGAATGCATGCACGAAAATGTCTTTTACTCCTGCTTCTGAAGCGGCTTTCACCAGGCCTTTCAGGTGATTGATGTGAGAATGTACTCCTCCATCGGACAATAAACCCATCAAATGAAAAGGCTTATTGTTGGCCACGGCTTTTTCAAAAGCGGCTTTCAAGGTATCGTTATTAGCAATAGAACCATCCTCCACTGCCCGGTTGACCTTCACAAGATCCTGATATACCACCCTGCCGGCGCCAAGATTCATGTGCCCCACTTCAGAGTTACCCATCTGGCCTTCTGGCAGACCTACCGCCAATCCGGACGCTTCCAAGGTACTGGTAGCGTAAGAGGAAGATACCCGATCCATGAAAGGAGTTGTCGCAGCTACGATCGCTGAAACTTCATCATTCGTTCCTAAACCCCAGCCATCCAGGATCATCAAGATCACTTTCTTATTCATATCCAAATCATTTGCAGGGCGCAAATATAATCTCAGCTTTTACAGCTTTCTGAGCGCTTACGGTTTTTTGTAGTTTAACATTCCGTAACTTTCAGGCACAATTTTGGTATAAGCAGATATCATGATCAAACTAATACCGCTTTTTCTTAGCCTCTTTTTGGTGAATACCATGGCTATGTCACAGGATAAAGTCCTAGAAGACATAGGGGTGTCATTGAAAAATGGCTCGGCTCGTGAACTGATTAAATTCTGTGCCAACCCGCTGACTATCAAGCTCAATAACTCGAGTAATTCTTATGCGAAAACGCAAGCCGAAGGTCAGTTAAGGCAGTTTTTCCAGGACAACCCACCGACTAACTTTTCTTACATCCATCAAGGATCTTCACAAGAAGGTTTGAGGTATTGTATTGGTAAATACTCCATGAAGCAAGGGTCTTTCCGAGTGGTATTGCTCATCAAGCAGCAGGGGTCTGATTATCGCGTTGACCAGATCACACTTACCAAAGAGTAAGGCATAAGTAGAATTTTACAACAAGCATGAACCAACCGTACCTGACCAAAAAACGTGTTGCTCAATTTATTCAAACCGCTTTAAGTGAGGATATTGGCAATGGAGATCATTCTTCGCTTGGCGCTATCCCTAAGGATGCGGAAAGAAAGGCGATCCTATTAATCAAGGATGATGGCATCATCGCAGGCATCAAATTGGTACAACTGATCTTCCACAATACGGCGCCTGATCTGGAGCTAAAGATGTCAAAAAAAGACGGGGACAAAGTTGAAAATGGGGAAGTGGCTTTTGAAGTAGCTGGTAAAGCCCATGACATTCTTCGCCTCGAGCGACTGGTGCTGAACTGCCTTCAGCGCATGAGTGGAATTGCCACCTATACCCACAAGATCAATTCATTGATCCGAGGTACCAATGCCAAACTGTTGGATACTCGAAAAACCACTCCCAACTTCAGACTCGCAGAAAAATGGGCCGTAGCCATTGGTGGTGGCGTAAATCATCGATTTGGGCTTTTTGACATGGTCATGCTCAAGGACAATCACGTGGATTATGCCGGTAGTGTCGAAGCTGCTATATCCAATACTCAGAAGTACCTATCTGACAATAATTTATCACTGGATATTGAGATAGAAGTCAGAAATTTAGATGAACTTGCGGCAGTTTTGAAAGTAGGGGGTGTTAAACGCATTATGCTTGACAACATGTTGCCATCAGATATGCGTCAGGCAGTCGCGATGATCGGTGGACGCTATGAGTCGGAAGCCTCGGGAGGAATCACGGAAAAAAACATCAGAGAGATCGCTGAAACCGGCGTTGATTTTATTTCGGTCGGCGCTTTAACACATTCTTACAAAAGTCTGGACATGAGTCTCAAAGCCTTTTAGAGAAAAATGAACATTCGCACAAGAAAGTACCAATTAGAAACGTCAACTTATATCAAAACGGCGCTTGTGGCCGTACTGAAAGAGCAATGGTGGGTAGGGTTGATCTATCTCGGCATATGCGCAGGTTATTTATGGATCCCCAACTGGTGGTGGATCATCGGCGCATCCATCGCTTTGGTTTTATACATCTTATTTTGGCTGATCCAATTCGCCGGAGTAACGCAATTGGAACAAGGAAAGATCCTGTTCCAAAAGTTGTCCTACGAGATCAACAGTCAGCAAATCCTGATCAAGCTTAACAGCAAACAAGGCATGCCCATGAAATGGGATCAGATCAAACGCGCCCAAAAGGGTAAAGATGCCTTCGTCTTGTTCGTTAGCAAAGCCCAGGTAATTCACTTGCCTTTCCGCATTTTCAACAGCGAAAATGAGATCAAGTTTTTGGAAAGCGTGCTTAAACGAAAGGGCTACCTCAAACAATAAATTGTGGGTTCCGCTTCGCTCAAGGTGCTGAAGCCAAAAGCGGCAAGATTTTGTGCTTATCGGGAGAGGTCTGTGCTGGAAGTGCGGACCAAACTCAAAAACCTTGGAGCTAGTGAAACGGATACCGAGACGTTGATCAAAGAGCTGATCAACGAGAATTTTATTGACGAAAGTCGGTATGCAAAGGCCTTTGCTTCGGATAAATTTCGGTTCAACAAGTGGGGCAAAGTGAAAATCCGGCAACAGCTGAGACAGAAACAGCTTGATGAAGATGAAATCGATCGGGCACTGGATCAACTCCCCAAAGAAGAATATCGAGAAATGATCAAATCACTCGTCGAGCAAAAGTTAAAAACACTTTCTGAAGACCTGGAGCTCAGTCAGAAAAAGCAGAAGGTGATCCGATTTCTGCTTCAGAAGGGTTTTGAATATGAATTGATTGCTCCGCACCTCTCAGTTCTGTCTTAAAGGCAACAGTTTCGCGCATTAACCGTCTATAATCCAAACCCTGAGTCGAAATATTGAGTAAATCGCTCCAACATTCATTGAAACCAGCGTTTTTATTTAGGCCCATAACTCAGTGATACCATGCAATTTTTACTACTTGTTTTAGCTATTGTACTTCAGCAACCCGAAACGGAACATACCAATACCAAGGATGGCCTTGCGGTTGGCGGCTATGATGTCGTGGCTTACTTCTCAGGCGAAGCGGAAAAAGGGAGCAAGTCCATCAGGGCTTCCCATCAGGGCATCACCTATCGGTTTAGTTCGGAGAGTAACAAGCAAAAATTTCTCGATTCTCCTAAAAAATACGTTCCTGCCTATGGTGGCTGGTGCGCTTACGCCATGGGCGTCAGTGGGGACAAAGTGAAAATTGACCCGGAAACATTCAAGGTCATCGATGACAAACTTTACCTGTTCTACAATTTTTGGGGTAATAACACCCTAAAGAGCTGGAACGAAGATGAATCCGGCCTAAAAACAAAGGCGGATAAGTATTGGAGTGAAACCCTCTCTTCAAATAAATAATAGCGCTATTTTTGCACGTTTAATGCGTAATTCATGATGCCCATACAGCAGTCTGCACGTGGTTTATTGTCTCAGCTAGTCGAGGTAATGGACCAGCTTTCTGATGAGGATTTTAAAAAACCGATACCCACACTAAGCGGATCTTCGGTTGGTCAGCACATCAGGCATACCATAGAATTTTTTCTTTGCCTCATGGATGGTGCCAACAAAGGTGAGATCAACTACGATGAGCGCCGGCACGATAAATTCATTGAAACGGATCGCAAACTGGCCATCAGTGTCATTCAGTCTATCGACGAGTTCCTGGCTGGCAAAGTAGAAGATCACGCCATGAACCTGATCGCGAATTACGAAGTAGAGGGCAATGATCTGGTGAGCATTCCTAGTAGCCTTTATCGTGAATTGGCCTACAACATTGAACATGCCATCCATCACATGGCACTGATCAAAATCGGTGTGCGTGCGGTCGGCGAACACATTGTTTTACCCGAGCACTTTGGTGTAGCCAGCTCTACCGTTCGATACCAAAAGCAACAGTCCTGATTGCTAAATGTCTAAGAAAGTAAGTCGGTTTGCCCAATGGTGGACTCGTTTTACAAACTTTGAATTCTGGTCCTTCAACGTTTTTTACTTTCCGGTAAAGATCTATTATGCTTTCCTGGCGCTAAGAAGCCGGTCGCTTTTTTTCTTCACCGCTTCCAACCCTTCCATTGAATTCGGTGGAATGCTGGGCGAAAAGAAGTCAGAGATCTTTGACCTGATCCCTGATGAATATATGCCTGTAACCAGGTTGTTTACTTCGGATGTATCTACTGAGGAGGTTATGACTTACCTCCAACAATCGAAGCTATCCTTTCCAATCATTGCCAAGCCTGATGTGGGTGAACGCGGATGGATGGTCTCGAAACTGAACTCAGAAGAAGAGCTAAGCAAATACCTCAAAGACATTCAGGTCAATTTCCTGATCCAGGAATTCATTGATTACCCTTTGGAGCTCGGCGTTTTTTATATCAAAGTTCCGGGTGAAGCACGGGGAAGGGTGACCTCCATCGTGAAAAAAGGATTTTTGAGTGTATCAGGAGATGGTGAAAATTCGGTGAAAGAATTGCTGGAACAAAATGTCCGTGCAATGCTACAGGTCGAATTTGATAGTCCTGAAGTACAGGAAATAGCGACCGACATACCCAAAAACGGAGAAGAGGTCCTGGTTGAAGCAATAGGCAATCATTGTCGAGGCACGACCTTTCTCAATTACAATCATTGGATTGATGAAGCTTTGCATTCAGCATTTGATCAGATTTCAAGTCAAATAAAGGATTTCTATTTCGGCAGGTTTGACCTGAGGTGCGATTCCATCGAATCGTTGAGAGAGATCAAGCAGTTTAAAATTCTGGAACTCAATGGTGCTGGGGCGGAGCCTGGGCATGTCTATCATCCTGGCAGTTCCATTTTCGCTGCTTATCGAGATATTCTCTGGCACCTGAAAATGCTCCGGCGAGTCAGTGCCGCCAATCGAAAAAGGGGGCATCAATACTGGAAATTTTCTGACGGAATCAGGAAAATGAGGGAAATTAGCGCGTATAACCAACAGAAAGAATCCAATACATGACCTTACAGGTTTTTGTAGTCGCCTTTATCGTTAGTTTTTTCGGATCCATTCCTCCGGGCACCATTAATATCACTGTGATGCAAATGGGGGTCCAGGGCAAAATACGCGCCGCTTATTTTCTGGTGGTGGGTGCCTGCATAGTCGAGTTTTTCTACGCCTTACTTGTAGTTCGTTTTCAGATCTTCCTGAATAATAACCTGACCTTTACTCATCATTTCACGCTCATCACCGGATTGGTATTGACAGCCCTCGGTTTGTATTCCATCTTTTCTAAAAGCTCGTCCTCTTCCATAAAAGTCAATACTGGAGCAAAAGGTCGCACAGGATTTCTGAAAGGCATTATTCTGGGCTTTTTGAACCCGTTGGCCGTACCATTCTGGCTGGCCGTCACCGCATATTTGCAACAAAACCAATGGATTAAATTGACAGGCCCTGGATTCTGGGCATATTTATTTGGGATTTTTCTGGGGTCAGTGATCGTTCTTTTTCTGGCCGTCCGACTTGGCAACCGGTTTACGCGGATATCAGATAATCGACTATTAGTACATGTCCTGCCCGGAGCGGCATTTCTTACGCTGGGCATTTACAACTTCTATCAGTGGGCTATCCAGTAGTTGCACAAGATAGTTGACTAACTGCATGTAAACGTCGCGGAGATAGCTTGCCTATTTGATTCCATAAGAGGTACATTTGCCACACAATTTTACCCGCTATCAAGTTCAATAAAATCACATATAGCAGGCTGTTGATGAAGTTTTTGGTTTGGCGCCTCAAACACATCAGCGACAACAACTTCATTCTCATTGTAGCAGGTATTATTGGACTCGTTGCGGGGATCGCTGCCGTTACACTCAAAACTTCTGTCCACTTCATACAAGAAGTCCTTCGAAACAACATTCACTTCCCAGGAGGTAGCTTTATTTATATCGCCTACCCAATCATTGGCATTTTCCTTACGGTTGCGATTTCAAAATTCTTATTCAAGGAAAGTTTAGGGCACGGTATCACCCAGATTCTGTATGCCATTTCTAAGAATTCCAGCATCATCCGCCGCACTCGCATGTATTCTCGGATGATCACCAGTGCACTTACCGTAGGTTTTGGAGGTTCGGTCGGTTTGGAAGCTCCCATTGTGGTAACAGGATCCGCCATTGGATCCAACCTGGCCCGACTGGTACACCTTAACTATAAAAGAAGAACTTTACTCATTGGTTGTGGCTCAGCCGGTGCGGTCTCTGCCATATTCAACTCCCCAATAGCAGGGGTTATTTTTGCCGTCGAGGTAATTCTAACAGAAGTCACCATCTCCAAATTCATCCCTATCCTGATCGCTTCTGTAGCGGGCCAGTTGGTGACCATTATCCTGCTGGGAGAAGATATTTTATTCTCCTTCCGTATTGTAGATGGATTTTCGGCCAAGGATACTCCCTATTATTTTGGGTTAGGAATGGTGTGCGGTTTGGCTTCACTTTATTTCACCCGTGTCATGTTCCGGGTAGAAGATGCGATTCAAAACATCCGTAATTCATTTAGACGCGTTTTGGTAGGCGGTCTGGCACTGGCTCTTATTCTATTGATCTTCCCACCCATCTACGGTGAAGGATATGACACCATCAAACAATTGCTCTCACACGATGAGATCATGCTATTCGAAGGCGGGTTTCTGGACCCAATCGATGATAACCAATATTTCCTGATCGCCTTTCTGTTACTGGTCGTGTTGATCAAACCCGTAGCCAGCGCGCTGACCATTGGCGCCGGAGGTAGCGGCGGAATTTTTGCCCCATCATTGTTCATGGGTGGGGTCACTGGCTTCCTTATTGCTTCCGTGTACAACATTCTCATACCTGGGGCGAATGTGAGCTTAAGCAACTTCACACTGGTAGGCATGTGCGGGGTTATGAGTGGCGTGCTACACGCTCCGCTCACAGCTATCTTCCTGATCGCTGAAATCACGGGGGGTTATATGCTATTCGTACCACTGATGTTGGTCTCTGCCCTGGCATTTACTACCATCTCCTATTTCGAAGAGCACTCTTTCTACACCAAGCACCTCATCGAAAAAGGCGATTTGATTCCTTATGACAAAGATCAGATCGTACTCAGCCTGATCGATATGAAAAAGATCATAGAAACAGACCTCCTGGCTATCCATCCGGAAAAGAAGCTGGGAGATTTGGTGGCGTTAGTGCGAAAGAGTAAGCGAAACATTTTTCCAGTATTGGACGAAGAAAATGTGCTTCACGGCATTGTAACACTGGACGACATCCGAGATATCATGTTTGATCCTGAAAAAAGAGACAGTAT
Organism: Cytophagales bacterium; assembly: GCA_033344775.1. NCBI lineage: Bacteria > Pseudomonadati > Bacteroidota > Cytophagia > Cytophagales > Cytophagales bacterium. The sequence goes on along the minus strand of JAWPMT010000007.1, from coordinate 307,195 downwards.
TTCGGTCCAGGCGATCATGCAAAAACCACCCGGTTCCGTTTCTTCGCGTGAAAAAATGCAATCAGTGATGAATAAATTTCAGTTAACACAAGCCTGGAATTTACCTGTGATTGATGATGGGAAATATGTAGGGTTTGTCTCAAAAAGTCGAATTTTCAACGCCTATCGGAATAAGCTTAGGCGTCAAAACCAAGAATAAAACCGACGAATATAAAACAAGCTAAAATTTCTGACTGTTTCAGTAAAGATTTTAGTTTTCCACAGAAATCTACATTGCTTACAATAAGCATACCTATTTGATTTACAGCATTTTAAATCAATTCACATCAAGCAATGTTGATAATTTGAATTTTTGTGGAAAACTGCCAATCAAGCCATCAGATATTGAAAATGCTGCTTTCAATAATTTCTGAAACCATACAATCGATGCGATTTTTCAATAAATACACACTCCAATCTCGGTAATATCCAAATGTGTTAACCGTAAATTAACATCAGAGTCAGTTTTCCAAACACACACCTTCCGAAAGTGCAATTTTGAAAAAATCTTAAAATTTCTGTTTTTATACAAAACCTTGGGCGTCTTTCAAACGTATTATCATATTCATGAAAAGCGTATTTGCCCTTTTGTGCCTTTGCACTTTCACCCTTGCAACCGCTCAAGACGTCAAAATCGTCAAATACGATCAGTTAGAGCAAGCTATAGCGAGTAATTCCGATAAGCTCAGAGTCATCAATTTCTGGGCAACCTGGTGCGGTCCTTGCATCAAGGAACTGCCTCATTTCGAGCAAGTGAATACCAATGAAAATGTTGAGGTTATTTTGGTCAGTCTGGATTTTATTCAGGACGAATCCAAAGTGAAAAAATTTGTGGCAAAAAAGAATTTGCAATCCCAGGTGATGTTGTTGAATGAAAAAGATTACGACAGCTACATGGGTAAAGTAGATAATAATTGGTCTGGCGCAATTCCTGCAACGCTTTTTGTGACTTCATCGGGGAAACGGCACTTTTATGAAAAGCCTTTTACCGGAGAAGAATTGGAAGAAGCTATTAACCAATTCATGGATTAAAACATGAAAGACAATATGAAACGGAATTTTCTTATGATCACAGGTTTGGTAACCGTAGTTGCCATCCTCTTCATCAATGCCTCAGCTGATAAATTCGGAATGGGGGTAGGTGATTACGCTCAGGATTTCGAATTGGAGAATATCGATGGTAAAACGGTTTCTCTTGCGGATTACAAAGACAACAAAGGTTTCATCGTTGTTTTCACTTGCAACACTTGTCCATATGCTAAAATGTATGAGCAGCGCATCATGGAATTGGATCAGAAGTATGCGAGCCAGGGATTTCCTGTGATTGCCATCAATCCCAATGACATTGATCAGCAACCTGGTGACAGCATGGGCGAAATGAAGAAAAGGGCGAAGGACAAAGGCTATTCTTTTCCTTACCTGAGAGATGATTCTCAAACAGTAGCTTCGGCATATGGCGCCACCAAGACGCCTCATGTCTACGTATTGAACGAAGAGGCTACTGGAAAATACAAAATTGAATTCATCGGAGCAATCGATGACAGTCCCAGGGATGCTTCTGATGTAGAAAAAACTTACGTTGAGGATGCAGTGGACGCCTTACTTGCTGGCAACAAGCCTACAGTAACAGGTGCAAGAGCAATTGGCTGCACCATCAAATGGAAAGAATCCTAAGAGAACAATTTTATTGATTTCAGAAAAGCTCCCTCATGGAGCTTTTTTTGTTTTAAAGATATCCCCTAATCGGGAGCGCGACAATGATTTAAAGTTAAGGATAATGGGTCGTCATTGCGAGTTGGTGATCGGACCGTCGAAGCGGCAATCTAAAATAAGGTCTCGGAACAAAAATGCAGAATAGACTGCCGCTTTGGCCGATTCAATTCTTCGCAGTAACCTGGTCGGGCCAGACCGGGTCCGCGTAGACGAATCTTAACTTTATAGCAACGAAGTACTTAGATACTCATCTCATTTCTCAGGGATATAAGCCGAACGGACCAGTTTTCCTTACAGTAAGGTCGACATGATGATTATTCTTACACCTACTGCTTCTTCGCCCTTTCCCAATACACATCCATCTCTTGGAGGGTCATATCAGATAATTCTTTGCCATCCTTCCTGGATTCGGCTTCCAGGTACTTAAATCGCTTGATGAACTTCTTGTTGGTGCGTTCCAAGGCCTCTTCAGGATTAATATCAATGAATCTGGAATAATTAACTAAGGAGAATAACAAGTCTCCAAATTCTCCCTGGGCCTTTTCCTGATCTATTTCCGCTTCATCGGCCACGTCGAACTCTGCTTTGAACTCGCCCATTTCTTCTTCTACTTTTTCCCAAACCTGGCTTTTATCATCCCAATCAAATCCTACTCCCCGAGCCTTCTCCTGAATGCGCATCGCCTTGACTAATGCAGGTAAGTGTTTTGGGACACCCCCTAACACGGATTGATTTCCTTTTTCCTGCAATTTGATCTTTTCCCAATTGGCTTTGACTTGATCCTCATCCTCTGCACTTACATCTCCATATATATGTGGGTGTCTGCGGATCAGTTTATCACACACTTCATTCAGTACATCCGCCACGTCAAAATCACCTTGTTCAGACCCGATCCGACTATAGAAAACCATATGCAACATGATGTCACCCAATTCTTTTTTCACCTCTTCATTGTCTGCTTCGATGATCGCCTCGGACAACTCATAGGTCTCTTCGATGGTCAGGTGTCGCAGAGATTCCATGGTTTGTTTCTTGTCCCACGGACAGTTTTCACGCAGCTCATCCATGATGGTCAACAACCGATCGAAGGCTTCCAGTTTTTTGGCACGATTAGGGTCAGGCTTGGCTAAACTTTTGGACATGACGTGAATCTTTTCAGTATGATTATTGGTTAACTATGTACTTGTACAATAATGGTTAATTTTGCCTTAAATCACGTCACATTATGACAACTGTATTACTCGGAATTGGATTTGTTGCGGCCTTTTTTATATTGATGTCCGTTCGCCTGCTCTTCGTAAAAAATGGTGAGTTCAAAGGGACATGCGCTTCACAATCGCCTTTTCTCAATAAGGAAGGCGCCCAATGTGGTTTTTGCGGCAAAACAGTGAAAGCAGGAGATGCTTGTGCTAATCCCGAATCTGAAGTCAACAAGGTGTTGGCCAAATTTGACTGATCCTTTTCTTCCCAATTATTAGGGTTAATCCCATCAATTATTGACCTCTGCGTAAAGGTCCGTTTAAGGATTCTAAGAAGGGCTTTGCTTACATGTAAATCCTTCTATCTTTGCGCACCGCTAAAAATTAGACCGTTTTGACATTAATAAAATCAATCTCAGGCATTCGTGGAACCATCGGTGGCAAACCAGGAGAAACCCTTTCACCACTAGATGTTGTGAAGTTCGCTGCTGCGTTTGGTATGTGGGTGAAAGAAAAGGAAGCGAATCCTTCTTTGGTCATTGGCCGCGACGCCCGACCTTCAGGCTCGGCGATCTCAAACCTGATCAGTAATACCCTTATGTCTATGGGGATCAATGTGCTCGACCTGGGACTATCAACTACACCCACTGTAGAAATGGCCGTGATCATGGAGAAAGCACATGCCGGGATCATAATCACCGCCAGTCACAATCCGGCTGGATGGAATGCGCTTAAATTATTGAATGAAAAAGGCGAGTTCATTTCAGGAGCTGATGGGAAAAAAGTGCTTGAAATTGCCGAATCTGGAGACCTTGATTTTGTAGAACCCAGAAAATTCGGGACTTATCAAACGGACGATACTTATATCGATCAACATATCGAAGCAGTACTGGCCCATGAACTAGTAGATGTAGATGCGATCAAAGACCGCAAGTTCAAGGTGGTTGTAGATGCTGTGAACAGTACCGGAGGGATCGCGGTGCCGAAACTGTTGCAAAAACTAGGTGTGGAAGTCAAAGAAATGTTCTGTGAACCCAATGGACAGTTTCCACACAATCCCGAGCCACTACCAGAGAATTTGACTCAAATCAGCCAGGAACTCGAAGCAGGCCAGTATGACTTGGGTATCGTTGTGGACCCTGATGTAGATCGACTGGTGTTAATGTGCGAGGATGGCCAAAGTTTTGGTGAAGAGTACACACTGGTAGCCGTGAGTGATTATGTATTGGGTAAGAAACTCGGAAATACAGTTTCCAACCTTTCCAGTACGCGTGCGCTACGTGATGTCACCGAAAAGCATGGTGGTCAATACGCTGCTGCTGCGGTAGGCGAGGTAAATGTTGTTGAGAAAATGAAGGAGACCAATGCCGTCATCGGCGGAGAAGGTAATGGGGGTGTGATCGTTCCTGATCTTCATTATGGTCGTGATGCCCTGGCGGGTATCGCCTTGTTCCTTTCACATTTGGCACATTATGGTAAAAGTGCCTTGATGTTGCGATCTACTTATCCCAATTACCATATTTCCAAAAACAAGCTGGAGCTAAGTCCTGAGATCGATACGGATAAGATTTTACTTGCTTTGAAAGAAAAGTACAAAAATCAACCGATCAATGATATCGATGGGATCAAGATCGAGTTTGATCGCGAATGGGTACAATTGAGAAAGTCTAATACTGAGCCAATTATTCGTATTTTTGCTGAGTCTGAGAGTTCGGCAACTGCGGAGCACCTGGCAAATAAGATTATCACCGACATAAAGGAGTTTATGTCGAGTTGAACGAATTAACCATTGTGATATGAGAGCTTACTTTGATAATGCAGCTACCACCCCCGTTGACGAAGCTGTATTTGAAGAAATGAAGCCATACTTACTCAACAAGTATGGCAATCCTTCATCTATTCATAGTCATGGTCGAGAAGTGCGTTCGGCACTGGAGCGATCACGGAAAAAAGTAGCGGACATTCTCAATACATCACCTTCCGAGATTTTCTTTACTTCCGGAGGAACGGAGGCAGACAACACCGCACTCAAATGCACCATAGCATGTAAAGGAATTGAGCATCTGATCACTTCCAAAATCGAGCATCATGCCGTGCTTCACACCGCAGAAGAACTAGAAAAAACTGGAAAAGTCAAACTCCATTTCGTGGAATTGGAAAATGACGGACAGGTCAAATACGATCATCTGGAGGAACTGCTGAAAGCACATCGCGGCAACGTAATGGTCTCTCTGATGCATGCCAATAACGAAATTGGTAATGTAACTGATATTGACCGTGTAGGAGAAATGTGTGAGGAGTATGATGCGATCTTTCACAGTGATACCGTACAGACGGTTGGTCATTTCAGGCACGATCTGCAGCAGTTAAAAGCACATTTCATTGTTGGTTCCGCACATAAATTGCATGGACCAAAAGGCGTTGGCTTTTTGCACGTGCGACACGATAAAAAAATCACTCCTTTCATTCACGGAGGAGCCCAGGAACGCAACATGCGTGGAGGAACTGAAAATGTATCAGGGATCATTGGTCTGGCCAAGGCTTTGGAGATCTCCTATCAACATCAACTGGACCATCGTCAGCATATTGAAGGACTGAAAAGCCGCATGATCCACAAATTGCGGGAACAAATTGAAGATATTCACTTCAATGGCACCTCTGGTGACATCCAAAATAGCCTTTATACCGTATTGAATGTATGTCTGCCTCCCTCCGAGGACAATGACATGTTACTTTTTAATCTGGACATCAATGGCGTCTCCGCTTCAGGGGGAAGTGCTTGTTCCAGTGGTTCCAATATTGGTTCACATGTATTGGCCGAGTTAAAAAGAGATCATTCCAGGGGGGCAGTCAGATTTTCATTTAGTAAGTATACAACGAATGAGGAAGTGGACTTTGCTGTGGAAAAATTGGCAGAAATCGTCGGCGTGGGCGTTTAAATGCCTGCTATTCACCTGCTGTTTCAGTTTATCGTATTTTTCTAACGCACAGTTCGTTCAAAAGCACACCATCCATCCGAATTCGGGTCAGGTGGCCTTAAAATCTGTGGATCTCATCACGGCAGTGGCCATCGTCGATGAAGAAGCTTCTACTCCAACTCGAACGCTACTGATCAATGAATCTAAATATCAGTTGGAACTGGATGTTCATGCTCCCAGACCCACTTATTTTCTTTCTTTACCTGAACCCACAACGGTCATTTCCATCCCTGAGACACAAGGAAAAATAGATCTGTACACCATTCACAGTGGCACCCCACCTCATTTGATCCAGGGATCAAAAAGCGAAACTCATTGTACAAGTGTTGAAGCCATCCCACAATCGGAATGGCGTGCAGGACTTCCTGCGCCAGTTGCTTCACCCAGCTTTCACACGGTAACGCATCATATTGTTCATCATACCGCTGGGTCAAATAGCAATACAAACTACACGCAGGTAGTTCGTGACATATACTTGCTACACACTGAGGTGAACGGATGGGATGATATTGGCTACAACTTTGTGATTGCGCAAGATGGTACGCTTTACGAAGGAAGAGACCCAGGTGATAGTCGCTCAGAATTTGAAGTTCGTGGGGCTCATTTTTGCGCCAAAAACACGGGCACTTTTGGTGTGGCTTTGCTAGGCAATTACGAAACAGCCCAACTGACACACGAGACCCGTGACAGACTGGTCAATTTGCTGAGCTTCAGCTTATCAGATTTGGGTATTCATCCGCTCAGCTCTTCTGATCATCGTGGTGAAAATTTACGAGCTATTTCCGGCCATAGGGACGGATGTGCTACTTTATGCCCTGGCAGAAATGTTTACTCACTATTACCGGAGATCAGAACGGAAGTCCTGGAATCACTTCAGCATTGCAACGAAACATTGGTATTGAATTATGCTGTCGATCAAAGGAACATCAACACAGGTGAAACCATTTCTTTTGAAAACACGAGTGTTGGATATGGGTCTTACCGTTGGGAATTTGAGGGTGGGAGCCCTGTATTTAGCGAAACGGACGCGCCAGAAGTGACTTACAATTCCCCAGGACTTTTCACTGTCAGGTTATATGGACAGTTGGGCAATCAGACCGATAGTCTCGTCGTTGAAAATTCCATTCAGGTCGTGGGCGAACTCCCTGAGCCTATTGTATATCCTAACCCTTTAGTAACTGGGACACAGTTTCAAATTGATTACACGGGAGAAATTGAGACCATCTATCTATATGCACTTTCGGGTCGATTGGTTGCTCAATATCAACCAGAAGAAAATGCCCAATATCAGGCCCCGGCAATACCGGGATTCTATACCCTTGTCATCGAAACAACTAACGAGACACTTGCAAACAAACTTGTCGTTCGATAGGACCTTGATTGGCTTCAGGAATTCCTAAATAATCACTTGATTCCCTCTCTTAATCCTACTTTTTAAAACATCAATTACGTTGCAATGGTTTGCAAAACGTTTTGTGCTGTAGACATCCAAAATTGTTCGTGAAGATTCAATAGATTCACTGTGCAACAAACCCAGAATATCATGAAAGTAGTTCTTCAACTCACCCTTATCTTCTTTTCTCTACAGGCATTTGCTCAAGATCTCACGCAATCTCCCTGGCATATTGTCGCAGATGATATCGACCCGAATAACTATTATGGCGTAACCGTCGCCAATGGGATGGTAGGTCTGGTCTCCTCACCTAATCCCCTGCAAGTTGAGGAGGTTATCTTGAATGGTGTTTACGACTACTACCAACGTGGCCGGGTCAGCAATATCCTGAAAACCTTCAGTCATATGAACATGGACCTGATCATCAATGATCGGGGCATTGAACGGAGCCAAATCTCCGGATATGCGCAGACGGTGGACATGAAACAAGCGAAGTTGATTACGACATTTGATGTGCGGGATGAAGCTTCGGTAAAGCATGAATTGATGTCGCTGCGCAACCTGCCATTTACCGCCATGAGCGTGGTGGAAATCACCGCAAATAAGGACATTGAAATCGTTCCTGTCAATCAAATCAGAACGCCCAATCATCTATCAGACGTACGTAATCTCTACAGCGAAATTGATCGACCTCATGTGCTGCTTCCGCTGATGAGTTCAGTCGCCTTTAGCCCGGGAGGTAAAAAGCTAGCAGCTTCTACTTCTTTCATTTTCCCGGAGAAACATGGAGAAGAACCCAAAATCATCCATGAGGACTGGGACTTCAACATGCACTTGATGAAATTTAGAAGGAAACTTAAGGCGGGAGAAACTTACCGGTTCGCTTTGGTCGGTTCCACCATTTCCACCGTGCATAACCAGGATCCACACAATGAGGCAGAACGATTGACCATATTTGCGAAGCTGGAAGGCATTGAACGATTGACAAGCGCTCACATTCGAGCATGGGACAAACTGTGGGAAAGTGATATTCAAATCGAAGGAGATCTAAACGCTCAAAAAGCTGTTAGGTCTGCACTTTATCACCTTTATTCATTTGCCCGCAAGGGTACGGCATATAGCCTATCTCCGATGGGATTATCCGGCCTTGGATACAATGGTCATGTTTTCTGGGATACTGAACTTTGGATGTATCCTCCGATCCTTGTTTTACAACCTGAAATGGCGAAATCGATATTAGAATATCGATTTGAGCGACTGGATGCGGCAAAACAAAATGCGTTTGCCCACGGCTATGACGGGGCGATGTTTCCCTGGGAATCCGCAGAAGATGGCTCAGAAGACACACCGGTATGGGCACTGACCGGACCTTTTCAGCAGCACATCACGGCAACAGTAGGGTGGGCATTTTGGAAGTACTATCAGGTCACTAAAGACAAGGAATGGCTCGCAACACGAGGTTATCCGGTTCTGAAAGAAGTGGCCAAATTCTGGTCCAGTCGAGTTGAGCGAAATGGGGAAGGTCGCTATGAGATCAACAATGTGATCGGTGCCAACGAGTGGGAAGAAAACATCGATAATAATGCTTTTACCAATGGCATGGTGAAAACAGTGATGGAATACGCTTCATTAGCAGCTGAAACATTAGGACATACTCCCGATCCAGACTGGAGACATGTAGCCGCCAACATACCTATCTTGAAATTTCCTGACGGCACCACCCGTGAAAATGCAACTTACAATGGGGTTGAAATCAAGCAAGGGGACGTAAACTTGTTGGCTTACCCATTGAAAGTAATAACCGAAGAAGAAGACATCCGAAAAGACCTCAAGTATTATGAACCAAGGCTATCACCCACAGGCCCGGCGATGGGTGGTGCGATCCTTTCCGTGCTTTATGCGCGTCTGGGGAATCATCAGAAGGCCCTGGAGATGTTTACCAAAAGCTATCAACCGAATGAGCTGCCTCCTTTCAAAGTCATTGCTGAAACAGCAGGCGGCACCAATCCTTATTTCGCTACCGGTGCTGGAGGTATGCTGCAGGCAGTCCTGTTTGGCATTGGTGGACTGGACATCACTGATGATGGTATTAAAACACTGGACACTAAGCTTCCTAAAAAATGGAAATCTTTGAAAATCACTGGACTTGGAGTGGATGGTATGGTAGTGGAGAAGTAATAGTAAAATCACACTACTTAAAAAGTAGCCGTCAACTTAAGCGTCATTCCTGACTAGTTTAGGAATCTCAACGTCGGATACACTCAATGAGCTTGAGATTCCGGCATTCGCGCTCGGAATGACGACTTTCCTTTTTTGGCTTAAGTTGATGGCTATGCTTATCAACAGGAACCTTATTGATATCAATCAGGAAAATGATCTTCTCCCACGATTCACTAAATTGAACGGGAACACGTTATGATAACGTAAACCGCCAAGTCATGAGAAATAAATTGCTGATTGGACTTATACTCTTTATTGGTTTACAAGCCAATGCCCAAAAAAGTGAGGTCTTATCGGTGACCACCAAAGACCGGATCTTTGAGGGCATTATTGACGATAATTACCCGATCACCATGTACCTGAAAGTGGTGAAACGTTCGGTTAACAGTGGTTATGTCCAATCCGTGGCTGGATGGTACTTCTACAATAAAGTAGGCACCTCAATACCACTGGCTGGCTTGATCGGTCCGGGTGTCCATCTTGTGGTATCCGAAGACCCGGAGGTATTAAAAGGCATCCAAAACTTTGAATATGTAGCGAATGGAGACACCATGCTCCTGGATAATCGTGTGAGTTCAGTGGTCGATAATATGGCATTGATAAAAAACATGATGGAACGGTTTACAATGGATTATGATGGGGATAAGATTTTGGGCACCTGGCAGAGCAACGACAAAAACCTTAAGATCGAGTTGTTTGCGGATGAATACCGAGTAGCGGATACCCGAAACTATTTGAGACACCCTAATGGGGAATATTTCGATCTGAGTTATCTCGGTTTTCCGGATTGGGCATCCATTGAAGTGGAAGCCAGTGCCAATAATGGCAGAAATGTTATTCTGGACTGCTATTTTCAAGCTAACCTCAATTACATGGGAAGGTGTGGCGCCGCAGAAAACAAAGGAAAAGTTGGCCTGATTTTCAATGAAAAGTACGAGTTGGTAAAATCCTCATTTGTCATTTTCGAAGATTGCTACCGGGATATTTATACATTCAACGAGGAACAGATCTCAGAGACTGTTACTAAATATGAAATCGAACATTTCGAGAACTCTGATGATCCGCAATACGTCTATTGTACGGTCGATCTGGAAAAGGCTACTCTCAGGAAGGAGTAGCGGTCCACTTTAAGCCAAATCCGCTATATTTAGAGATACTACTTTGTCAATAAAATAAGTAAAAATCAGTCGGCAGATTGAGCCACGTTGAAATCAGCTCAAAAACACATTTCGATAGCCTCAATGTGACACTTCGTTTATTACGAGCAAAGTAGGATGATATTCATAACCTGACTAACCCATCGTGAACGATTTTAAGACTCCACTGGAAGCCCTTAACTATTGGCTTGAAAAAGACCCCAATTTCATTTTCTTACGACAGCCCGTCAATCGGAAAATTATAGAATATACCCGTCAAGAGGTCTTTGATCAGGCATGCAAAATCGCTGCAGCACTTCAACTGCAAGGACTGAAAAAGGGAGATCATGTAGCCATCATATCCAAGAATTGTGCGCATTGGTTCATGGCAGACCTGGCCATCATGATGGGCGGTTTTGTCTCTATTCCTTTGTACCCTACCCTGGACAAAGAGACAATTAACAGCATTCTTATTCATAGTGAATCCAAAGCAGTGATTATTGGCAAACTTGATGACTACTCGCAGCAAAAAGCAGGAGTCCCCGAGGAGCTTATCCGAGTCGGCATCAATCTTTATGGAATTGATGAACAACACAGCTGGGAGGAACTTCAAAAAGCAGATTACCCGGATTTTACTCCACATGAATTGGATCCAGAGGCATTGATCACCATCATGTATACCTCTGGAACTACGGGTGACCCCAAAGGAGTGATGCATCTGGTCAAGTCATTCAATCGCGTTTCATCGATCGCTTTCCCCGCCTTGAAACAGACATACAATAAGAAATACTTTTCCTACCTGCCCCTCTCCCATATCGCCGAACGGATCGGGGGTGAAATGGGCTCCATTTACAGTGGAGGCTGTGTGAGTTTTGCTGAATCACTGGATACTTTCGGTGAAGACCTTGCCTCGGTGAATCCCGACTATTTCGGTGGTGTCCCTCGAATTTATCAGAAGTTCCAGGAAAAAGTCCTTGAGAAATTTCCTCAGAAAAAACTGGACCGACTTATTTCATTGCCCCTACTTGGGAACATCATCAAGAAAAAAATCCGGCAAAAAATGGGATTGGATAATGCCCAGCAGTGCTACATTGGGGCCGCTCCGAGTGCCGTCAGCATGTTGGAATGGTTCGATAAGATTGGGATCAATATCCTTCAAGGATACGGCATGACGGAAGATAGTATCCTTTCACATTTCAATGTAGTAGGGTCCAATAAATTTGGTACAGTCGGTCGACCGTTCCCAGGTGTTGATAGTCGGATATCAGAAGAAGGTGAAGTGCAAATCAGCAATGGATGCCTCATGGTTGGCTACTACAAGAATCCTGAAAAAACCGCTGAAATGTTCACCGAAGATGGATTCATGAGAACAGGCGACATAGGGGAATTCGATGACGATGGATACCTGACGATTACAGGCCGTGTAAAGGATCAATTCAAGACGGATAAGGGCAAGTATGTGATCCCTGCACAAATAGAATTGCACTACTACAAAAACACCGATATCGAACAAATCTGTGTTGTGGGTGTAGGTCTTGCTCAACCTATTGCCCTGATCGTCCCATCAGAAGCTGGGTTGGGTAAATCAAAAAGTGATTTGGAAACCTCGATCATGTCAACCGTCGATGAGATCAACCCTTCTCTAATGGCGCATGAAAAGGTGGCCAAAGCCGTGATCATGAAAGAAGCATGGACGATTGAAAATGGTCTGATGACCCCTTCTTTGAAAATACGCAGACCCAAAGTAGAGGCTCTTCATCAGGACAAGTATTTAAACTGGTACCAGCGAGAAGAAAGGTGCGTTCATGAATAAGCACTTCTTCAATATGCGTGGCTGACTATTCCAGTCAAAAAAAATGTATCACCTCCTTCTAAAATATTCAAAGGTCGTATCGGTTACTTTTTTGGTACTATTCGTATAAATAATTGAACCATTTATATTTTTAGCGATGATCAATTTACTCAAAACGAACTTTTCCAAAGAGATCAGAAGCATTAGAAATCTGGTCAAAATTGCTTTCTCAAATGGCAAAATCAGTCAGGAAGAATTAACACTCCTCAACTCAGAACTGGATTATCTCCACGTTTCTCCGAACAAGGAGCTTGATGAAAAACGCTTGCGTCTGAACGCTGATATCACGAGTGATCGCTTCTTTCAATATCAAGTGATCTACGATCTCACGTCTCAAATGATGGGGCAAAGTGGCTTATCTCAAAAGAAAGAGAAAATCCTCAAAGCACTGATGAGTGTCTTCGAGAAAAGTACACAACGCATCAATGAGCTGGTCAGCTTTGTTCAATACAACATCCGATCCGGCTACTCACTGGAAGATTCCTTTGATCGATTAGGGTATCAGATGTACTTGAATCGTCGGGCTTGTTCCTAATTGAGGCTAATGTCTAAACTGCAAGGCCTTATCAATCTCCTTCGTTTCCAAAACAACTAATCTGATCGTCGAAGAGGTATCCTTGCCGGACGCCCGGACTTTTTTCGGCTCCTTCCGGATTTTAAGTCGAAAAAAACCCTCGCCGGGCGTCCGGCCCGACGATCTAATTAATCCTCAAAAGCCTCTGTAAGTATCAGCGGCTTGCCTTCCAGGGTTTTGTGCACCGGGCAACGATCGGCAATTTCAATCAATCGCTTTCGTTGCTCGTGTGTCAGATCACCTTCCAGTTTGATCATCCTTTTGATCTGATCAATCTTTCCTCCCGGCTGCTCACTGGCCTCTCCATCTTCCAAATGGACCTTATCATGGGTCAATCTTACCTCCACTTCATCCAAACTTATGCCTTTATAATTGGCATACATCTTTAAGGTCATCGTGGTACAAGTTCCTAAAGCAGCAAGCAAATATCCGTAAGGTGAGGGTCCCAAATCCTTGCCGCCTACACTCTGAGGTTCGTCTGCCAGCATTTTGTGAGTTCCTGCCATGATCTCAGTAGTATAACCATCATCGCCCAATCGCGCCCAAACTTCCCCCTCCGGAGCTAACTCTTCTTCATGATCGGGCACAATGTATCGTGTCGCCCAATTGGCCGCCACCGTACCTACATAACGTGCATCTTTCTCATCAGAAAGCAAATGATCTGCTCCATCAAGGGTCACAAAACTCTTCGGGTGTTCGGCTTTGGTGTAGATCTCCGTCGCATTCTCCAATCCCACAATCGTGTCCTGGGGCGAATGCATGATCAGGAGTGCCTTGCCTAATTTTCGAATAGGGTCATGAGAATCGTTGGCGTGCAAATCATCCAAAAACTGTTTTTTGATATTGAAAGGTCGTCCGCCAATATTGACCTGTGCTTCTCCTTTTTCAACGATTTCTTCCTCTCCTTTCGCCAGTAGATGTTTCACGTGAATGGGATTAGAAGGAGCCCCTACCGTGACAATCGCGCGGACTTTCTCCAACTGACCTCCCAAGTGTAGCACTGCAGCTCCCCCCAGCGAATGTCCAATCAGGATTTGCGGAGCGCTATATTCTTTTTCCAAATACTCATAAGCGCAAGTCAGATCACTCAGATTCGATGAGAAATTGGAATCAGCAAAATCTCCTCCACTTTGCCCAAGACCAGTGAAATCAAATCGAAGCACGGCGATCCCTTCCTGAGTTAATGCTCTGCTGAGGTGATCTACCGCCAGTAAGTTTTTCGAACAGGTAAAACAATGGGCGAAAATGGCATACGCTTTGGGATGGCCCAGTACTGGAAAATCCAGTCTACCGGAAAGTTGATGGCCTTCTTCGCTCCTAAAGGTGATTTTTTTCGATTTCATTATCTATAAATTTCTGCAGATGGTCGATCAATTGGGAAACCATCTTGATTTATTACCGACTTTACATGTAAATTGGATTAGCTAAAGTGTGCCAATCCTTTTTTCAACAAGTTATACGGATCATATTAAAAACATGCGCTTCCTCTCTTTGATAGTTTTTGCCTTTTGTCTGCAAACTGCCACTTGCCAGAGTTTGCATTATGATGCGGTACGCAAAGAGAAAGTCATTGGAGGAATGGACATTGTGATCAAAAAACACAATGATGAACGAATTTATGATGTGAGAAGCAACATGGAGTTCAGAGTTCTTGTCTCATTGAAAGTGATTTTCGAGAATACAGAAACTTTCAAAAACGGAATTTTGCAGACAGGCTCCGTGGCCAATAAGATGATCGGCTTCAAGGAAAACGAAGCACACATTGAAAAAACACCTGATAAATATCATTTGTGGATCAATGGCACCCCAGAACCGATTGATGATCAGGAAATCACTTACACAGTATCTCAGATCTATACCCAGGAACCCAAAGACGGTCAAAAGGTATTTTCTCAGTATTACGGTACGTACTTCACTTTTGAAAAGACTGGCGAACACGAATACAAGTACACTTCCTCGGAAGGAGACAACCACTACACTTATCTGAATGGCATCTGTACAGATGTGAAAGTTGAGCGTGATTTTGCGACGATCTATTTCAAATTGAAACCTGAAAGCCTGGCTGCCGTGAAAAAGAATGCATCCCAATTTCAGAACAATGATTAGTACCCTGAAAAAACTCGCCCTTCCTGTAGTCCTATTACTCAGTTTTGTTTTCCTGTTGTTCCTGATCAATCAGGTTTCAGGAATTTATTTAATGGCCTCCGAACTAAATCCCATCTTCGGAAAAGTCGTACTGGGCTTACTATCAGTGATCAGTCTAATTTTGATTGCAAGTCCTTTTGTGGTCTTCATGAAGCTACCCAAGCCGATGAAACGGCCTGAGAATGAACAAGAACTTATTACCTATAAAAAAAAACTACTCAAGCGGCTTCAAAAAAATCAATTTCTACTCGGGAGAAACGCTATTCCTTCGCATGTCGATAAGCTCCCAGAAGTCATTAAGCTATTAGATGAAGAAGCCGATCGATTGATTAAAAGCACCTCAAAAACCATTTTCCTGGCTACTGCCATTTCTCAAAATGGCAAGCTGGATGCCTTGACGGTATTTCTAAGTCAGATGAGACTAGTTTGGAAAGTGGCTCATGTCTACTATCAAAGACCTTCAGCTAAGGAGTTGCTTTACTTATACGGAAATGTCGGAACTACAGCTTTTTTGGCAGGTCAAATTGAGGACATTGATTTGGCTGAGCACCTGGAACCTATCGTTACCTCCATTGCCAAAAATGTAGGCAGTAGAAGCGTTCCAGTATTAGGGCCGACAACCACCATCATTCTCGATTCATTGATGGAAGGCACAACGAATGCTTTTTTGTCCCTGCGTGTGGGAATTCTTTCTAAAAAGTATTGCAATCAATTAACTGTATCAACAAAACGCGAGATCCGTTCCAGCACGTTGAAGGAAGCTTCGAAATTGCTGCGAAAAATCGCCGTAGAGTCTTCGGGCACGATTATAAGTACCATCATTGATGCAACCAAAAAGGCCGGTATTGAAACACTGAAAAACAGCTGGGATGGCGTAGTAAAAACTGGCGGAAAGGTGAAAGATACCGTAGTGGATGTATCTAAAAAGGTGAATCTATTTAAGAAAAAGGGAGAAAAACAAGCGGAAGCTGAACAGGTCAGTCCGTCAACAAGTCAGGCTCAGTACGAGGAGGAAGCTCGAAGAGAATAGTATTTTACTGCAAAAGTATTAGCGAGATTCTAAGCCGCTTCCAGGCATTACAAATGTCAATAATCCTTCGCACACATTGCAAATGTGTGCGAACTAGCGCTTCGACCGGCACGATGGTTATTACTGCTTAAAGAAAGAGTCTACGAACTCCATCTTGTTGAAGACTTGCAAGTCATTGACTTGCTCTCCAACTCCGATGTATTTGACAGGGATCTTGAATTGATCGGAAATACCTATTACGACTCCTCCTTTGGCGGTTCCATCCAGTTTGGTGATCGCCAGTGCTGTCACGTCCGTCGCTTTGGTAAATTCCTTGGCCTGAATAAAGGCATTTTGCCCCGTGCTTCCATCTAAAACAAGCAACACATCGTTCGGAGGTTCGTTGGTTACTTTTTCTACCACCTTTTTGATCTTGGTGAGCTCATTCATCAGGTTTACTTTGGTGTGCAAACGTCCTGCGGTATCGATGATGATAACATCCGCATTATCTTCTACACCTTGTTTGACCGTTTCGAAAGCTACTGATGCAGGGTCGGTATTCATGCCTTTGGAAACCACTTTAACACCCACACGCTCGCCCCACATGATTAGCTGATCTACGGCTGCGGCACGGAAAGTATCTGCTGCACCTAGTACCACGGTTTTACCTATGGCTTTCATCTGAGCCGCCAGTTTTCCGATGGTGGTCGTTTTACCTACACCATTCACACCCACCACCATGATCACATATGGCCCCTGTACTTTAGGTACATCAAAATCCTGAAGGTCCTCGGTGTTGTTTTCAGATAGCAAAGACGCTATTTCTTCCCGAAGAATTTTGTTGAGTTCGCCCGTATTCAGGTATTTATCTTTCGCCACCCGAGCCTCTATCCTATCGATGATTTTAACGGTGGTTTCCACCCCTACATCGGAGGTAATGAGGATTTCTTCCAATTCATCCAATACCTCATCATCCACTCGCGACTTACCAACAACTGCTTTGCTGAGTTTGGTCAAAAAAGAACTTTTGGACTTCTCGAGTCCTTTATCCAAAGAGGCTTTTTTCTCTTTCGAGAACATTCCTAAAAAGCTCATAGCAATTGGCAGGTTATTAGAATCGCTGGCAAAATTACCTAATTTTTAAACTAACGTTTGCGATAGGATTTAGGGTTCCTTTTTTGGTGAATTTGGGACAAGATTCGGTGATTTTAAGATTTCTACGCGTCGAATCAAGATTTTGAAAATCCCCCGGTCTGCGACCACCCCCTTTAAAGGGGGAATCACAACTACAATAAACGAAGACAACTAGAATTGCCGCCATAATTACCAACACCAAGACATAAAAAAAGGGCACCCATATGGATACCCTTTTCCAGGTTGATTTTAATTCTTAATTATTGTTTCTTGATCTTGATCGTACGGCTCTCATCGCCATTGATCACTCGCAAGAAGTACATTCCTGGAGCCAAGCGGCTTACATCCAGGTCAACTTCTGCGGTATCCTTGATCAATACTCTTCCTGATACGTCCATCAATCGAACGGCCGCAGCTTCCGGCAGATTCTTGATGTTAAGGATGCTCTGAACAGGGTTAGGATATACTACTACATCTTCCAGTTCGAACCCATCCACTTCATCCTCCACAGGAACATTGAAACCAGTTGCTTCATTGCTACCATTGTGAACGATCGTGGTACCAGCTGCATTACAACCAGAAATCACCACATCATCAATGTAGACATAGTCGCTATTGCCAGAAGCGTCACAACGGAATCTCACTCTTGTGTTGGTTGTGAAAGGACCAGCAATGGTCACGGACTCGGTGTAGAAGTTGTTATTCACAAATTCAGCCCCAGCAGCCCAGGTTTCGACAGTAGTATATGTAGATCCACCGTTGGTAGAAATCTGCAACCAGAAATCCTCATTGGTTTCCATACTTCGTGGGTAGTATCCGAAATCAACCGTCAAGTCATCAAACGTTGAAAGATCAATGTTATCGGTAGTCATTGTAGAAGTAGACGTATTGTCTCTCAATCGAATACAGTAAGACCCTGTGGTAGCATAAGCCTGATCGTTGATGCTTCTTCTAGCATCGGACCCACCATCGTTCCAGATGCCCCAGCCACCTTCGAATCCTTCAGAATTCACAGTAGCAGGAGTACATCCACCAGCACTAGCAGTCGTCACATTGATCGAAGTAGTACCAGAAACATTTCCTGCAGCATCGTAAGCCTGAACACCAGCACTGTAAGTCGTATTTGCCACCAATCCAGTAATGGAAGCAGCAGTACCGGTTACGGTTCCGATGTTAGATCCGTTGATAAATACATTGTATCCGGTTACGCCAACATTATCCGAAGAAGCCGTCCAGCTAAGATCGAAGCTAGTTTGTGCAACATTGGAAGATGTCAGGTTCGTAGGATCGGTAGGTGCTTGTGTATCACCACCGCCGCCACCAGCGGAAACGCCAAGGTCATCAATAGCGATATCACTAGACCATCCGTTTCCGGTAGTTCCGGTAATTCTCAGTTTCACTGTTCCTCCAACATAGCTTGCCAAATCAATGTTTGCACTATTCCACTGATTCCCTTGATCTCCAGTTTGAGTAAATAGCGTCGTATAGTTGGAATCATCAGTAGTAGCTGAAACAGTCAACGTACCTACTGCAGTACCCCACATATGATATTGGAAATCAAAACTTGCAGAAGTTTCGCCAGAAAGATCGAAACAAGGGCTTTCCAAAATAGCCGTAGCATTATTACCAATCTGTCCAGCAGAACCATTGGTAGAAGCTTCAAGGAAAAGATAGAAAGATCCTTCCGCAGCAGAAGTTGGTCCAGTTCCACTTGAAGGTGTATTGGTAGAAGTTCGGTACCAGTTACCATCATCTCCACCAAGCTGTGTCCAGCCATCTCCACTTTCAAATCCTTCTCCGTAAGGGAAAGAAGCAACCGTAGAAGTACAGCTAATCGCTCCAGGAGCAGCAGTAGTTACACTTCCAGTCAATTGTCCTGAAACATTTCCAGCAGCATCGGTTGCTTCAACCGCCACATTGTAGCTAGTAGAAGCAGAAAGTCCTGAGAAGCTGAAGCTTGTAGAAGCGGTGCTTCCGCTGAATGCGCCATTCAGGTAAACATTGTAACCAGTCACACCGATGTTATCAGTAGATGCAGTCCAACTGATGTCAAATCCTGTTTCAGTAACATTAGATGAAGCCAGATTTGTTGGAGTGGTAGGCGCTTCTGTATCAGGTGCAGCACCACTGAAAGGGAATCCTGTGTAAGAACCTCGCCCATGCGTGATCACCATGACCTGACCATCACTCGCTCTGTACTGTAACATGTCGCATCGTACATTGGCCAATCCTACGTTAGTTGCTCCCCAATCAGGAGAAGAAACATTCACATTATCTGTAGACCAAACGCCAACTTCTGTCGCTAGCAATACTTCATTGGTATTATTAGGGTTGTAAATACCCCATCGTACCGGTACATCTGGTAAGTTACCTTCTCTGTTGGTCCAGGTAGAACCTCCATTTCTGGTTTCCCAAACAGAAGTCAATCCATAGTTAGCATACGTGATCAGGATCTGGTTTTCACTTGTTCCTAAATCGATGCTAGAGATATAACCATTGCTAGGAATAGCAGAAGTACTGATTTGAGTTACCGTTGGTGAGTTGGTGTGGGCATTATCAATTCTGTAAACAGCCGATCCACCTGCACCACGGTTTGTACCTGTTGCCATGAATACTCTGTTCGCGGTATAAGGCGAAGCTTTAAACGCAGAAGCCGTTCTTCCACCCAAGCTTACAGAATTCAAGAATGCTCCGATACCAGCAGCACTACCCGTTAAATTATCTAGATAGATGTACTGATCGGCGTTTGCAGCGGAGTAAAGTACTTTGGCATTGTCATCATACTCGGTAGGGTTAATGAATCGTCCGTAAGTCTGGTTAGACAAGATGGTTGAGAATGAGCTACCATTATTAGTAGATCGATAATAACTGTTGTACACATAAGCAGTGAACTGATAATTACCGTTGGCTTGGTCTATATGACAGTAAGCACCGTCACCACCAGTCACCTCAGTAGTAGAGTTGATACCCGCTGTGCTGTATCGGTGAGAACCATTATCCTGCGCACCTGCCAACATGATGTTGCTGCCAGATTCCGCTCTTTGGTCTCCACCGTAGAACTGCGTTACGTTGTAGCCATTGTTTCTTGCAACGAAGCTAGGATTAGAAGCGCTTCCTACATTGGAAGAGTAGAATACACCTCCATCATTACCGAAGATTGCTGCATCGGTATCAGTAGGACTCCACATCATTGCGTGCTGATCCGCATGAACATAAGTATCACAAGCGCCAGTCCAGTAAGAAACCAGCCCCCAGCTGCTACCACCATTGGTGGTTTTGTAAATGTCGATACCACCTACTAAAGCAACGTTAGGATTGGTTGGGCTTACAGACATGATCAGATCATACCATGCTTGTCCACGCGCAAAATCATTGGATCCAGAAAGCGTACAGCTTTGCTCAGTGTATTGAGGTACAGTGATAGCTGACCAGCTGCTACCACCATTGGTAGTTCGGTACATCCACGCAATGGCTGTATTGTTAGACGCTACAGCATAAACCGTATTGGGATCTGAAGGCGCAATCGCCAATTCGATACGCTCTCCACCAGAAGCAGGAGTTACTGTAGACCAGCTTACCCCGTCATTGGTCGATTTTCTAACTACACCTGTAGTGAAAATACCTTCGGAAGCCCATACATCACCATTTGAAGCTACTTCAATATCCGCATAACGTCCTGTAAAAAGCTGGCTCCAGCTGGCTCCATCGTTAGTAGATCTGAAAAGACCTTCTTGGGTTGCGGCAATCACAGTTCCTGAAGGGGTTACCACCACTTTCTGTACATAGTGGAAATCAGAACCAGTCGTACTGGAAAGCTGTGTCCAGCTTGATCCACCATTCGTAGATTTCCAGATACCTGCACCTCTGATCGCATCTGCGTTGAAGAATCCTTCACCCGTACCTACGTAGAAAGTATTGGTGTTCGTTGGATCATAAGCAATCGTTGTAACGGCAATATTGGCCCAGAAATCATCGACATTTTGCCAAACTGAAGAAGCAGAAGTAATATCATTGTTGGACCATAGCCCACCACCAACACCACCAGCCCAGACTTTTCGGCTCGTACCATCATTGGGATCAAACATGATCGCTCGGGTACGTCCACCGACATTGTCAGGACCTCTTTCTGTCCAGGTTACACCGGGAAGAGCTTGTGCCTGGAAATTTTTCTTCACTTCCTTAAACGCCTGAAGTGCTCGTTCTACCGGCACTTCATTGGTACTTGGATCTCTTGTCATGTCAAAATTTTGCATGACAGCCAGATCTGGTCGGTCGTATTTAGGAAGTGAATTGATTTCCTCTACGGTTGATCCCTGATATTTGGTTCTCTGCTCCTCGAGCGTCAAACCTCTGTCCTCTTGGAAAGGATTCAGGAACAACACGGATAAGGTTAAAGTTGCGACCAACGCAAAAGACATACGTCTCCACGCTTTTCGCGGAAAGTTAAAATGTTCCATGTTATAAAAAAGGTTGAATTTGAGTAACCGTAATACTAGGGAAAACTTCCGTTCATCAAAAAAATATGCATAAAAAAATACCCATTTTATAATTAACTGTTTTGGATTGAAATTTGCTATTGTTAGTCTATTCCTCTCCTTAATAACCGTTTTGTAACGAAACTGACATACTTAATTTCAAGAAAGCGAGAAAATCTGAAATTTTATTGGGCACAAAAAAAGTCACACATTTCTGCGTGACTCCTGAACTTTTTGTGGTTCGAGTTGGTTACTTGCGGCTCAATACTTCTTTGACCTCACCTTCCGTTACCATCTCCTCCTTGAAAGTGTAAGCGCCAGTTTTTTCAGAACGGATTGCTCTGATCACTTTGGCATACTTTACACCATCTTTACTCTTAAGCGTTGCAACTACTTTCTTTGCCATGACTTATTTAATTTCTTTGTGAACAGTGTACTTCCTAAGGATAGGATTATATTTCTTCAACTCCAATCTCTCAGGAGTGTTTTTTCTATTCTTCGTAGAGATGTATCGGGAAGTTCCAGGCATTCCTGAATCCTTGTGTTCCGTACACTCTAGAATTACCTGAACTCTATTTCCTTTCTTCGCCATTTTTTTCTACTTGAAATTTTTGGGAAGGCAAAATTAGGGAAACTCTTGAAAACACACAAGAATTATTCATCTAATCCTGGTAATATGAATTGATCTAATATACTAGGCTGTTTCATCAACGCCTCAATCTCCTCACTTTTGCGTGGAGCCCGGTCCGATAGCAACTCATAACCATCAGAGGTGATCAATATATCATCCTCTATTCTGACGGCAATTCCCCACCACTTTTTCGCACATTCACTTCCTTCGGGAATATAAATGCCCGGCTCGATGGTGATCACCATGTTTTCCTCCATTTGATCATAATTCCCTTTGTCGTGCACATCCAAACCTATGTGATGTGATAAACCATGTGGGTAATACAAATGATACTCTTTCTCACTGGAAATAATTCCTAACTCAACCAGGCCTTTATTGATGATGGTCTTGGACAAGGCAGTGATCTCTCGAAAAGACGCTCCGGGTTTACACATTTTAATCGCTTCATCCTGCGACTTGTAAACCAGATCATAAATCAGCTTTTGTTCCTTAGAGAACTTTCCACTAACGGGAATCGTACGCGTCACATCCGCGGTATATCCATGATATTCCGCACCCAGATCCATTAAGATCAATTCATCATTGCTAATGTTTGGCTTGTAATTTTCAACGTAATGCAAAATGCAGCCATTATGCCCGGCCCCAACGATGGATGGATAACCTTCATATTCAGCCCCATACTTCTTAAAGACAAATTCATGGATACCTTGAATCTCTCTTTCTCCCATACCTGGCTTCATGGCTTTCATCACCTCTACCTGACCTACGGTAGAAATATTTACCGCCTTTCTCAGAAGATCCAGTTCTTCAGGAGTTTTGATCCCGCGAAGGTCTTTCATGATCTGATCCAATGTCCGGGTATCCAAATTGGTCACCACACCTTCGATATCCAGGGAAATCTCAGTAGGGTAACTGGCCTTTTCTTTGAACCAGGAAATCAGATCATATAGATCACCTTCTGTACCAGTGTCTCTGACATCATTCTTAAAATCATAAAACAACACCTTATCAAATTGTGAAAAGTCGACATTGTATGCTTTGAAGGTGCGATTGACGTAGACGTCTTTGATCTCCAACTTGGTCTTCACACCTTCCACTCCCAATCTTCGGCCATCCCACATTTCCCTGAGTTCGTTGCGTGGCTGCGCAAAAAGTATCTCATCATATGTGCCATTAGGGCCTTCCTGCTTTTCTTTGAAGATCAACAGCACACCATGTGGCTCTCGGTAGCCAGTGAGGTAATAATAATTAGGGTCCTGATGATAGACGTAATCCACATCATTGGCACGGTTTCGAACCGGATTGGCAAAAATGACTGACACGGAATTGGGAGGCATTTTTTCTCGCACCAGATCTCTTCGCTCTTTATGAAAGTCTGTACTTAAAAAATCATCGGGCTCGTCCTGAGCGACCAATAAAACAGGAAGCATCCAAAAAAGCATTCCGAGTATGCTGTTGTGTCGTCGCATGATCAAACTAGGTTTTGTCTGGCACGATAATAAGCAATCCCTTCGGAAAGAACGACTCCTATTATCCAGATGGCATTCATCTTTAAGTCAATGGGACATTAAAGGCCGATCAAGGAACCAGTTGAAATTTGGACATAAAAAAAGCCCTCTTTCGGAGGGCTTCACTTATTTCTTCAAGGTCTGTTAGACCAGGGTATTTCCGTTTGCTCTTGCTTTTTTCAAGACAGAGGTGATGCCATTCTTATTGATGGTTCTCAACACCTGCGTAGAAACTTTCAAAGTGACCCATTTGTCCTCTTCTGGAATATAGAATCTCTTTGTCTGAAGATTTGGATAAAATCTTCGCTTCGTCTTGTTGTTTGCGTGAGAAACGTTGTTCCCTACTCTTGGTCTCTTACCTGAAATCTGACAAACTTTTGACATGTTCAAATGGTCTTTTGAAAAACGGAGTGCAAATATCGTAAAAATCCAATGAAAGACAAGTGTGGATGCAGATTTTGCTAAAGAAATGAAATTAATGGCATTCCAATCTCTATGTTTTGCAGATACACCATCAATTTCAGCCCTAAAAATGCACTTAAAGACGACTTAAACTTCATTACCCCTGCATCGGAGTGAAAAAGAATTCCTCCTTGATCACCTTACCATCTTTTACCTGATACAGGCATATCTCTTCCATATTTACCCTCGGGCCATCCTTAAAGGTAACATCCATGGTCATGGAGCAGGAAAAGAAATTATCAGCCACGATAGGGTCAGACACGGAAGATCCATGCGTTTCAGCAATCATTTCACCGAAAGCTTTGGCTTTTTCCGCCAACGCCTCAAATCCCTGCACCCTTTCGACCGGTGCTCCTACAGGCTCTACGCTTACAATTTCAGGGGCATACAATTCCTGAATGGCTTGTTCAAATTTTCCCTCACGGCAAAGTGCAACAAGTCTATTGGCTATTTCTTGAGTGGACATATGTTTCAATTTTTTTGATGAGAAATAGAATGGTATCGAATCAACCGGGGAAGTTATCAGCTTCCATCACCTCTTTAATCTGGTCGGTATGTCGCTGCACATGGCCGGAAAGAAAAAGGATCGTCTGATACGCGTCGATGGTGCCAAAAGGGAATTGACAATAGCGATTCCGCAGATCATCATCAGTTTTTTTCACATAGTTCAGATGTTCTTTTCTCCTTTTTTTAAAGGTTTTCAAACTACCTGAATAATCCACAAATCGATTTTGCGGCTCCGCATCCGGTCTTGTTTTCACCTTATTTTCTCTCGCCCGAATTAACCCCAGTATTTGGTCATCGCTCATTTGAACCTCATTCCTTCTGGAAGGATCAGCTTCGACAGTCAATGCCGTTTCAACCAGGCCGAATATGGTATTTTCCGTGATCGCAATGTGTTCCACGCATTCGGCGATGGACCAGGAATCTGCATCAGTCTTAAAATTCAATTGCTCAGTGGTAAGTCCTTTTACCGTCGCAAAGAGCTCACTTTGAGATTGATTGAGATGTTTGACAAGTTTGGTGCGCTCGTCTGCGCTGATTGATTGTGCGACAAGCATCGTAGCAAACAAAGTCAGCAATAGGAAGATTGGTAATCTTTTCATCATTGATAAATTTTTGATCAGTTAAAGAAGAGACGAGCGACTGACGTCATCTTGGACATCTGCCACAGAAAAAATGAAAAATTTCCTAAACCTCGGATTCTGGTACCAACTGGTAGATATCACGAAGATTTCTCCCCAGCCCATCGTAATCGAGACCAAAGCCCACCACAAAATCGTCAGGAATTTCGAAGCAACTGTAAGCCACGTCTACATGAAATTGCATGGCTTCTGGTTTTGACAAGAGCGTTGCTATCTCCACACTGGAAGGACCCATGTCTTTCAAAATAGGCAGAAATTTATGCATTGTCCTTCCTGAATCTATGATGTCCTCGATGACGATGACAGACTTACCTTTCACTGTTTCCGGATCCAGCCCCGACACTTGAACATTGCCGGTACTTTTCATTCCCTCATAAGATCGGATGTTAACAAATCCCAGGTGACATTGCCCAGTGTAGCGACTGACCAACTCTGAACCAAACATGAAGGCGCCTTTCAAAACGATTAAAAAAAGAGGCTCCGTGTCCTTATGACTTTCGTTGATCTGTTTTGAAATTGACGTGATCTGGGCAAGGATTTCCTTTTCTTCAAGAAAAACCTCAAATACTTTATCGTGCAGATGTACTGTTTCGGGCATGGTCTTAAATGATCGCTCTAAGATAGGTCACTGATGGAAGTTAAACGCTTTGTTTTCCTCTGAACCCTAAAATATTACCCCTCATCGAAGAAAAATATCAAACCGTCGGCTTTGTTAATATGTATTCAATGGATTTGAATTAACTTTCAGGTAGCCATTTGACAAATAGTTTAGACGAACATATGACAGCTTCACTTCAAACCGAACATTTGAAGCGGATCTCAGCTGATGTAAACTCATCCATGGTATCACACCTGGAATATTCGAAAGAAGAATGTAAGATGAGTATTAGATTCATCAGAGGCCGATACAAGGGTAAAACGCGTGAATACGACAATGTGATGCCCCATGAATTCTTTAGCCTGCTGAATGCGCCTTCACTCGGAAAAGCCGTGATCCACTTTTTGGAAAGCAGAAAGTCCGCCTGACATCCTTAAATCCTTTTCAACAAAATCTTATTGTACATTGATTAGTTGCCGGGTACTTTTGGTTGATATAACCTAGTTACCCGTATGAAACGTCAGTTGATACTGTTTTTTGTTGCTTCTATTTTTTCCTTCACAGCATTTGCACAGGACACACCAACCATGGATTTCGAGGAATATGATCCGGTATCCACACTGGTTGTTCCTGAAAACCCTATAAAAAAGGCCAAGTTTCCCTTCATCGATGTACACAGTCATCAGTGGAATGTAACCGTAGATCGTGTGGCTACACTCGTCAAAGAAATGGATGAGATCAACATGGGTGTGATGGTAAATCTAAGCGGACGTGGCTTTGATCGCGCGGCAGGAGACATTGGTACACAGGCCTATTTACAAGGAATGGTCAATCGCTTCAACGGAGAAGCTCCTGGAAGATTCATCGTTTTCACGAATGTGTCCTGGAAAAACGTCGGTGCTCCAGGCTGGGCGGATGAAGCCGTTCGTCAACTGGAAGAAGACGTAAAAAACGGCGCCAATGGGCTGAAGGTTTACAAGAGTCTGGGCTTAAGAAACAATGATATTAATGGCAACAGAATTGCCATAAACGATCCCCGACTTGATCCCGTATGGGCAAAATGCGGAGAATTGGGCATTCCTGTCTTGATCCACGCAGCAGACCCTAAATCCTTCTGGGATCCACATGATGAAAAAAATGAGCGTTGGTTGGAATTAAAATTGCGCCCTGGAAGAAAACGTGAAGCCAATGATCCAGCCCCTTTTGAGCAAATCATTGCAGAACAACATCATGTCTTTGAAAAGCATCCTAATACGACGTTTATCAATGCTCATATGGGCTGGATGGCTAACGACCTGGAAAAACTTGGAAAGCACCTTGACCACTTCCCGAATGTGAATGTGGGTATCGGTGCGGTGATCGCAGAGTTAGGTCGTCAACCGCGAATGGGGCATAAGTTCTTTGTGAAATATCAGGATCGCATACTCTTCGCGAAAGACGCTTATAATAAGGAAGAATTCTGGACGTACTTCCGTGTACTGGAAACAGAAGATGAGTATTTCCCCTACTACAAGAAATACCATGCATTCTGGAGGATGTACGGACTCGGATTACCGGATGAGGTACTGAAAAAAGTCTACTACAAAAATGCAATCCGCATTATTCCGAATATTGATGCTTCGGGGTTTCCGGATTGATATTTAGCTGTCACCCTTCCTGCCTTGGCGAGAACCTCACCCTTCGAGAACCTCAGGGTGACAGCTTTTACTTAAAGGCTTAATGCGCTTCTTCCTTCAATAACTCAGGGAATTTCGCTTTGAATCGATTCAAACGAGGAACAGAAACGCTTCTGACATACGGTTGATTCGGGTGCAGCATTTCATACTCCTGATGATATGCTTCCGCCACATAGAAAATCTCGAAAGGCACGACTTCTGTCACGATGGGATTCGGCCAAACCTTGGATGCAGTCAAGTCAGCAATAGCTTTTTCAGCGATCTCTTTTTCAGCATCATTGAGGTAGTAGATCATGGATCGGTATTGCGGTCCGCGATCTGGCCCTTGTCGATTCGGCGTAGTAGGATCATGAGATCCGAAGAATACTTTCACTAATGTTTCATAGGACACTACTTCAGGATCGTAGTACACTTCGACTGCCTCAGCGTGTCTGGTACCACCTGAGCTTACCAATCGGTAGCTTGGGTTTTTGATCTTTCCACCGGAATAACCAGAGATGGCTTCTTCTACTCCTTTCACTGACTGGAAGATCGCTTCCACGCACCAGAAACATCCACTGGCAAAGTACGCTTTTGAATATCCTTCCAGTTCTGCAGCCGTTTTTGGTTTTGGCTGTTGGGCCGTTCCGGAAGAACAAGCCATCAAGAAGGCCAGGGCAAAACTGGCAGAGAAGAATACGGACTTAGAAACACGCATGATCAATTAATTTTTTTCAAGTGTACGGAAGAAGCAGCTACAAGGTAGGCAAACCTCCTCACAGAATACTTGATTTAACAACCAGCGGACAGTTTTGGTTGTTTGGGGGTGGATCAATTTTAAAGCGGCTAAAGTAAATGGCACTGCAATGATTCTCATCCATGCAAGTAATGCTCCATGCTCCTCTGGTTTACCAGTGTATTTATACCAAATCTCTTGTTTAGTATAGCCTCCTGCCAAGAACTCTTGTATGATTTTGTGTAGTTCAGCGACTCAATCAAGGCCTTGCCTAAAAGGAAACTCCAATTAATACTAATACTCCACAGATTTTCGGCTTGACCCGTGAACCCGTCAGGATTGCCCTAAGCGATCCTTGATAATTCCTAATTCCGATAGTAAAGCACGCAATTTCTGATGGCGAACTTTTTCTTTTTGTCTGCTTCTCTTAATAAATTCAGCAAGCCACAAAAAGAAAAAGCCCTTCGTTAGACGAAGGGCTTTACTCTCTTAGTGAACCCGGCAGCCTGCCTCGCCGGCAAGGCGGGGATTCAAACGGAATTCAATATCTTTCTCAGCAACTCCCTTCCAGAGCCCGATTTCAAGTATTTCTCTCTTTTCCGAGCTTCATCTCTACTTTCATATTCTTCATGGTAAATCAATTCCCATGGTCTGTTTGGTTTCGTTGACCTAGATCGACCAGCGTTATGCTCAGCTAATCGTCTTTCTATATCGGAAGTTAAGCCAACATAAGTTTTGTTATGATTGAGGCTCCTTAACACATAAACAGTGTAATTCATAGTATTAGTTGTTTCGCATAAAAAAGGCTCACCCAATTGGTGAGCCTTTGTGAACCCGGCAGGATTCAAACCTGCAACCTCCAGAGCCGTAATCTGGTGCACTATTCAGTTATGCTACGGGTCCAGTATGTCATGAAAGATCCCTAAAACGAATCTCTAATGTTAATTTTTCCCAAAAAGAGAATCCGCTTTTGAACGTGTTCGTTGTAAAACGGAGTGCAAAAGTAATAATTTGTTAAATAAATCGACGTTAAAGAGCAGGTTTTAAAATTGACTCTATCTTTGGCGCTTCAAATTTGGATATGAAGATGAACAAAATCATTGGGACGGCCTTGTGCTTGTTGGTGGCTTTCTTTTCAATGGCTCAGGACAGTAGCGACAATCGATATGCGCAACCAGAATTACCTGGAAGTATCATGATCGACATTGGCATGAACTCCATGCAGAGCGCTCCTGACTTGATGGACATCAATGTATTCAATTCACGGTCTGTAGGTATTTACTATAGTCGTACCTTCAAAATGGGCAGTCGATTCACTTTTGTTCCCGCCATCGGAATTACTGCAGAAAAATGGAGATTTGACAACAATTCAAATTTTCAGCTGGATGACGACAATGTTGTAGTATTTGATACGCTGCAAAACCGAGGGGCTCTCCGAACCAATAAATTGGCCATTAACTATCTTGACATCCCTTTCGAGCTGCGGTTTTATCCCTGGAAAACCATTGGCGGCGAAGGGCTGTTCGTAGGAATTGGTGGTATCGTAGGAACCAGAATTGAATCACATACCAAAATCAAATACGATTTTGACCAGGATAGAAGAACTGAAAAACTCAGAGACACCTTCGGCATAGAACGTTTCAGATTCGGAGTTCAGGGTAGAATTGGTCTGAATGGCATTCACCTTTTCGCCAAATACTATCTGACAGATATTTTCGAGTCCGGCGCTGCACCGGGAGGAATGGCTACACCGAGTCAACTGACCTTCGGCATCAACGTCTCCGGATTCTAAAACTGAGGGGTCAGGACTGCAGGATAAATAACCCCAGCAGGCAAAACGCATAGCCAAATACCGATCCTATCCATATTTCGCGCGGGGAATGTAACCCCTGATAGAGGCGACTGGTACAAACCAGGCCTGAACACAAAATGGAGCCAATCAATGGGTAAAACAATGCCGGTGAGTTCATTACCGCCAGGTAAGTAAGTATGCCTGTAGAAGCCCAATTGGCGGCCGCATGAATACTGATCTTGAATCTTAGGGTGATGATGGACAAAATAAAAATTAGTGAAGTCACCAAAATCATCATCACGGCAAACAAAGGACCTACCCTAAATTGCGTAATAAACATGTAGGTGGTCACGCCATAGAACAGCGTGATGGTCAAAAATGGCATGAATCTCTCATCCCTGGAGGAAAGTTCCAGACTGGTGATTTTTGAAGTCAGCCGCATCATGCCCATACTTAGGCCCGGAACCAAAAAAGTTGTAATAGCTGTTGCAGCGATGAGCAGCGGGATTCGATTGGCCCCTAGCCCTCCGAAGAGTTCGGGGGCAAAAAAGTACAGCACCGTCATCAAATAGGTTGCAATCAACAAAGGATGCAGAACGGCCGAGACGACCTTCATGAAAAAATTCATATCAGAGCTCTTTTCTTAAGCGGGCTACCGGAATATTGAGCTGTTCACGGTATTTAGCCACAGTTCTGCGAGCAATATTATATCCATGACCCTTCAGTAGCTTTTCCAGTTTATCGTCAGAAAGGGGTTTCTTCTTGTCCTCTCCATCAATGATCTCTTTCAACTTGTTTTTCACCTCCCTGCTACTGACATCTTCCCCGCTATCGGTGGCAATGCCCTCTGAGAAAAAGTATTTCAAAGGAAAAATCCCAAACTCTGTTTGAATGGCCTTACTATTGGCTACTCGTGACACGGTGGAAATGTCCATGTTGATCCGGTCAGAAATATCCTTCAGGATCATCGGTCTCAACTTGCTTTCATCGCCTTCCAAAAAATAATCATACTGGAAATCAATGATGGCCTGCATCGTGTTCAATAACGTCTGTTGTCGTTGTTTGATCGCATCAATGAACCACTTGGCTGAGTCCAGCTTTTGTTTGATGAACGTGACCGTTTCTTTAAGCTTCTTATCTTTCTTATCGCCCTTGTCATACGCCTGAAGCATTTCTGAGTAGGAACGACTCACGCGTAGTTCTGGTGCATTTTTCCCATTGAGGCTTAGCTCCAACTTGCCATTGTTATTGGCCAGTTGAAAGTCTGGCATGAGGTACTGTGTTCGCACCAGTTCGTCACCACTCCCTCCCGGTTTAGGGTTGAGTTTCGTCACGATAGAGATCGCTTCTTTTAGCAAATCCTCATCGGAAATGGACAGTTTCCGGGCAATTTTGTCGTAATGCTTCTTCGAAAATTCATTAAAACAGCGATCGATGATTTCATAAGCTAGCCTGTTAACCTCTTCTTCAGGGTCTTTTCTCTCCAACTGCAGCAATAAACACTCTTGCAAGTTTCTTGCGCCTATTCCTGCTGGTTCAAAATTCTGGACTTTGTACAGTACGTCTTCAAGCTCCTCTGCATCAGTGTCCATGCCCATCGAGAAGGCCATGTCATTGGCGATGGCTTCCAATTCACGGCGTATATAGCCATCTGTATCGATACTACCGATCAGCTGCTTGCCCAACGCCCTTTCACGATCAGTTAAACGAACAAATCCCAACTGAGAAATAAGTTGTTCATGGAGTGTGGATCCTACTGAAATTGGAATTTCCCTGTCTTCTTCATCAGAGCGACCATCCCCCTGCATTTTATATCCGGAATAGTCATCGTGCAGGTAGTCCTCCAGATTGGTGTCCGCATCTACTTTTTCTTCAAACTCCTCAGGTTGGTCGTACTCTTCCTTATCTTCATTCTTACCTTCTTCCAAAGCAGGATTGATCTCTAGCTCCTCTTCCACCCTCGATTCCAGCTCGGCCGTAGGTACCTGAAGCAGTTTGATGAACTGAATCTGCTGCGGAGAGAGTTTTTGTTGAAGTGACTGAGTTAAGCTGAGTTTTTGCATATTAATTGTCCAACAATCAAAAGTATTTATTTTCTGTGAGTAAGGTTAGTTATTAAGCCAAGCCAGGCAGATTTTATAAGATAAAGGCTAACACTCCTTAGTTGATTACAAATACTAAACCAATTTTGACGAGTATACCGATAAATTGTTGCAACAAAATTTTTCTCTCTTTCAGCCAGCAATTGTACCAGTTCACGATCTTGTTTTTTGACAGATGCTGTAATTAGCAAATAATTGTATTTTCATTGAAGTCAGCAAACACTTTGAGCCATGAAGGGAACCATTCACTATTGTCTGGAAGACGCAATAACCCACTATTTTGGTCAAGAGGCTTGGGGCACATTGATGACCAGCCTTGGCAAAGAAGCATCATTTAGCTACGGCACACATATTCGCGATGACATAGACGAAGTGCAAAGTATCGAACTCTTTGTATTAGCTTCAAATTCATTAGGACTGGATTTAGGTGAAGTTTTTGACATGTTCGGCGAACATTGGTGTGTCGAGTATTCTACCAAGCTTTACGGTGTATTTTATCGCGGCATGAACAGTACCAAGGATGCCATTACTCAATTAGATCACGTTCACGCCAAAGTGACCGAGCACATACAGGGTGCCTATCCTCCACGATTCGAATACGAATGGATCAATGAAGAAACCCTTCAGGTGAAATACAAATCAGACCGGAACCTGATTGACCTTTTCATTAGTCTGATCAAAGGACTGGACCTCAAATTCAATGATTACACGATCATCGATAAGCTGGATGGAAATCTGTTGCACCTGACTTTCGGACAAAAAGACAAGAAAAGAGGCACCTTCAAAGAACATCTGGAAGCTAAAACAGCATAACTGTCACATACTTTCTGATTTATCTGCGGTTCTAATCGTAAATGCGTTCATTTTCTCTAGTGCCCAAGGTGTAGATTCATTTATTTTGCCGAAATTTTTAATTCAGTAAAATGGTGGATTCGAAAAGAACAAAAATCAAATTCGCCCTTACAGGAACAGTTGACGAAAACGTAAGGGTCAGTGGTTGGGTCAGAACAAAGCGAACCGGTAAAAATGTGGCGTTCATCGCATTGAATGACGGGTCTACCATCAATAATTTACAGGTCGTTGCAGATGCTGCTCAATTCGAAGAGGTCTTAAAATCGATCAATACCGGTGCTAGTCTTTCTGTTTTCGGAAAACTAACTGCTTCTCAGGGTTCAGGCCAATCTGTAGAGTTGCTAGCGGAATCGATTGAAGTCCTTGGGGAGGCAGATCCGGAAAAATATCCATTACAACCCAAACGTCATAGCCTGGAATTTCTTCGTGAGATAGGGCACCTCCGCATGCGGACCAATACGTTTGGAGCAGTGATGCGTATCCGGCACAACATGGCGTTTGCCGTACACCAATTTTTCCATAACAAGGGGTTCTATTATATGAACACGCCAATCCTGACCGCTTCTGATGCGGAAGGGGCCGGCGAAACTTTCAAAGTCACGACCCTTGACCTGGATAACGTTCCAAAAACGGAAGAAGGTGGCATTGATTACGCGCAGGATTTCTTTGGAAAAGAGGCAAACCTGACGGTTTCGGGTCAATTGGAAGGTGAATTGGCAGCCTTGGCCCTTGGAGAAATTTATACTTTCGGACCAACATTCCGGGCGGAGAATTCCAACACGACCAGGCACTTATGCGAATTCTGGATGATTGAGCCGGAAATGGCTTTTTATGATCTGGAAGACAACATGGACCTGGCCGAAGAAATGATGAAGTATCTGGTGAAATTCGCACTGGACAACTGTCAGGATGACCTGGAATTTCTGGACCAACGTGAGCGTCAGGAGGAAAAAAGCAAACCTCAAAACGAGCGCAATGAACTTTCATTGATCGAGCGATTGAAATTCGTATTGGACAATCCGTTTGAACGCATCACCTACACAGAGGCGATTGATATTTTGAGAAACTCCAAGCCCAACAAGAAGAAGAAGTTTCAGTTCTTGATTGAGGAATGGGGCGCGGATCTACAATCTGAGCATGAAAGATTTCTGGTAGAGAAGCATTTCAAAAAACCCGTGATCCTATATAACTATCCGAAGGACATCAAAGCCTTCTACATGCGGCAAAATGATGATGGAAAAACCGTAGGGGCAATGGATGTATTGTTCCCTGGCATCGGAGAAATCATTGGAGGGTCACAGCGAGAAGAGCGACTGGAACAACTGACAACTCGCATGGCGGAAATGGACATTCCTGAAGAGGAGCTTTGGTGGTACCTCGAAACGAGAAAATTCGGCACGACACCACACAGTGGTTACGGATTAGGATTTGAGCGCATGATCCAGTTTGTGACGGGCATGAACAACATCCGAGACGTGATGCCTTTCCCAAGAACTCCCGGCAACTGTGAGTTTTAAAGATTAGACTGAGTTCTTTCAAAGCAATGTCTTGAAAGGATGTGCAAATAGTAATGGATCAAGTGAATTCCAAGAGGGTTTGCTTGATCTTTTTTTTTGCACTGGGTATAAAAAAAGGATTGACCGCCATGGCCAATCCTATCAACCTAAAACATCACTGAACCAATGTTTATCTTTATGATAGTCCCTTTCGGGCATTCAATACATTAGTAAAAGTCTATATAAGACCATACAAAGATGCAAATCCTAATTGCACTACAACAAAGAATATGGTCGAGACAACTTGATTAGGCGCTGAACGGGAAGAATTTGGAATCAAAGGGCATTTGCTGAAAACGCAAAGGGAAGCAGTGACTTAGCGTCCTCTAATTCAATCAATTGCTCGTTTTCCAGCAACATAAGCACTCGAATCGGAATGTCTTGCTTCATGGCATATTCCAAAATTACCTGCCGGCAGCCTCCACATGGAAAAGCACTGGCCAATGCATCTTCAGCGTTTTTAGCCAAAACAAGTAGTGTACGAACAGGCCCCATGTTTTCAGCACCTGCATGAAACAATGCCACTCTTTCTGCACAAAGTCCTGACGGATAAGCTGCATTTTCCTGATTATTCCCCGTGACTACCTGGCCGTTTTCCATTTGGAGTGCACAACCCACCGTAAAATTGGAGTAAGGAGCATATGCGTTCTGTCGTGCTGATTCGGCTGCTGTCAACAATTGCTGATCTTCTTCCGAAAGATCGTCTTTATCCAGCTTTTTGTAGGTTAATGTGATTTCCATAGCTAAAAAGTAAATCGATAGTTCAGGATCTGGTCAAAAAATTCCGGACCTGCCTGAGGGTAAACTACCAATCCAAATATAAGGCCATAAATGGCGCCATATAGATGAGCTTCATGATTGATGTTATCTGCCATGTTCTTCCCCTGGGTATAGGAGTAGATCACATAGATGACCCCCAGGACAAATCCCGGTAATCCGATGAGGCCGAACAAGTAGATCTTATTTGTCGGATAATACAATATACTGGCGAAGACAATCGCAGAAACAGCACCAGAAGCACCCAGGCTATTGTATCCTGGATTGTCCTTATGCTTGAAAGCAACGGGAAGATCTGAAATGACAATGGCCGATACATATAGGATCACGAACAATACTGTCCCATCTGTTTCACCGAGTCGATAATTAAATGTTTCCTCTACCAGCCCTCCAAAAAAGAAAAAGGTGAACATGTTGAAGCCCAGATGAATATAGCTATTGTGAATGAACCCGGAAGACAGGAACCTCCAGTATTGCTTTCCATGGATGGCTTGATACGGATTGAGTAGGAATTTGTGGTATAAACCATCATTCCCCAACGCTGCAAAACTGATGGCCACGGTAATGATGAGGATGAGTAGGGTCATGTGGTACTTATTTTGGGTCTGATTCTTGAAAATGAACAGCGGTTACCTTTCCCGCTGCATCAACTTCGTAGCAAACTCTTTTAGTAAGACTTTGGCGATAGAATTGCCTTCAAATGTTTCTAGTTCCTTGATGGACTGATCGAAATAATAATTCATCTTCATTTTTGCGAGGTTGGGGATTCCAATCTCATCATAGATCTCAGTGACTGCTGCTACTTTTTCCTGGACATCAAATTCTCTAGCAGATAACCAATGATCCAGTTTAGCTTTTTGCTCAGGGTTGGCCATTTCCAACGCAGATAGGAGTAAATAGGTTTTTTTGTTGGCAATGATATCCCCGCCTACTTGCTTACCAAACTTGGCTTTGTCTGCATATACATCAAGGATATCATCCATCAACTGAAATCCGATGCCCATCTTCTCTCCTATACTAAAAAGTTTTTCTGAGGATTGCTGATCATAACCAGCCAGTTTTCCTCCCAGGTACATACTGAAACCCAGCAATACGGCCGTTTTCAGACGGATCATTTCGAGGTATTCTTCTTCCGTTACAATCTCCTGTTCTTCAAAATTCATGTCGATCTGTTGGCCTTCACAAACTTCAACCGATGTTTGATTGAATTTCGGACATACTCCCATGAAGTAATCGCCTGAACCTTTTTGTAATAATTCGTAAGCCTTGATCATCATGGTATCACCAGACAAGATTGCTACGGTATCGTTCCATTTGGTGTGTACAGTAGGTTGACCTCTTCGGAGTGGTGCCTCGTCCATGATATCGTCATGTACGAGGGTGAAATTATGAAAGACCTCAACGGCCAGCGCGGCATCAAGAATCTCATCCAAGGACTCTCCTTTCAGTTGATAGCTGAGTAAAACCAGTAATGGACGTAATCGCTTACCCCCCAATCCCATGATGTAGTTGATTGGCTCATAGAGATTGGCTGGATTACTTCCGTATTCCTGTTTCGAAATGTGCTGGTTGATCTTTTCTAGCAGTTCTTGCGTGGTGTGCATTCAAAAAATGAGTTTGACCGGGTTAACAGATGAGTACAGAAAAAAGTTATTGTAGTTAATCAGCGTTCCCCTCTGGGCTTTGTAAGTAAATAAATTGCCATACCAATTACCAGTATTCCGACACTGATTAAACTTTCAAAAGGTTTGTCGATCGCTACAAAAACCAACGACCATACACTGACTCCTAAAAATATTGCTGGCGCAATGGGGTAGCCCCACATGCGGAAGGTGGCTTCATATTTTTTGATCCGAACGATATATACTCCCCCTACCGCCAGGGTAGTGATCAATATCAACAGGAAAGAAGTATAAAGCAGGACTTGTTCAAAGGTGGATGTATAGATAAAGATCAAACTGAGTGCCGTGGAAAGGAGAAAAGCACGAACGGGTAACCCATTTTTGGACGTATGTGCCAGCCAATTCAATCCTGGCAAGTCCTGGCCCATTACCTGGCTGACCCTTGGGCCAAGAAAAACATAAGCACTGACTGTGGAAATGAGGAGAATAGCAATTGCAATAGCCATGACCTTACCACCAACCGAACCGAAAATCGACTCACCGGCAAGGAAGCCTACTTCTATGTGTCCTTCCAATACAGAAATCGGAACCGTGTAGAGAAAAATCCAATTCAACAATAAATACAAAATGGTCACGCTAGCCGTACCGATGAGCAAGGACCTGGAAAGATCTTTTACCGGATCTCGCATTTCATCCAAAATGTAAATGGCCGAATTCCATCCAGTATAAGCGTAGGAAACGTAAACAAATGCGACCGCATAAGCCGGCTGAATGATCTCCGACCAACTTCCCGATTGAGGGAAAATAGAAATGTTTTGAGGTAAATCGATGGTAAATCCAAATACGATCAAAATCAAGATTAAAATCAACTTGAGTGCCGTGGTGAAATTCTGGACAGAACTCCCAATCTTCAATGACGAAGCATGAATGACACTCAGCAACAAAACCGTACCTGCAGCCACATGTTTTCCTGGCAATCCCGGAATAATCACTTCAAGATAGGAAGACAAGGCTATAGCTGCAATGGCCGCAGGAGCAGCAAACCCAACCGTCACGGATACCCAACCGGCCACAAATCCTAGCGCTGGATGATAGAGTTTCCCAAGCAATTGATATTCACCTCCGGAACGACGAAACACGGAGCCCAGCTCGGCATAGGCTGATGCTCCGAAAAATGCCACGATTCCTCCTAGTGCCCATAATAGCATGATAGAAAATCCTGACTTAATGTCGACAACTTGATAACCCAGACTGGTAAATACACCCGTGCCGATCATGGCGGAAATGACGAGTGAGGAGGCTGTTTCTACACCGATCTTTCCCTTGGACATCCTTAAAATTCGTCAGCTTGCCAGGGTGAATGATTCTTATTGCCCTTCTTAACCAGATCAATGGTTCGACGGTCAATATCGGTCTTGGCCACGATCACTTCCACTTTATCCCCGAGAGTGATGATTTTTCCAGAGCGCTTGCCCACCGCAGCGAATTGTTTCTCATCGAACTCGTAGTAATCGTCATCCATGTCGGACATCCGGATCATGCCTTCACATTTTGTCTCCACGATTTCTACGTAAATGCCCCATTCGGTCACACCGGAAACGATCCCTTCGAACTCCTCACCCAACATAGATTGCATGAATTCCACCTGCTTGTATTTGATGGATGCACGTTCTGCTTCAGCCGCACGTTTCTCTCGCTCACTGGAGTGCACACATTTGGACTCAAATGCTTCCTTGTCCTGCGATTTACCACCTTCCAGATAGTGCCAGAGTAAGCGATGAACCATTACGTCCGGATATCGCCTGATGGGAGAAGTAAAGTGTGAATAATGGTCAAAGGCTAGTCCAAAGTGTCCTTTTGGATCGGTGGTATATTTCGCTTTCGCCATCGATCGGATGGCCAATTGTTCCAGAACATTTTGTTCAGGTTTGCCTTCAATCTTGGACATCAGGTTATTCAGGCTTTTACTGACCAGTCCATCCGTTGAAACCTTGTGACCAAAGCGGGAAGCAAACTTAGAAAACGAATCCAGTTTCTCCGGGTCGGGGCTGTCGTGCGTTCGGTAAACAAACGTCGTAGACCCTTCCTCTTTTCTTCCGTCTCTTTTCTTGAAAATGAATGTCGCTACCTCTCGATTGGCTAACAACATGAATTCCTCGATCATCTTGTGCGCGTCTTTCCGCACTTTGGGAACTACCTCCAGCGGCTTTCCTTTATCATCGAGTTTGAACTTGACTTCCACGGTCTCGAAATTGACTGCCCCATCTTTGAAACGTCGCTTTCGGATCAGCTTGGCCAAGTCATTCAGTTGATTGATCTCCTGTTGGAAATCACCTTCTTTGGATTCAATTCTTTCCTGTGCTTCTTCGTAGGTGAATCTGCGATCGGAATAAATGATCGTACGACCGAACCAACGATCCACCACATTACCTTCTTTGTCAATCTTGAAGACTGCCGAGAAAGTCAGCTTTTCCTCCTCGGGTCGAAGGGAGCACAAGCCATTCGATAATTTCTCTGGGAGCATCGGAATGGTCCGGTCTACCAGGTACACCGATGTTGCACGGTCATAGGCTTCTTTCTCCAGCATAGTCCTTGGACGCACGTAATGGGAAACATCGGCAATGTGTACGCCAATTTCCATCAACCCTTCCTTGGTCCATTCCAGCGACAAAGCATCATCAAAGTCCTTCGCATCAAAGGGGTCAATTGTGAAGGTGGTCACCTTCCTGAAATCCCTGCGATAGGCCAATTCCTGCTTGTCAATTTCCACTGGGATTTTCGCAGCTGCCTTTTCGATCTTCTCCGGAAATTCAAAAGGAAGTCCGAATTCTGCCATGATGGAGTGGATCTCCGCTTCATGTTCTCCAGCTTCTCCGAGTACCCGAACGACCTTGCCTTGTGGGCTTTTGTTCTCCCGATTGTGCCATTTATGGATCTGCACGATCACTTTGTCATCGTGCTTGGCGCCCATGGTTTTTTCTGGATACACAAAGACATCAAAGTGTAAGTTGCGATTGTCGGGAACGACAAAGGCAAATTTGTCTGAGATCTCGATTCGTCCTACAAATTCTGCCTTATTCCGATTCAGAATCTTCGTGACCTTGCCTTCAGGCTTTGCGCCCCTTGCAGCTGGTCTGGTGATTTGTACCTCTACCTCATCGCCATCAATGGCAAAGTTCAGATTGGAGGATTTGATCCAGATATCTTCTTCAGAATCCATCGATATGACATATGCAAATCGTGGATTGACATGGTCCACCTTACCGGTAATCACCGATGGTGTGGAATTGGAAACGAACCGGCCATCGCGATTTCTCGCCACTTTGCCTTGTGCTTCCATCCCCAATAATATGTCTTTTAATGCATCTTTCGTTTTGGCATCTCTGATCCCGATTTTCTTGATCAGCTGCCGATACGAAAAACTTTCGCCTGCTTCTTCGTAAAAAATTTGGCGCAGACGATCTTTCACGTCCACTACTTTCTTAGATTTTTTAGTGGTTGTGTTTTTAACTTTTCTTTTCTTTCGTGCCATAAGATTGGCTAGTCCACAATGGAGATCCGGTCGTCCGGTATCGTGGATTTTGCGTTCATTTTTAAATACAATTGCGCGGTTGCTACCACGTCTTTTTCACAATATCGACGGATACTTTCTAGTCCGTCCTGTTGATGGTAGACTTCATTGACCATGGAGCCGTCAATGTTGTCCTTGCTCGTCGGGATACCGAAAATTTCGGTCAATAGCTCTAATGATGTGAAACTTTTCCAGTCTCCGAATTTCCAGAGTTCCATCGTGTCGATGTGATTGACCTCCCAGGGTTTTTTACCCCGGGTATCCAATACAAAAGGGATCGGCAGGCCATTGACGAGCAATCTACGACATAGATAGGGGAAGTCAAACTCTTTTCCATTGTGCCCGCATAACTGCAGGCTCCCCTGATTAAATTCCTGGACCAAAAAGGAAACAAAGTCTTGTAAGACTTGCTTTTCGTCATGTCCAAAAAAGCTTCTTACGGTAAAGGAAAGCTCCTTTTCCCTTCCACTGAAGACCCCTACACCAATAACGATCACTTTGCCAAATTCGGCATAGATCGCGGCTCGGTCTTCATAGAGTTGGCTTATATCAAGCTCCTCTTCGTTCTTTAAATTCTTTGCTTTTTTCGCCCAAAGAGATTGTAATCGCTCGGGCACTTTAGAAAAATTTGAATAAGCTGATACGGTCTCAATGTCGATAACGACGGTGTTTTTGATGTTTTGCATGTCAAAGATGAATCACCCCACGCAAGTTGAGTTCGGGGATGAAGCTTAAGTTGTTTTCAGAAATAGAATCAGGTACAAATATGTACTTTTTATCATACACTTGTGTACCAATGAAAAAACTTAGCCAATATTCATTGTTGAGATGGAACACCTGAGGGTCGATTGGCTCGATCAAAGCAAACTCTCCTGCTTCCAATTTTGGGATGCCATGTCGAAGGACTGAAGTCTCCTGTTTCTTCCCATCCTTTTCGCCATACCCTTTGGAAGTAATCATCACATTTTCCAACACATCAGAACCACGATTGATGAGGTAAACTTTCCACTCTTCCTGGTCTTGCGCTACCGTAAAAAACACGTCTTTGACTGGAAGGAACTGAATATCTTTTTTCAAGGTGATTAAAAATTAATGGTCACTGACCATGACAAGATCAAAATTAAAACAAGCCGCAGATACTTCGATCTATTCGGAAAACTCCATCTCAAATAAAGTACCAAGATGTTTTTTCAACTTTTGTTCAACTTCAGACATTTCAGGCGCATATCCCAACTCTTTGGCCAGGGAAGTCACGGCTTTGTCAGAAATACCACAAGGCACGATATTATTGAAATAATCCAGGTTCACATCCACGTTGAAAGCAAATCCATGCATGGTTACCCAACGACTGGACTTCACCCCCATCGCACAGATCTTCCGGGCAAGATCAGGATTTTCCCAGTCAATCCATACGCCAGTAAGCCCATCGATACGGCCCGAAGCAATTTCATATTCTTTAAGCGTCAGAATGATTGCTTCTTCCAGGTAGCGTAGGTATTTATGGATATCAGTAAAGAAATTATCCAGATCCAAAATGGGATACCCTACGATTTGCCCAGGGCCATGGTAAGTGATATCGCCCCCACGATTAATTCGATAAAAAGTGGCCTCCTTTTCCTCTAACGCCCGGCTATCCAATAAAAGATGTTCTTCTTTGCCGCTTTTACCTAAGGTATAAACGTGTGGATGTTCGACAAAAATCAAGTAATTGGATGTCGTAGCTTGTTCTTCCTCGGGAAGTTTTCTGTTGACGATCTTTTGATCTACAACCCCCTTGAAAAGTTTTTCCTGATAATCCCAGGTTTCCTGGTAATCTTTCAATCCCAGGTGAATGAATTGCGTTTTTTTATTTTTTGTCAGAGACATGTCGGTAGTACTCCTACTCTAATCGATGTAAGACTCTAACAATTTAACCTGCCCTTCGGGTTCAATCGTGTAATTCGTCATAGCAGCTGGAACCAGAATCACATCACCCATGGAAATGCTTTCTGAGGCTCCTTCTGCATATTGAATATTGGCCTTGCCTTCCAGGCAAATGTAGATTTTGAATGAATCCAACTTGGGCAAATCAATGGTCATTGCCTGATCCAGGGTCAGTTTATTGGTTGTGAAAAATTCGCATCGTTCCAATTGCACACGCGCATTCAATTGATCCTCATAGGAAGTCTTGTATTTATCGTATTTCTTATAATCTATCGCATCCAGGGCTTCTTCCACGTGAAGCTCTCTTTTATTTCCTTCGGCATCTACTCGATCAAAATCAAAGATGCGGTATGTGATGTCACTGGTCTGCTGGATCTCTGCAATTAATAAGCCCTCACCAATCGTATGTACTCTGCCTGCTGGCAAGAAGAAGACGTCATCTGTTTGCACTTCCTCCCGGTTCAGGATCTCAGACAATCGGCCGCTTTCGAAATGCTCCACATAGGAGGCTTTATCAACTTCCTTGCTAAAACCGCTGATCAAAGAAGCCCCTTGATCTGCCTGCATCACATACCACATTTCAGTTTTGCCTTTGCTATTGTGCCGTTCGGCGGCCAGCGTATCATCAGGATGTACCTGAATAGAAAGGTCCTGATTGGCATCGATGAATTTGATCAATAAAGGGAATTCGTCACCGTATTCCTGATAGTTTTTCTCCCCTACTAAAGTTGCTTTTTCACGAGCAAGTACCGATCGAAGGTCCACTCCAGCCAATACACCGTTATTAATCATGGAAATATTGCCTTTGACTCCCGATAACTCCCAGGTCTCTCCACAATTGGGCAGATCACCAAAGTCCTTCCCCAGTACAGTATGGATTTTCTGGCCTCCCCAGAGTTTGTCTTTGAAAATCGGATTGAATTTGAGAGGGTATAGTTCCATTAATGACATGATACTTGCTAATCAAATTGCAAGATTAGCTTAGTCAAATCAAATAAAAAACTTAAGGGGGGTATGGATTCAATCTGCCAGACTCAATCCGAACCCTGAAAAATCAGACTTCCATTAATAAACTGAAATCCGCTATTCGTGAGAGGAATTGAACCACTCACAAACTTTATTTGCATTCCAGCCACGATGATTTCTATTTTTAGTAACGAAAGACGGTATTAAACTGAAATTGAAAATTCAAAGTAAAACAGGAATCGGTTTTTCGTTACAGGATTGAATGCATTGACGAGTCCAAATTACTGAAGGTTCTACAGGCTGCAATTCATAGCCAATACTCGGAACACTACTTACATAATTTTATATAGTGGTTTTTTGGGAGTAGATATTCATGAGAATCAGTGAATTTGACGAATAAATACATGGATTCTACGTAATATTATTTAATCCTAACCAGAGTATTCCTAACTTTCTAGAACTAACAATTTTTGTCCGTTCAGGGCTTTTTTGCTAGACAAA
Source organism: Cytophagales bacterium (assembly GCA_033344775.1). Classification (NCBI taxonomy): domain Bacteria; kingdom Pseudomonadati; phylum Bacteroidota; class Cytophagia; order Cytophagales; species Cytophagales bacterium. Next base: position 262,931 of record JAWPMT010000007.1, on the reverse strand, counting down.
ATCACTCGACCAAATATGAACTTCAGCAGAACAGCAAAGTCAGCTTTTTGTTGCTTGATATTATTCGCCATATGCCTTATTCCGTTAAAATTATATAATGGGAATCCGGTAGAGGAAACTAATACTTCAGCAGAAATTTCCTCAGCACCTTCCGATGAAAAGGTCAAAAATTTTAAAGCGAGTCTAGCCGCAAAGTCTGGATCGGTCATGGATTTCAGGCCTGATGGTTTTCTGGAAAACAAAGGACAATGGGATGCCGATGAACTTCAATTCTTCTTGGATAAAGGAGGTCTGCAGGTTGCGCTTGGCCTTGATCGTTTCACCTATATCCTGAACTATAGGGAATCGACCAGCGGGGGCAATCAATATTTTCAACACAACATTCAGGTCCAGCTTGTAGGAGCTAACCCATCTCCTCGGGTTTCAAAAACAGGAAAAAGCGCTGATTATAGAAATTATTTCTTTGGAAAAACACAAGCCTCAAAAATTCATCATTATGAACAGGTTACTTATCATGATGTCTACCCCGGAATCGATGTGGTATTTGAAACAGCAGCACCTGACACTCGGCGAATGGGCTTCAAATACAGCTTCATCGTTCATCCTGGTGCTAACCCTGACCAGATTCGATTGAATTACGATGGGCAGGATGAGCTAGGAATCAACCACTCCAGCGGCATTCATACCTCTCATGAATCAGACGAAGAAAACCTGGTTTCCAATTTGCTCACGCTCACTACGCAAGGTGGTGTGGTTGCTGAAGATTTGAAAGAAGTTTATACGATATCCAGTGGGATCCGTCAGTCTGTACCTGCCAAATTTCAGCTAGACAGTGAAAAGGAAGTACATTTTGATTTAGGTGAATATGACCAAAGTAAGACGCTGGTAATTGATCCGGAGGTAGTGACATTAACACTAAGAGTTTCCACCTACCTTGGAGGCGAAGAAGAAGACCTGATTTATGGTGTTGACATTAGCAATGACGGAAATACCGTTTACGTAACAGGCGCTTCTAACAGTTCGGACTTATTAACCAATGCCTTGAGCTTAGGCTTTCAACCAGGGAAAAGTGGGGGTAACGACGCCTTCATTGGCAGTTTCGACGCTACACTCGAGAACCTGCTGTGGGCGACCTATATGGGCGGAGGTACTGAATCCAGTAACATTGATGTAGGTTTTGATATCAAGCTTGATGAGTCTAGTTCCAATTTGTTTATCAGTGGCCGTACAGGCTCAGACAGTGTGGCTTCTCCTTTTTTTGGGGCTTATGCGGGTGAAGCCGACGGTTTTGTGACTAGCGTATCTACCGACGGCCAAACTCTCAATTGGCTCCGATTTGTTGGTAGTGACAGGAATGACTATATGAGCGCATTGGATATCGATGATGATGCAGTAATTGTAGTGGGAACAGTCGGTAACAGCTTATCTACAGATAATATCGACGGGGCGACGGTTGAAAACGCCTATGCTGATGGAAATGATGCAATCATCTTAAAACTATCTGCAACCAGTGGAACGCTAGAACGAATTTCTTATGCAGGCAGCAGTCTCGAAGATAGAGGACACGACATTGTTGCTCACAACAATGAATATTACATCATAGGGTCCAGAACAGTTGACCTTGGAGGCATTGAATTGGTTCGGATTGGGTTAACCAAATTAGATCAGGATCTTGATATTATCTTAGAAAAAACACCATTCGGACAAACCACTCACCCAAATGATAATATCCCGAATCAAGGAATTGATATTAGCACAGATGGCTCCTTTCTCGCCATTACAGGAGTAATCTCTTCTTCAAGTTCCGACATAGTCGTAGGGAATACGCACCAAAACACGAATGGGGGTAACGGCGATGCCTATTTGTTGAGGGTTGATGCTGGCACCCTTGACTTAGATTGGGGCTCTTACTATGGTGGTTCCGGATCGGATGAAGGAACTGATATCATCATTGATTGTAACGATAATATCATTTTTACAGGAACCACTAACAGTGAAAATAACATCGCCACCTCAGATGCTCTGGAAGGCAATGAATCCTTTGGAGGTGCATCCGTAGGTGATTCAAATGGCGACGTTTTCCTGGCAAAATTTGACAGTGAAGGTAATCGTATCTGGGGTACATATTTTGGAGCAGGGGGAAGCGATCGAGGAATTTCATTAGGTATTAATGAAGCTAATGGGGAATTCGTCCTTGGAGGAGTAACTAGAAGTAGTACGCGCATTGCCACGACGGGAGTTTCACAATCCAGCCTCAATGATGCTAATGAGGGATTTGTTTCCGCATTTTGTGATGTAATTATCATTCAATCACCACAAGATGAACTTTCGGCAGTCTTCGGAGGAGATGCGACTTTTGAGATAGAAACAGATTATTGTGGTACGATCTCTTATTCCTGGACCAAACAAGGTGAATCAACGGTACTCTCCACTTCAAGTGTGCTGACATTAACTTCTCTTACGGAAGCTGACATTGGGACTTATTGCGTAACTGTTAACACCAGTTGCGGAGCCGATTTCGAACGATGTGCCGAACTGGATGTTCTTTCACTGGCTGGTTCCGATGTATGTTTAGATCCTGGCACCACTTCCGGGGCTCCTGCTATAACACAAGATACCATAGCACTAACTTTCCCCAATTTGGAGGACAATGCAAACATCACGAATGCATTATATTCCTGGTCTGTTACATCATCTGATGCGGATCCAAATGACGCCTCTACGGTTGTAGCAGGGCCAAGCGGGGCGATATCAAGAACCTTGCCCATCACCAATGAGGCAGACTTGTATGAAATTGATATCATTCCTACAGCTGCCGGCACCTACACTTATACCCTTGATCTGTCTTATGATGTCGATGGTACGCCGACAACCGAAAGCCTCGAGGTAGAAGTCACCGTAAACCCATTTCCAACCATCACCGCATCGGACCCAGCAAGCTTTTGTGAAAGTGGATCTACTACGATTGAGGTCACATCAGATATTGACCTGGACCGTGTAGAATATCAGCGAATCGACTCAAACACCGGCCTGACAGGAAATAGTAGTGGTACGCAATCCGGAGCAGGCTTGAGTGTATCAATAAATCTGGGTTCGTTCGAAAATGCTACCAATATGCCATTGGATGCGGTTTTCGAATTAACTCCTTACGCATCGACCGGTAACTGTGTGGGGGCTACGGAAACAGTGACCGTTACTGTTAATCCGGAACCCGAGTTTTCGACCACCGTAGTTACTGACACGATCTGTAGTAGTGGCAATGTTGAAATCAATTTTGAAGCACTGACCTCTCCTAACTTTCAAACAGGCAGTGGCACTTCTTTCGAATATACGCGGAGAGCGAATACAGCGATTGATGAGCCTACGGCTACCGTCACGGTTACAGACCCGAATAGCGGAACAATCAATGAGTCACTGACAAATAATTCAAGTCAAATCGCTACGGTCACCTATGACATCACCGGCACATTTGAAGGTTGTTCTGCTGATACCAGTGTGTCCCTGCTGGTATTACCTGTACTTACCTTGGAGCATTCAGGAACGACCGTCAATGGATGTAGTGGCGAGGATGTCTCTCTGTCTTTAGGTGTTTCCAATGATCAAATAGCTACTTTTCTTGAGGTGACATTCGACGATAATCCAAATGTGGATGGAGAATCAGATACAACCATCAGCGTATCAGCAGGCAGTAGCGTAACCCTGGTCGCAAATTTGACTCACAGTTCTTCCAGCACGGAAACGGTCACAGCAAACATTACCCCAGTATATACGCTGGCAAGTGGAGACAGATGCGAGGGAACCCAAGAATCTTTTGATTTCGAAATAGCTCCATTGGCTACTGTAAGTGACTCGAATGCTGCCATATGTGAAAACACCTCACCCAACATTGATTTAACAAGCCTCAGCAATGGCATCACAGGAACGACGTTTAGTTGGACTGCTGTGAGTGCCACTGGCAACGTGACATTTAATGCTACAGGGTCCGGGGATACCATTGACGAAACGCTTTCTCTTACCAGTGGCACAGAAGGAACAGTCACATATACGGTAACGGGGAGTTTCGAGGGTTGTTCGGGTGCTACCGGAGAGATTGTAGTGACTGTTTATAGTCAGCCTGAACTTCTCATTTCAGCTGATCCTACATCTGCAGAGCTATGTGACTCTTCTCCTATGCCAGTGGAATTAACGGTCACCGTTTCCAACACGGATGAAGCCAACATCACCAGCAGAACGTGGTTCAAAGATGGCCTGGAGATCACCGGCGAAAACACCAATACTTTGACAGTCGAAGAAGCAGGATTGTATGAATTCAGGGTACAAACTTTAGGTGATTGCAGTCAAAGCATATCTCAAGATGTAGCAATTGTAGAGCGAGCCAATGTCGAGATTGATGCTTCGAGTGAAAATGAAGTTTGTTTAGAGGAAGACTTTGTATTGACCAGTGTGGTAACGGGCGGAGTGGCCTCTTCTTACCAGTGGTTCCGTGACGGCACCGCAATTTCCGGGGCAACCGGAACCACATATACTACTGGAATCGAGGGAGCATATCAAGTAGTGGTCAATTCTGCGGGTGCTTGTCCGGACACCTCTAATGTGGTCAACTTGACGTTCTTCGCAGAACCTGTACCTACCTTCAACCTCGACGAATCAACATGTCCTAATATCACGTTGGATTTCACCGGTTCCAATACTAATGCCTCCGCCAATGTTACCCGCGTAGAATGGTCCGTTACAGGGGAAGCACCACTTCCCACCTTCTCGACGACCAGCGAACTGGCCACCTCTTTATCGTTTGGAGAGAATCAAGGTACCGACCGGAACTACACTGTTTCGCTCTCCTTAACAACCGACAATGACTGTGAAGCCACTTTTTCGAGAGACATCACACATCTGGCAAGACCACTGGTCGATTTCGAATTCGAAACGCTTAATTGTTCGGGAGAGATTTCCCTTGCTACACAGAACACAACAGGTGGCGACACTTTTCAGTGGGCCATCACCTCAGGTGGATCTGATTTGACCATCACTGATCCTACGAATCTTAACACCACTTTTGAAGTGGAGAATGAAACCCGGGAAATCGTCACCTATGACATCACCCTAACTGCCACAGATGACACTGATTGTAGCCATGAAGCAACACAAACACTGTCTGTCTATCCGACACCAATCATGGTCATTGATAACGCCCCAAGAGGTGTTTGTCCTGGCGATCCTATTTCCCTGACCAGCGAAAATTCAGACCCTGGAACCGGATTGAGTTTTGATGAAGTCTCATGGTTCATCAATGGCACGTTGGTCAGCAATGCAACCACCCTGGATACGACACTCACCAATACCGGTGAAGAGGAGATCGATTACGTGATTGAATTAAGAGGCACCAATGAAGGGCAATGTGAAGGCATCGTAGACACAAAAACCATTCAAGTGGCACCGGACCCACAAGCAGTAGTTACTACTAATTTCACGGCTGCTTGCGACGGAATAGCGGTTAATATCAATAATGAATCTGTTGGACTGCCAGAGTTTTACGTGATTGATTACGGAGATGGCTCTCCAGTTGACACCCTCTTCAATCAAGAGCCAATTCCTCACATCTTCCAAAACAACACTTTTGACGATGTGACTTATACCGTTGAGCTAAGTGCGATTAGTGCCTGTGGTGTGTCCACAGATTCCGTTAATGTTACGGTGATACCCGTAAATGAGGACGCTGAAATCGACTTAGGAAGACCATCTAATGACTATTGCGAAGGAGATTTACTGAACGCAGGCGTAAACGGCTTAACCGATGGAACAGGAAGAGATTTTGAATGGACGCTGGTTGCGGAAAACAGCACTGATAGTCTGCAGCTATCACTCACGGATACGGTTCAGAACCATGAGCTGGATCAGGCTGGAACATTTCATCTCATTCTCTCCGTAGAAATAGCCACAGGTGGCGTTGTTTGCGGTCGTGTTCAAGATGTTGAAACCATCATCGTGGAACCAGGTCCTGATATCAGCTTTGAAGTAGAACCCTCGTCCATATGTCTCGGAGAGACTGTGGAAGTCATTAATACCAGCTCAATTCTTTCTGAAGAGACCATTTGGGACCTTGGAGACGGAACCGATTTAGAACCGACTGAAACACCGGGTACGCATCAATATAACAATCCAGGAATGTATTGGGTCAATATGACGCTGGAAGGGACAAATGGTTGTTTCTCCTACGACTCGAGTCAGGTAGAAGTAAAATCTGTGCCCACAGCAGCAATCGAATCTCCAGGACGAATTTGCGAAAACGATCGGATCACTTTTATCAATAACTCCGTAGGTGCAGATTCCTATCAGTGGGAAATCAGTCGACTAACAGATTCCCTTTCCAACAGTGTTAATGTTACCCGAAGTTTCTTTGAGCCAGGAAGTTATTATATCAACCTTACAGCTTTTGGCCCCGGGCCAGACCCCATCTGTTTTGATAAGGATAGTCTTGCATTTGAGGTCAATGCCAATCCAGAAGTATCCTTCAGACTTGACGATGAAAGATATTGTGAGGACTCTACGGTAACGGTGATTAATGACCCTTCAGAAGCCACCTATGAGTGGACACTCATCAATTCAAACACAGATGAAGTGATCCTTCTCAGCGACCAGAATACGCCAGATCCATTTGATGCACCATCCGTTGGTAATTATTACGTTAAGTCTATGGCGGTATCCAGCGCAGGCTGCAGTTTGGAAGATTCACTACCCTTAAGGGCCATCGCCAACCCAATACCCATCGTTTTTCCAACCCAAACAGCCATTTGTCATGGCATTGAGTTTGACTTATTTAACCAGACAGATGTTCCAAGTGAAGAAACGGGCATTTTCCAATGGTACATGGACGGAAATTTAATTAGTGAAGAGTATCGCGTATCTCCTGTGTTTTCACGGGTTGCACGTAGTATAGGCAGGGACTCTCAAGTGACATTCCGCCTGGATGTGACCAATGAGATTTGTGAAAACAACTGGCAAATGACTTATGATGTTCCAGGCTATTATGGATGTAGTTTTACGCTTCCGAATGCATTTTCTCCTAATGGCGACGGGACCAATGATCAGTTTTTGGTACAGTTCCACGACGAAGATCTGGATAATGTGGAACGAGTAGAATTATCAATTTTTGGTACAACCGAAAACCTCGTTCACCACCTAGTCATGAGTCGTGATGCTGTAGGGGAAGAAATGTCATGCGATGGCTGTACCGGAGAATTCATCGCAGAAGAATGGCAAAAAAGCGTAGGCTGGGATGGTAAAATCACCACTCCTGGGAACAACAGAAGCGAAGACAATAACCGCGGAACCTATTTCTATGTCGTGAAAGTGCAATGTTGCGATGACAAGCCCATTGCCAGAACAGGATACTTCCAGTTAATAAGATGATCATGAGAACGATTTTACCTCAGATATTGATCCATATTGTAGTAGCGCTGGCGCTAACATTGCCAAGAGCAGCGGAGGCACAATTATCTCCTTTATTTCAAACGCCCTCGATGAACATGGATCTACCTGTATTCAACCCAGCTTTTACAGGTGATGCAGACAAATTCAGGTTTTATTCGATGGCCATCACCCAGAAGCCTGATGTAAACTCCTTGTTTGGCAATAACATCTATGTGCTAGGGTATGATTCGAAAACTGATCACAAAAAGTCTTCCGTCCAATTCACCTATGGGGTTTCGATGATTCATAATCAAATCTCACTGGATCTTGAAAACAGCCCTGATGTCTCAAATTCCGGACAAGCCGAAAGTTTTGGTGTCGGTTATGGCAATATTGAGGTGGCATTTGGTGGCCGAATACCTACCGGAGATATATTCAGGAAAGAAAAAAAGCTCAGAAGACCTGTAAGGCAGAAAGCTGGTTATCGAAAACGAAAAGAGTTCAAGGACATTCGTAAAATGCCTGTCGAAACACAGATTTTTCTGGCCCCAGTTGCTAAGTCTCAGGTGTGTAGTGACAAAACTTTAGAAGACTTTCTGGCCTTTGATTTTGTTGTGGAATTTAATTACCTCACCATCAGCAGTGAAAACGGAGCCATTTTTGGGAATCAGATCATGACTAACCCCATAGGGAGTAGCACCCCATTCTTCATTGATTTCAATGTTGCTGACCCTTCGTTAGATCCTCCTGCATTGGATAACATCGGAAAAATCGATTTGGGCGCAGGGGTCTTATGGCAACATGGATTTAAAAAGTATGGCTCATTAATGCGAGTTTCCTACGCCATTCGCCACCTTACCAGGTCTAATTTGACGCTAAATGAGGCTGCTCAAAGAAACCGATTGCTCAAAACATTTCATGCGAGCTACAAATCTTTCATTGGAAAACACATGGGCTTTCATGCAAGTATCATGAACCTCCAACAGGATACTGAATATCATCCTGTTCTATTTGGGGAGATCAACCAATGGCGAACAGATGTTTCCACTCCCATTTTCAGAAAATCATTCAAAAGAGAAAATGTGATTCGAAAAGGCAAGTATCATCGCTTGAGTGTAGAGCCGGGTTTATCGGCCTTTATTTTCGATAAAAAGGTCCGATCAATATCTGGTTTTGTCGGCATGCGATTTCGTAAAAGTCAAATCGATCCAAATGACCCTACCAACAATGAAACGGTCGCAAAGATCAACAATGAAAAAAAGGATACTGGCAATATCATCTATGCCTTTCTGAACTGGAATGTTTTCACTTCAGAAGACATTGCCTTCCGCGATACCTATGGTAATCTGACTTTTGGAGTCACCATTGAAGGATGGCTAAACAGGTGAACATCTCCCACGACCAGCATTCGAGCTTACGCTGACTAACTCGCTATTTTCCTGTATTTGAACTTACTATCACTACAACTAGTGATACCCTCCTCCACTAGCTCTAGTGAACCCTGAAGCCCCTTTTTACTACCATTAGTGAAATTTTCGGATTATTTAGAATGATTCTAAATTTTGTGATTGACCCCAAATAATTTTGGCCTCAGCTAAATCACACAAACGAACAAATGAAGATATATAAACTATTCACAGCCCTATTGATCCTCGTATTTTTATCGAGCTGTGGAGAAGATGAACCCAGCTTGAACTTAGAGATACCCGATGAATACACGTCGGCTGATTTTGACACCAATGTAACGACTGAAGCTACCGTATTGGCGGAGCTTTCTGCCATGACGGCTGCCGTCAATGCAGCAGAGGCCGGTGCACAAGGTGAAACAATTCCTGCGATCCCGTATCCCTCCAACTTGTCTTTCATCACTGAGCCTAACTACCGCACACTAGTCGAAGGTTGGTTGGTGGAACTGGTTGCTGCAGCTAATTCCACGACAGGATTTCAAAACCCAGGAACCGGCACTCCTGCAGCAGAAGAAGAAGGCGGCTTGCTAGGCACACGATTGCTGGATGAAAATGGGTTGGAGTTAGAACAAAATGTGCAAAAAGGCTCTTTCGGAGCGGCCCTTTACAATCATGCGCTGACCGTGATCGACGGTGACTTGAGCAATTCATCTGCTGTTGATAAACTGGTGCTGATTCACGGAACGAACCCAGCTTTTGATCCTTCCGCAACTACTGCAGCTGCTACTTATTCACGACGCAGGTCCAACCAGACCACACAAACAGGCTTTTTCTACGATATCAGAAATGCATTGATCATTGCGAAAGCAGCCATTGAGGGTGGAGATCTGTTCAACACACAGAGAGACCAGGCCCTTGAGGATTACCTGCTTGCCTGGGAAAAATCAAATTACGCCACAGTGATCTATTACTGCAATGCTACTAAAGTTCAATTGCAGGCCGCAGGCGATGATCCCGAAGCACTGGGGAATGCTATGCATGCATATGCAGAGGGTGTTGGGTTTGCTCATGGATTTCGAGGTGTCAGTAGAAAACTGATCACGGATGCGCAAATTGACGGTATTCTGGAACTACTGTTGGCTCCTGCCGGACAAACGCCAGAGAGTTACCGATTCCTGAATGATGCGACTTTGCTAGCCAATTTGGACCAGATCATAAGTGACATCCAGTCGATTTATGGGTTCACCGATGCAGAGATCAACACATTTTATGAAAATGATCCAACCTGATTCAGGTACTGATAATTAGATAATTAATTGGACTGAACCTTGTCGTTTTGTAGCGGCAAGGTTTTGTCGTGTTTCTGAAATAGAGATTTTGTGTGAAAAGGAGAAGATGAAAAGAATGAAAAATTACCTATTGTGTGGATTGATGCTCGCGATACTATTCATTGTTTCTTGTGGAGAAGACAATGGAACGCCCAACGAGCCTGGATTTGATCGTGGAGCATTATTAGAGAGTTTAGCGACTGAATTGATTGTTCCCAACTTCGAGGACTTGCAATCAAATCTCAATGATCTGTCCGCAGCGACCACTGCGTTTGTAGAAAGTACAACCGAACAAAACCTTCAGACCCTAAGAGATAATTGGGTACAAGCGGCTACTGCCCATCAGCATTGCTCGGCGTTTGGATTTGGTCCGGCCAACCTTCCTTTAGGAGCTTACGCCACAGTGTTGGGAGTATTCCCAGTCGATGAGGCTCAAGTGGAAGCCAATATTATCGACCCTGATTTCAACCTGGCGGCGGCTTTCGATCGAGATGTCCGAGGGTTCTATGCCGTTGAATACCTGATCTATGGCAATGGCCAAAGCGACGAGGAACTGGTCACCAATTTTGATCAGGCCCGCAAGGATTATTTGGTGTTGATCATGAGTGAATTGACCACTACGATTGATCAGATCGTTCAAGAATGGAGCAACTCGTATTTACAGGAATTCATCAGCGATGATGGTACGGCTGCCGGCAGCTCTATCTCGCTGCTATACAATGAATTTGTCAAAGACTATGAGAACATCAAGAATTTTAAAGTGGAGTTGCCAGCAGGGCTAACAGCTGGCCAGTCCGGGGCTGATCCAACGCTGGTAGAAGCATACTACAGTGGCATTTCCAGGGATTTGCTGCTTGCTCACTTCGAAAGTTCCAAAAACATCTGGATGGGACGCTCCAAATCCGGAGGATCAATCATTGGCTTTGATGACTATCTTGATGAAGTAGAGGGCGGAACAGACCTGGTAGCAACTACTCTAGACGCGCTCGGAAACATCGACCAGGCCTTAACCAATTTGCCATCCGGTCCGCTTTCTGCCTCCGTAGAAACCAATGAAATCCAAGAATTAAGGGACTTATTACAAGCCAACACAGCCAATTTCAAAAGCTCCATGAGTTCTCTGTTAGGTATCAGCATCACCTTTAATTCCGGTGACGGAGATTGATCCCCAAACCCATTGATTGAAGGAAAAACACCATATCAAAAGTTAGTTGATTATCTGGAGCGACCGGTCTCGATCGCTCCTTTGGTCACGTTCCGGATAGCCTTTGGTCTGGTCATGCTGTTCAGTACGATCAGGTACATGTGGATGGGCTGGGTAGACACCCAATTGGTAGAGCCTGCTTTACATTTCAGCTACTTCGGCTTTGATTGGGTAGCACCGCTTTCGCAGGCTGGAATATACTCAATCTTCTGCCTGATGTGCATTGCTGCCATAGGTCTTGCTATTGGCTGGCAGTACCGATTCTCTACAATCCTTTTCTTTCTATGTTTTACCTATGTCGAGCTCATTGACATCACCTTTTATCTCAATCATTATTACTTCGTCAGCATCGTCGCTTTCCTTTTGATTTGGGTACCAGCCCACCGAAACTATTCCATAGACACCTTTCTGAAACCACATTTGCGACGAACCAAGGTTCCAGCGTGGTGTGTAGGAATCTTCAAATTGCAGATTGCCATCGTTTATTGCTACGCTGGTTTGGCCAAGATCAATTATGACTGGTTATTTCGAGCACTCCCTTTAGCAATCTGGCTACCTGCCAAGTCAAGCATGCCTTTGATTGGATGGTTTTTCCAATTTAAACTCACAGCATTCGTTTTCAGCTGGGCCGGCATGTTATTCGATACGTTCATTATCGGAGGACTTCTTTGGAGAAAAACCCGCTTGATAGCTTATGCGGCAATCGTGATTTTCCATTTGTTGACCGGCCTTTTGTTTCAGATCGGTGTTTTTCCGGCAGTCATGATCATGGTGGTCACTGTTTTCTTTTCCGCCGAATGGCACGAACGGCTATTGCAAAAGATCAGCCAATGGATTCCATTTCTGGCAGGGAGCCAGAATCAAACACAGAAGGAACCAGAAACGTCAGCAAGGGTGAATCATAGTCATCGTTTAGGCCTTCTCTTGCTGGGTCTGTTCTTCACTTTTCAAATATTATTTCCCTGGCGGTATCTTCTTTACCCGGGTAATCTCTTTTGGACAGAAGAAGGCTATAGATTTGCATGGCGAGTCATGTTGATGGAAAAAGCAGGCACGGCTACCTTCTATGTAAAAGACAGTGAAACCGGACGGGAAGGGTCAGTAATTAATCAACAATTCCTTCATCCGCATCAGGAGAAACAGATGGCCATGCAACCAGACATGATCTTGCAATACGCGCAATTTTTAAAAGAACACTATGCCGAAAAAGGTGTTAATGACCCTCAAGTAAGAGCTGAAGTCTGGGTGACACTGAACGCCCGACCCGCTCAATTATTAATCGATCCTCACACTGACCTAACTCAAATCAAAGATGGTTGGTCTTCCAAAAACTGGATCCTTCCGTACCCAAATCAAAATTGATGTGATTCCCTTGCGCTACGTGTTTTCCATATTATTGATCGGCTGCATCTCATCTGCATGGTCTCAATCCTTCACACTAGAAGGAAAGGTATTGAACGATGTGACCAATGAACCCATTGCAGGCGCGATGGTACTGGTTCCCGACCAAAAGCTTCAGGTGGAAACAGATCAACGAGGCAACTATCAATTGGAGTTGCCAGCTGGACAGCATGTGATTCGCGCTTTTTATTTTGGTCTTGCCCCTGCCACTGAGAAAATCGATCTGAAACAGGACGGAAAACTGAATTTCTTCATGGAAGAGCTTGTTCAAAATCTCGAGGTTGTAGAGGTTACGGACAACAGTCGATCTACCATTGGCATCTCCCGTCTACAAGCTGTAGATGGCTTTGCCATTTATGAAGCCAAGAAAAACGAACTCATTGTACTGGATGATTTTGCTGCCAATAAAGTGGCCAACAATGCCAGACAGATCTTCGCCAAAGTACCCGGTCTCAACATTTGGGAAAGTGATTTTGCTGGTTTGCAACTGGACATTGCTGCACGTGGTTTAGGACCTAGTCGGACAGCCAATTTCAATACCCGGCAAAACGGCTATGACATGAGCGCCGATGCCTTAGGGTATCCCGAAAGCTATTATCTGCCCGCCCTGCAAGCCGTGGAACGCATAGAAGTGGTGCGCGGCGCAGCGTCTTTACAATACGGTACTCAGTTTGGAGGGATGTTGAATTTCAAAATCAAAGAAGCGCCAGAAAAACCGGTGGAAGTCAACCTGGAACAAGCCGTTGGATCATTTGGTTTACTGAATTCGTTTGCAAGTGTAGGCGGACGAAACGATAAAATCGATTACTACGGCTACTTCCAATATCGACAAGGTGATGGTTGGCGAAACAATTCGTCCTTCGATGCACAATTAGGTTTTACACGATTAGGTTATCAGCCAACCGAACGTTTGAAACTGGGTTTCGAATACTCTTACCTCAACTATCAGGCGCAACAACCCGGTGGGCTGACGGACCTGGATTTTCAGCAAGGCAACCTGAGTGCTTCGAGAAGAAGTCGCAACTGGTTCCAGGTATCATGGAATCTATTGGCTGGCACTATTGACTTACAATTCACCCCGAAAACCAAACTGAACATCCGAAACTTCGGACTCATCTCCCGCAGGGATGCACTGGGGAATTTGGAGCAGATTTCACGATTGGACGACCCTAACAGCAACCGCACTTTGATCAGCGATCAGTTTCGCAACTTTGGGACTGAAACCCGATTGATACAATACTTTGATTTTGCAGGCTTACAATCTGCCGTTGTGGTGGGAGGCCGCTACTACAAAGGCTTGACCGACCGACGCCAGGGAGATGCCAGTGCTGCCGCAGATGCTGATTTCAGTTTTCTAAACCCTGAAGACCTGGAGGCATTCGATTATGACTTCCCCAGTCAGAATTATGCGGCATTCGCTGAAAATGTCCTGAACCTTTCTGAAAAATTCAGTGTAACCCCAGGGATCAGGTTTGAGCACATCCGAACAGATTCTGAAGGAACCTGGAAACAAATTGTGAGGGATTTTGCCGGAAATATTGAAGCTCAAAACACCTTCACCGAAGATCGCTCCGTCAATCGATCATTCATGCTATTTGGACTTGGGTCCAGCTATTACCTAAAAGATGATTTAAACCTTTACGCTAACATCTCTGAAAATTTCCGGTCTGTCACTTTCAGTGATCTGCGGCTTAACAATCCGAATTTTCTGCTAGATAGTATGATCACAGATGAAAATGGCTTTAATGCCGATCTGGGTATTCGTGGGTCAATTCTGGATTGGCTCAACGTAGACATCAGCTTATTTTTCCTGAAGTACAATGATCGAATTGGTGTCCTCCTACCACCTGCCAGCACCCTCCTTTTCAGAACCAATGTAGGAGACTCCAGACATATCGGATTAGAAGCATATCTCGAGGCAGACGTATTGAAGTTGCTGCGACGGTCAAATGAAGATACACGACTATCGGTTTTCGGTAACCTGTCCCTGATCGATGCGACCTACATCCGTTCCATGGATGCGGCGATTGAAGGCAGCAACGTTGAATATGTGCCCAGTGTGATGTTTCGAGGTGGCTTGAATTACTCCTGGAAAAACCTGAAAGCTTCCTATCAATTTTCCTATTTGGGAGAGCAATTCTCCGATGCGACCAATTCCGTCCGAAATCCTAGCGCCCTTACCGGCCTGATCCCTTCCTATCATGTGATGGATGTATCTCTGGAATATCGAATGGATCGCTATAAAATGACCGGTGGCATCAATAACCTGACAGACGAGAAGTATTTTACCCGTCGGGCAGAAAGCTATCCCGGTCCAGGCATTATTCCGGCTACTCCCCGAAGCTTTTATTTGTCCTTCGGCGTGCAATTTTAGAGGTTTAACGACTGGGTATTTTACCATCTTTCGACTTCTGGCACGACTTTCGCCACTCATGAAGAAATCCTTATACCATGAGCCAAAATCAAATATCAAACCTGGAAATCTCTCTGAAAGGGTTACTCTTGATCGCCATTATTTTCATTGGTTGTAAGGATGATGAACCGAACCTGGATTGCGCCAGTGGAACGTTGTTCAATGAGACCGGTTTTGATGGCTGTGGTTGGGTCATACAACTCGATGATGACACCACATTGGAGCCTATCAATCTGGATGATTTTGAGATCGAATTGACAGAAGGTCTCCCTGTTTGCGTGGAATATATTGAAGTAGATAATCTATTCAGTATTTGCATGGTAGGACGCATCGTCGAAATAACTTCGATCATCGAAAGGACTTAATCCAAAACAGAAACACTACCTTCGCCAAAAAACTTTTGGCCAAGCAAAAAACCGTCTTTTATTGTCAGAATTGTGGTGCTGAGTCACCCAAATGGGTAGGAAAATGTCCGGCATGTGGAGAATGGAATACTTATCTGGAAGAAGTTGTTTCTCCTTCATCGGCTGTGCCTGCATGGGCCACTTCGAAAGGAAAATCAGGTAACGCGCCCACCTTACTCAATGAAATCACGGCAGAAAAACACAAACGCGAAAGCAGTGGTGATGAAGAACTGGATCGCGTACTTGGAGGCGGTATCGTACCCGGTTCCCTGATCCTGATCGGCGGAGAACCCGGCATTGGTAAAAGTACCCTACTACTGCAGCTGGCCATTCGACTCAAAGAGCAAAAAGTTTTATACGTTTCTGGTGAAGAAAGCCCACAACAGATCAAATTACGGGCAGATCGGCTAGGCATCGTGGCTACCAGTTGCTATTTGCTTTCAGAAACCTCACTGGATGACATTTTCAATCATGTAGCAGAGTTGGGCCCAAACCTCCTGGTTATTGATTCTATTCAAACCCTGCATACTTCGAAGCTGGAGGCTGCTCCAGGATCAATTACGCAGGTAAGGGAATGTACTGGGCAACTCATGCAATATGCGAAACAAAATAATGTGCCAGTCTTTCTGATCGGCCACATCAACAAAGAAGGTAACATTGCAGGTCCAAAAGTACTGGAACACATGGTCGATACGGTCTTGCAGTTTGAAGGCGACCGCAACATGACCTATCGTATTTTGCGGACCATCAAAAACCGTTTTGGCTCTACCTCAGAACTGGGTATTTACAAAATGCAGGGTGATGGCCTGGAAGAGGTTAAAAACCCTTCCGAAATGCTGCTGTCTGAACAATCAGAAGGCACTTCAGGTGTCGCCATAGGCGCTTCCATGGAAGGTAATCGACCTTTATTAATTGAAGTGCAGGCCCTTGTGAGTCCCGCGACCTTTGGCACTCCGCAACGCAGTGCAACCGGATTTGATATCAAACGTCTGCACATGTTGCTCGCTGTGTTGGAAAAACGCATGGGCATTCGATTGAGTACGCAGGATGTCTTCCTCAATATTACCGGGGGCATCAAAGTCAATGATACCTCACTGGACCTGGCGGTCTGTGCCGCTGTATATTCCTCGTTTCATGACCTGGAAATGCTTGAGAATACCTGCGTCATCGGTGAAGTAGGCCTTGGAGGAGAATTGAGAAGAGTAAATCGACTGGAAAATCGAGTGGCAGAGGCACAGAAACTCGGATTTGAGAACGCAATTATTCCTTCAGGTCCAGAAAAATTGAAGGTTGGTTCATTAAAGATCAAAGAGGGAAAATTGGTAAAGGAAGCTTTCGGCTTTTTGTTCAAATAGATCAATCATCTTCTCCACCCGGACCTTTTGCCCCTTTCTTCGCCTTACGGAATGCTGGCTTAGGGCTTCGGGTATCCTTCAGTTTTCTACGCTTTTGTTTCTTGATCACTGAATAGATGGTGTCCTTACCTTTTACTTTCACTTCTTCTCCAAGGAAGAAACCATAAGTAGAACCTTTGGCTTTGGTCTTATCTTTTTTCTGCTTCAATGGGGGAGGTTGCTGAATTCTGCCAGGCTTATTATCCTGTACCTTTTGTTGTTTCTTATCAAAAATCAAATTGATGCCAAATCGGAAATCCAGTGCCGACATATCAGGCACATTGTATCCCAGTACATTATCAGAGGCCATATAAATCTGAACCGGGCCTACTTTTGATGCCAGGGCCAATCCGCCATTGAAAAACTGCTGATCCAACTTGATCACATTGGCCGATACCGTCAGCCAAGGTCCGAGCGTATATCTTGCTCCAACACTGAATGAAAATCTTGGATCTCCCTGGATGATTCGGGTAGAAACGGTAGAGATCACATCAAAAGGCCGGAACCCTTTGTAAACCACACTACCGAAAACTCGGGTAGGCAACATGGTTCCGTAGGTCTCATTGTTGTTATCGTATTCTGCGAAACGATTGACAAAGGTCTCAACAGAATCCTGCCACGAGTCTTCTGCTCCATAAAGTTGTGCTCCCGTAAACACCACAGAGGTATCGGGAATGGAGTATTGCTTGGTATTTTCTTTCCAGTTGATGAAGCCAAGGTCGTTGACGCCCAGTGCGATGGTATACCAACGATTATAATCGTATTCAAAACCCAGGTCCAAGGCGGCACCCGTATTTCCATTAGACACCAAATGTGTTCCGATATCTCCCTCATCTCCAGTAGCTATTTCAACACCGGCAGTCCTGATTCGTCCATTAGAAACATCAATATCCCACTGATGATTTTCGTTTTGCGTCAGGAAGGTAGCACTTAGGGCTCCTGGTGTACCCGCATTAAAAAAGCCTTGCAAGTATTTCGCTCTAAAACCTATTTTTAAACCGTACTGAGGCAGCGCATAAGCATACCCAAGACCAAATTCACGGTAGTGCATGAAGTTTAAGGAAGAATTCCCAATGTTGATCTGTCGCTCTAAGAAGGCAGTATTACCCTCCCACAGGAAACGAGCCAATCGGGTAGGGAACAATATGTCTGCTTCCACCCTTTCATTCGCAAATAAGCTTACCACGCCATTATTGGGTAACCGAAAACCCAGATGAAAAAGATTCAGGTTTACATGGGCATGAAAGCCATTTCTTGCAGATAAGTTGGAAACTGCTTTTGAGATATCTAAAAGGGTACTATCGCTGCCTTTGGTGAAAATTTCATTATAACTCAGTTTGCTATTCAAATGCAGATTAATCCCTGATAGTACCGGCAGGCCAACAAATACACGACCATAATCTGGCATGTGTGCCGCGTTGAACTGCGTATTTTGAAATGTTGCATTGCGCAGGTGGTACATGGAAAGACCATGCTGTCCCGATGCAGTAAAACCCATCAAAATCAGGGCCAGATATATAAATTTTATGCGCCTCACCCTATAGATCGACGTTTAATTTGACTACCAACGACACTTTCATTTCCAGCATGTACTGTGCCAAAAGGTCGACAAAAATTTCTTGAGAATTTAGTGTTTCGGGTGTATTTAGCGTTAAGATAATTGTGAGGATTTCACTGTCCTGAAAGGCGGTCAACGCTTCTTTGTTGAGGGATAAATTGGCAACATTATTTTCGCCTTCAACCACCCTGTTATCTCTATTGATGAATGGACTTGCTAGTACCAATGTACTGTCTACTGTCGCCAATACCGTACTATCTGCCGCTTTAAATTGTATGCCTAGCGATGCATTTAAGGGCAATTGATTATTCGTCACAAATCGGATGGCTGCCGAATCTACATCATTCAAATTAATATCTGTATTCAGGCTAAAGTCCACTTCTCGGCGTACATTATTGAACTGGACAGAAAGCGGGAGACGCATTTCAATCTCAGCATCTAGTGCAGATTGATTGGTGACAAAGTTCTGCGCAAATGTGCTACCGGGGTTCGTCGTGGCAGAAATATTAAAATTGAGCTGATCCGGTGATGCCGCCAGCAATTCTGCCAGATTTGAATTTTGGGAATCAACAGAAAACTCATCTGAAATGGTCTGACCAACCTGAGTCCGATCGGGCGACGCAATTACTTGTGACGACTCGGTCACTGCACCAGACAGGAAAGTTGTGTCGGGAGTAGCTCCTGAGTTATTAATGCCTGCAATACCTCCAAGGTTTAATCCGATAGGCACGCCAAAAGAATTATCGAATCTCATGATCATTTGAGGGTTTTCGAAAACCACACCGGTTCCAAATTCTTCGAAAAAAGAAACGTCTATGGATTGATTCCCTATTTGAAGGTTGTCATTTCCGAAGAAACCGTAGACTTCCCGAATGGTCTGATCTCTATAAGTCAGATTGAAGCTAAGGATATCCGTACTTGAAATAGCATCTCCAGGCTGTAAATTGATGGTACCCGTAAATCTCACCTGAAAGGTGTTCTGGTCACCGTCCAATGTCAAGAATGTAGAGTGATTGGCCAGGTCCTGAGAACCATCGAAATTTGAATTCGATCCTACATTTCCCGAAAACGCTACATTATTTCCGGAAGCATCTATCGTATTGAAAATATCAAACTGGAAATCCAATGGTGAATCCAGGGATGAATTGATTCGCAGCGAAAGTGTGCCTGATTCATAAACAACAGAATCGGTCGGCTCACCATTCTGTGGTTGATAGCTGAAAGTAAATGTTTCGTCAACTGGAATTTGGGTAGCCACAGGAGAAGCCGGAGTTTCGGACAATTCCACAATGGTCCCGTTTGTAATATCATCAATTACGACCAAATCATCGACATTGTCGTATGAGAGGCTATCAACGAAGACCAGTACGAATATGGAGTCTTCTCCTATTTGGAGGTTTTGGGACGAATCGATGAGGTCCTCAAAGAGTCTCCTAAAGGTTTCATTGAATTCCCCAACTGGGATACCTATCGTGCCTTGATAATTTTCAATAGCAAGATTATCAGTTTCCAGCTGATTGATATTACAGCTAGCACCTACCAGGGCGAAAAACGCTATGAACACAAATTTTTTCATTCCAGACCTGCTAAACCAAAAGGAGTCAATCGCCTTCCTGTATACCTTGAAGACCGCCAGTGTGCAAAACCAGCAATCGGGTTCCGGGCGCAATTTGGTTATTTTTTACATTCTCCCAAACGCCGAAAAACATCTTTCCAGTATATACAGGGTCCAATAAAAAACCGAACTCCTGCATAAAAGTATGCATAAAACCCTTTAAATCCTGATTAATTTTCCCGTATCCTCCGAAATGGTAGTCCGTAAAAAGTTTGTAATTGCGGTGAGTCAAGTAATTCATTTCACAAAGTTTCTCGATCTCATCGTGAATGAACACACCTTTTAAGGCCGAAAATCCCCAGACCATTCCCTTTCCCTTAAGGCCTTTGAGCAAACCGGCCAGCGTACCTCCGGTGCCTACAGGCGTCACAAGTATGTCGAATGCTACATCGATTTCATCGATCAGCTCAGCCACTCCTTCCACAGCCAAAGCATTCGTACCCCCCTCGGGCAATAGATAATCTTCGGGTTGCAGCCCCTGATATGCCATCTTTAATTGTCTGAATTGCTCCCTGGAAACAAATTCAAAGGACATTCCTTTTTCAGCTGCTGTTCTTAAAGTCTGGTTACTTGCTGAGTTGAGTTCCTCACCCCGAATGATCGCTTTACTTTCAAAATCAAACAGTTCGGCCGCGGCGGCGGTTGCTGCGACATGATTTGAATATGCGCCTCCAAAGGTCACCAGCCGCTTTTTTCCGAGCTTCCGGGCCGCTTCCAGGTTGTATTTCAGCTTCCGCCATTTATTTCCCATGATCTCCGGATGGATCAAATCCTCGCGCTTTACAAACACCTCAATATGCTTATTTTCAAAGTCCGGATGATGTAATTGAACAATTGGACTGGGAACAACAGGTTTCATTACTTCAAGATTATTCAATTTTGCAGTATGGAGGACGAAAATCAACCACAAGAACTTTACGAAAGGCATCAAATCGAGGTAGACCCTAAGCAACAGCCCATGAGGATCGATAAATTTTTATTCGATCGATTGGCGAATGTGACGCGTTCCAAGATTCAGGACGGCATTCGGGATGGGTATGTGAAAGTAGGGGAAGTGATCATCAAACCTAACTACAAAGTGAAGCCCGGCGACGTGATCACGGTTTATTTGCCAGAACCTCCCAGAGACGAAGAACTGGTTCCTGAAAATATTCCCATCAACATCGTATATGAGGACGATGATATCCTGATTGTAAATAAAGAAGCGGGAATGGTCGTTCATCCGGCTTATCAAAACTGGTCAGGAACACTCGTCAATGCAATTGCCTACCATTTCCAAAACTTGCCTACACTACCTGGCAATGACGGCAGACCTGGTCTTGTCCATCGCATTGATAAGTATACTTCTGGTTTGCTGGTGATCGCCAAGACAGAACTGGCCATGTCTAAACTGGCCAAACAATTTTATGACCATAGCATTGAACGGACCTACTATGCGCTCATTTGGGGGATCCCCGATGAGGATAAAGGCACGATCAATGTGAATTTAGGTAGAAGCCTGGCAGACAGAAGGATTACCGTAGCGTTTCCTGAAGGCCAGGGTCGCACTGCGATCTCACACTATGAGGTGATCGAGAAATTTCACTACGTCAGTCTGGTCAAGTGTAACCTGGAAACAGGAAGGACCCATCAGATCCGGGCCCACTTCAAGTACATCGGCCATCCCTTATTTGCGGATGCACTCTATGGCGGGGATCAAATCCTTAGAGGTACAGTCTTCACTAAGTACAAGCAGTTTGTACAGAATTGCTTCAAGATCATGCGCCGGCAGGCACTACACGCCAAAAGTCTTGGATTCATACACCCCAGAACCAATGAGTATGTGGAGTTCGATTCCGAGATCCCGGAAGATTTTCAGCAGGTACTGGAAAAATGGCGTCACTACACTCAGTATCATCCTGATGAGCATGAAGAGGATTGATAAGCACCCTTCCTGTCTGCCGGCAAGCAGGTGAGAGCCTCAGGGTGCTTCAATAATTTCAACTAAACACTTAAAATACTATCCAGATACAGGCGATCATTGGAGAGTCTGGGAACTTTGTTTTGACCGCCTAACTTTCCGCGTTTTTTCATCCAACTGTGGAATGTACCTTTTTCCACTGCGTGAATGACCGGTGGATGAAGCGCCATACCTTTGTGTCGTTTGGCATCGTAATCTGAATTGATTTCCCTCAGGGTTTCATCGAGGATTTGAGTAAATCGGGTAAGATCATCTGGTTCCTGTTCAAACTCGATCACCCATTCATGGCCACCACTCTTTCCAACCTCCAAATATTTCGGTCCGGCTGTAAAGTTCTCTATAGTAGCATTGGTTTTTAGGCAAGCCTGTGCAATGGCCTGTTCCGCATTTTCAATAATCAACTCTTCTCCAAATGCATTGATAAAATGCTTCGTTCGTCCCGAGATCTTGAACCGGTGTGGATCTAAGGAAGTGAATTTGATCGTGTCCCCAATTTTATAGCGCCAAAGCCCGCCATTGGTGGTGATCAATACCGCATAATTTTTTCCAACCTCTACCTCTCCAAGAGGAATAGCCTCTTCTTTTTCATTCCCCAGTTGATCCATGGGAATAAATTCATAGAAAATTCCATAATCAAGCATTAGCAACATTTCCTTGGAATCCTTCTGATCCTGAATGCCAAAGAAGCCCTCGGAAGCGTTGTAGGTCTCCATGTATCGCATGCCTGGATTAGGGATCAGCTTCTTAAAAAGCTTGTCGTAAGGCGTGAATGACACGGCACCATGGAAGAAAATTTCCAGATTCGGCCAAACTTCCGTGATATCAGCCACTTTCCGTTTTTCGAGAATTTTTTCCAGCAGCACGACGGTCCAGGTGGGCACGCCCGAAATGGAAGTGACATTCTCCTCGGAAGTTTGGGCAGCCATTTTGTCGATCTTCGATTCCCATTCATCCATGAGGGCAATGTCCATGCTAGGTGTTCGGACATATTGAGCCCAGAGCGGTAGGTTCTTCAGAATAACCGCCGACACATCACCGTATCTCGATTTGCCATTTTGGTCCATCTGATTGATTTGCTGGCTGCCTCCGATCACCAGGCTCTTGCCTGTAAACATGCGACTATCCGGGTAATTGTTCACATAGATGGAGAGCATGTCTTTCCCTCCTTTCATGTGACAATCTTCGAGGGCCTCATCCGTCACCGGTATGAATTTGCTACGATCATTCGTGGTGCCACTGCTCTTCGCAAACCACTTGACCTCCGTTGGCCAGAGTACGTTTTGCTCCCCCTTCATGCATCTTTCGATGTATGGTGAAAGGTCTTCGTAAGCAACAATTGGGATCTGCTTCTTGAACTGCTCGTAATTATCGATGGATTTGAACCGATACTTGCGTCCATATTCTGTTTGATTGGCCGCTTTGATCAGGCCTTCACGCAATTCCTCTTGCACATCGTGCGGATATTTCATGAAAAGCTCGATCTGATGGATCCGCTTTCTCATGACCCACGTCAATATGGAGTTGAGCAGTTCCAAGACTTAAATTTTTCTTTTCAATTCGAAGTGCTTGCCCAGGTAAACCCGACGCACTTGCTCGTCTTCTGCTAATTCTTCAGCAGTTCCGGCCTTCAGCAGTTTACCCTCAAACATCAAATAAGCGCGATCGGTAATAGACAGGGTTTCGTTCACGTTGTGGTCCGTGATCAGGATGCCAATATTTTTGTTTTTGAGCTTGGCTACAATTGATTGAATTTCCTCTACAGCAATGGGATCCACGCCAGCAAACGGCTCATCCAGCAAAACAAACTTAGGATCCACCGCGAGGGCTCGTGCGATCTCTGTGCGGCGCCGCTCCCCACCGGATAGCACCATCCCCAGATTCTTGCGCACATGGGTCAAACTGAATTCTTCCAATAGTTCCTCGGCTTTGGCTTTTTGTTCTGCCTTGGAGAGCTTGGTCATTTCAAGCACGGAAAGAATGTTGTCTTCCACGGATAATTTCCTGAAAACTGATGCTTCCTGCGCGAGGTATCCGATGCCTTTTTTGGCTCGCTGATACATCGGTAAAGGCGTGATGTCCTCATCATCCAGATAGATATGACCATCATTAGGCTTGATCAACCCCACGATCATGTAAAATGAAGTGGTTTTTCCAGCTCCGTTAGGGCCCAGCAGCCCTACAATCTCGCCTTGCTCCACCTCCACGGAGATCTGATTGACCACCGTTCTTTTCTTGTATTTCTTGACTAAGCTCTTTGCCTGTAATTTCATCCTCGTATTCGAATTCGCTCTTCGGGAAGCAAGGCTTCCTGGAGCACTTCTTCAACCAATTCGCAAGTTATCACTCAATTTTTATATCCTTAATGATCAATTGCAGGCTTTTATTGCCACGATATTCATTTTCATCCAAATGAAAAGCAATACTGAAGGGTTGGCCCTGACTGATTGGCTCCAAAAAATGCCCCATACCAAACGCGATGGCTTCAAAAGGTTGAGATCCATTTTTGACGAGAGTCATCTTCAAATGCTCGTCTTTGATCAGTCTGGGCGGATATTTTGTCTTAACGTTTTTGGAGATCAAAACCGGATTGGCATTACCCGGTCCAAAAGGTGCCATTTGCCTAAGGATGTTGTAGGACTTGTAATTGACAAAGTCAAAATTCACTTCCAGATCCACTTCTAGTTTGCACAGCAACTGCTCTTCGGTGATAGTACTTGCCACCACTTCTTCGAATCGATGTTTGAACAACGGCACATTTTCTACGGGCATGGATAATCCGGCAGCATGGTGATGCCCTCCAAATTGATCCAGCAGGTCACTGCATTCTGAGATAGCCGCATGAATGTCGAAACCTTCCACTGATCGCGCAGAACCGGTTGCATGACCTTTCGATTCCGTAAGAATGATGGTAGGGCGGTAATAGTTTTCGATGCATCTGGAAGCGACAATACCAACGATCCCCTTGTGCCAATCCTCTCGATAAAGTACGGTAGATTTTTTGTCCGGCCCAGCTGCTTCTTCTTCAATCATTTCAAGTGCCTGCTCCGTTGTGGATCGGTCATGTTCTTTCCGCGCACTATTGATCTCATTGAGCTGCTTCGAAAAATCCGCCAATTGGTCCTGGTCTTCCCCAATCAATAAACGCACCGACTCCCGTGCATGTGAAAGGCGACCCGCAGCATTGATCCTGGGTCCGAGATAGAAAACCAGGTCTGAGATCTTCAATCTGGTTTTTAAGCCACTCACCTGAATAAGTGCTGCAATGCCTGCAGAAGGTACTGAATTGATTTTCTTCAACCCATAAAAAGCGAGTACTCGATTTTCACCGGTGATGGGCACAATATCACTGGCAATACTGATCGCCACCAGGTCCAGAAAATTGAACAGCTGCTTGAGGTCGATCGTGTTCTGTTGACAGAACCCTTGCAGCAATTTGAACCCAACTCCACAACCCGAGAGCTCTTTGTATGGATAATTGCAACCTTCTCGCTTTGGGTCCAAAATCGCCGTAGCGACAGGTAACTGTTCTCCAGGTAAATGGTGATCGCATATGATCAGATCAATACCTAGTTGAGAGCAGAGTGCAGCATTGGCATTTGCTTTAATCCCACAGTCCAGAGTGATGATCAGGTCAAAGGCCTGATCCGCTGCCCAGCGTACTCCTTTTTCAGATAATCCGTATCCCTCTTCATATCGATCCGGGATGTAATAGGCAATCTGTCCAGGATCGCAAAATGCTTTGAGAAAACCATAGACCAGTGCTACCGAAGTAGTGCCATCCACATCATAATCTCCGTAGACTAATATTTTTTCTTTTTGAAAGACCGCATTACAAATACGGTTCACGGCCTTGTCCATGTCTAACATGAGAAAAGGGTCGTGCAAATGATCCAGAGACGGCCTGAAAAAGTCTTTCGCCAATTCAAAGGTGTCGATACCTCTTTGCAAGAGCAGCGAACTGAGGTCAGGATTAATGTTGAGTGCCTTTGACAGTTGTTGGGCCGAAGCAGGATCCGTTGTTTTGTGAATCACCCACTTTTTTTCCATCGGCAAATCTTAACCAATTTGTGGTTACCGGAATAGAAAAAATTAAAAAACTTTAAAAATCAGATCAATTCGTCCATGTCCCTTTCGATGACATAGTGATAATCGAACCAAAAAGAATAGTCGTCATAACTCACCATATCATTGACTACTGGCATCATTTCCACCAATGTCAGAGGACTCAGTTGTGTTGATGTCCAATTGCTGAACAAGGAGGCTTGCTGCTTCGGAAGATCCGATATCCGGACAAATTTCTGACCTTCAAAAAATCGAGGTTGAACCTTTTCTTTCATAGTTGATAACAAAAATAGTATGCATGCATACGATATTCACATAAATAAGATCAACTTATTGTCAAGAAAATAGGGTCAAACCCCCAAAACCATCATATTCTGTTAATGAAAATGGCCAAAATGTTGTCTTCCTCATCTAAACAGAAATACTTCAGGTATGAAATTCACCTTTTAAGAAAGGCTAATTGGTACGACCAAATCGATAAAATTTAGGCCTTGTCAAGCGGCATGCTTTGTGTAGTGACCTATTTCTTTCATTCTTAGCCGATATTCACTTTACTTTAAGGGCAATTAGAAGCTATGAAGATTTCATTAAGCGAGATTTGGAATTTCATCCAAATGATCGATCAGGAGGAAAGTGGATGGTATTATTCGTTAACCGCGGGCAACGTACGAATTGTCGGTTTGGATCATACGACTCTCCTGAACCTTCGCAATGATGAAAACTACGATACGGAATTATTACCCTCGCTTTTTACTTTTCGGGAGATTTTATGGCAGCCAGATGTATTTACTGAGGCATCGATGAGTCTACCTGGCTTGCGGATTCTCAAAGCCTACAGCGAAGAGTGTGCCGAACAGCTTCAGGAAGAAAAATCCACGATCTCAGAAATCTATGCGAAGTTGATCCTCGGATTGAGTGCCGCTTCTGAGGAAGCGATCCAACAATTGGAATCCGGAAATGTGCCTGTCACCAAAGTACTTCGGGACCTTCGCAAAGCCTGCTTCCCTATCATTAAGTTCTTTATTTTCCATCCCCAAAATAGAGTCGATTACCATAGTGATGCGGTCAATCGGCTGAATTATGCAGTGAAAGTCATGTTGACACAATTTTATGGCCGATATACCGAGCTTGAAGATCCCTACTGGGAAATCAGCTATGACAAAGGCGGAGAAAACGGAACTGCTAAAAAAATGCAAAAAGCTGCGGCAACACCGGAAGTTTCAACCAAAGAAGATTGAACCTATCTGCAGAATTTCTGTTAAAGACAACAACTGACCCTTAAAAGACGATCGTTATACCCCTTGGAAACCGAAGAGACTAAAAGTTCCCGTGAGCGTTCAAGCTTCTTGCTCAAAAACCTTGTTCGGGGGCTCCTTTGGCTGACCGTTATCATTGGCGGCTACATCATTGCCAAAAAATATTTTCAATTTGATTTGAAGGAGGCCCTGGGGCCCATTTACGATGAGCCCACTATTATTTACAGCATCTTCCTGGGTTCAGAAGTGATCTTCGGGATCATACCTCCTGAATTTTTCATGTTCTGGTCTGCCCGACATGGCGATATGGATCTCTATATCCAAAATACGGCATTATTAGCAGCGATATCCTACGTCGCAGGTTTGATTGGGTATGGCATTGGTTCTTTCTTCAACACTACCCGGCTGTACCGCACCATAAAAAAGAATTTCCTGGGCAAAGTCGAAAAGCAATTTCAGGCCTATGGAGGGTTTCTGGTTATTGTTGCAGCACTTACCCCCCTTCCGTTTTCAGGAATTTGTATGCTCGTAGGAGCTGTGAAATATCCTTTTCGAAAATTTTTGTTGATGGCGCTTATCCGATTCGCTCGGTTTGGTGTTTATGCTTATATCATTTGGCAGACGAATTCATTTTAACTCATGGAGCAAAAAGCTGGTGTCTTGTTGGTCAACCTCGGCACACCCAATTCTACGGCTACGCCTGACGTACGTAAATATTTAAGAGAATTTCTTTCGGACAAACGTGTGATTGACATTCCATCCGTTCCGCGGTGGTTGTTGGTCAACATGATCATTGCACCCTTTCGGGCACCTAAATCCGCAGAAGAATACCGTAAACTTTTCACAGAGCGTGGCTCACCCTTGAAGTACTACACAGAAGACATCACTAAACTGCTACAAGAAGTGCTTGGTGATGACTATGTGGTCGATTTCGCCATGCGATATCAAGAACCATCTTTACCAGATGTACTAAAAAAAATGCAGGATGCTCGCGTCTCCTCTATTCATGTCATTCCGCTGTTTCCGCAATACGCCTCAGCGACTACCGGGTCTGTGATCGACCGAGTCATGGAAATCGTGAAAGGCTGGCAGATCATTCCCGAGATCAAATTCACTTCTCAGTTTCTGGAGCATGAATTGTTCATCGAGACCATTGCAGATCAGGGCAGCGTCTTCATGGAAAGAGAAGCATACGATCACTATGTGTTCAGCTATCACGGATTACCGGAAAGACAAATTCGTAAAGGCTCCTACGGTGACTATTGCCAATTAGGCACCTGCTGTAGTACCCTCAACGAAGAAAACCGCTACTGTTATCGGGCACAGTGTTTTGAAACCACACGTCTTGTAGCGGCTAAACTGAATATTCCGGAAGAAAAGTATACCGTATGCTTCCAGTCACGCCTGGGCAGAGATCCCTGGGTGCAGCCCTACACGGAGGATACTTTGCTCAATCTGGCGAAGGAAGGAAAGAAAAAGGTACTGGCCTTTTCTCCAGCGTTTGTATCCGATTGCCTGGAAACCACCATTGAAGTTGGGGAAACCTATCAGGAAGACTTTCTACATGCAGGAGGGGAAAAGTGGGACCTGGTGCCTAGCCTGAATGCAGAGCCCAAATGGGTAGAATGCCTGAAGCAGTTAGTGGTGGAAAAACAGTAAGTAGTTCCAAAATCCCGGAACTACTCACCATTCAATCAAATATTAGTAATTCAGCGCAGCTAGTGCCGGAGAACCATTGAATACATTCACCTTTCCTACAGTGGTGTAAACCAAAGTGGTCCAGGAATTGTCACCACCAGAAAGTGGCATGTCCACGGAGTTTCCACTGATATCTACGGTGATTTGATCGCCTGATTGACTGAATTTATGAATTGCTGAAGGATCGCCATTTTGTGGAACACTAATTTGTTGTCCATCTACTGTGACGTTCAATGCTTTTCCTGAAAAATTTACTACGGTGAAATAATTGTTCGCAGCCATGATATTATGATTTACTGATTGTATGTACGCTTACTCTGTTTCGGATTTTCAGCTTTCCTCCTCTCTTCAATCAGATGAATTTGTGATTGATGATGAGACAAAGTTGAAAGAAAGCATTATCAGGGGCATGCCACGTATACACCGGATGTTGATTTACCTCAAATGAGGTAGACTCACTCCAATGTTGTATCGTTGTGCTGCCAGTAGGCAGCACCAAATCTGTCGGTATCCAAACCAAGTAGATAGTGAAACCACACTTTGGAGTCGTACCAGAACACTTTGAGAAAGCCATTTTCCAGGAATCGACGGGCAGAAGTCCTTATCCGCGAAGGAACGATTTTTAACCTTCCGTGCTCTCGTAAGGCAAGGCACAAGTAGGAGCTTTCCATGATCAACTTTTCAGGATAGCCACCAATTTGTTCGAGTATTGATCTTCGACAAAATACAGCTTGATCGCCAAGGAAGTTATAATCGACCCTTATCCTTAAACGGTTGAGGGCTGCCAGGGCTTGCAAATACCATTGGCGTTCCTGGAACTCAAAATCAAAGGCGCCACCTACGACCCTGGGGTCAGACAGACTTTTTTTGATGAGTAGATCAAAGGATTCCGGTAATTGGGTATCGGCATCCAAAAACATGATCACTTCACCAGCAGCTTGCCGTAAGCCAAAATTGAGCACAGCATATTTTTTGCCTTTTAGCGAAGGCTGCTCAAAGGTTTTTACCTCCAGGTCCTTCACAGTCTCCAAAGTATGATCTACACTACCATTGTCCACTACAATGATTTCCAGTTGGCTTACATCAGCACACATGGCTTGCGTATGAAGGATGGTGTTCCGAAGGTTTGCAGCTTCGTTGAGGGTCGGGATGACAATGCTCAGGTACTTCAATCAGAATGATTTAAGTCGCAATGCTGAGCAATTTTTAACTAATAAGAAAGCGTACAAAAAAGGAAGCTACCATTTGTCGGCAGCTTCCTTCATGATTTGGGTATTTTAGAATGACGTTATCTAACGATAGAGATTTTTTTCGTATCCAATAAATTGTTATTCAAATCTACAAATCGGGCAACCAGGATTCCTTTTGGTAATTCACTCAGATCAATTGCATTATTATTTCTACTAATCCGGAAAGTAGAAAGCTTTTTCCCACTCAGGCTAATGATTTGAACGTCCATTTCCATCAATGATGGGTGCCCCTGGAATATTTCATCAGCTCCTAGTTGTTGAGAAAATTGGAAGCCCGGAAAGATACCGATGCCTCCACCGCCACTGCAGTCGTCCAGATAGCCGGTTCGGGTTCTCCAGGAAGTGTAGGAACCACAGGCCTTTTTCACTCGTACCCGATAATATTGATAAGCACCATCAACATTATTGGTGAGGATATTGATCTCATTGGTCCCTTGCCCATTCAGTATAGTGGCTCCTGAAACGTACCATTCATAGATTGGACAATGCGCTGAATTGTTGTCAATGGCTACCAGTTGCACAGCGCTTCCCGGACAAACATCGGATATCTGTCCACTGGCTGGGCCGTTCAACTGAATAGATGAAACCGTGGACACATTGCCACCGGAAACCGTCACCGATCTGGATGCGGTACAGGAATTGATGTCCGAATAGGAGGCAGAAATTTGACCGGAAAAGGAACTGCTACAGTTATTGGCTTTCACTCGTAAAGTAGTACTGGTTGCCCCACTCACAATGGTCACTCCGGAAGGAACTTGCCACGAAATATTGGTCGCGCTTCCTGATCCGCCAGTCAAGTGAAAAGTTGATGTGGTACAACCGATCGTACTCGGACCAGTAACGGAAAAGTCGCACGGCTGATCTACAACAGATGCACAAACCGTAACTGGAAAGGTGTCAGAGCAGGAGCCACTTACATCCGAATAAGTGACAGAGATCTGGCCTGAAAATGAAGAACCGGTATTGTCAGAGCGAACTGTAATCGTTGAGCTATTTGCTCCACTGACTACTGTAACTCCTGTAGGAAATTGCCATGAAATATTCGTTGCTGATCCTGTTCCTCCTGTCAATTGATAGGTAGTGTTAGAACAGCCTAGCGTACTTGAACCAGAAATTGAAAAGTCGCAAGGGGTATCTCCACAATTCGTGCAACCGCCACCTCCGGATACATAAGTCAATCTTCTTACCTGATGGTTACTGAATTGGCCAGTTGTCATTTGGTTACGATTCGTTGCCCCACCTGGCCAGCTGTCTTTGTAGTAGAAAACGCCATTGGTGTGCTCGTAGATAAAAATGGCATGCTGAATGCCTGCTGATGCTCCATTGCAAGTTTCAAATCCGTAATTATCAATAACTGCTACCACCCCATTACCGGCGGCCAATTGATCAATGACTTTTTGGGGTGTAAAATTGGAAGTGATATGATGGATTGACAGGTTACTAAATGAATAATCCGGACTAGTCGCTGATTGCGTAAAATTGAATGAATCATTGCCAACTATATCTTCCGGGCATTGTGTGCCAGATTGGTATCCCCCAAGTGTGTTACACCAATCCAAGTTGCCGACGTTCCCGAAAGGGCCGCCTCCGGTAGTACAGCCAAAGCTGGCGATGCCATTAAAATCTCCACAATCCAAGGGGCTATAGTTAGGCAATGAGGCAGCGCTAGTAAAATTGAAGGCTGAGCCCGCTTCCATGGCACCATAATCGATCATGTGTTGTAGCGGTAAGGTGACCAATTGTGAAAGGGAAGCATTGGGAACTCCATTTGATCCGCCCAAAACACAGTCACTCCAGTAACGCCACTCATTGATGTTGACACCCGAATGCCCTCCTTGTGTTTGCCCCTGAGCTTGTAAAGCTTTGGATTCCATCGCCGCGACGGTAGCAAAAATGTAGCATGGACCTTGTAACAGTTGATCCGATGCATGATCGGAATAGGGTACTTTTTGCGCCAATAGTTGTAGGTTCATTAGCATCAATAACCCTACGCTGTAAAGTAGTTTGTTTTTCATGTTGTGTCATTTTTAGGTTATGGAGAAAGATAGATGTTTTTACACCAAAAGCGGGCACCGTTGTTATTTAGAAAAACAGAATATAGTTTGGACGACAGATTTCACTTTCTCTACCTCTCCAAGTCCTTGCAACTATTTATCTTGACAGCTATTAACCTGGTTTATTCATGAAAAGACATCATAAGGTCGTCTTGATCACATTCTTGCTTTCCACAGTAGCAACAACGCTTTCTATTGGCCAAACCAATCCATTCAAAACACATATTCAGGAAAATGGCCATCAGATCGTTGCAGATTTTGCTAAACTCTTAGCGATTCCCAATGTGGCCTATGATCTGCCAAACATCAATAAGAATGCAACTTTCATTGTCCAACAGCTGGAAGCAAGAGGCATAGAAGCCAAGCTTTTGCGCACCGTGAGTACACCTCCGATTGTATTCGGTTATCTACCGGTAAAAGGAGCCACCAGAACATTAGCTTTTTATGTGCATTATGACGGGCAGCCTGTCAACAAGGCAAACTGGACCAATGATCCGTGGGAGCCGATTTTGTATGATAAGGCCCTTTTTGATGATGGAAAACCCATTCCCTTTCCTAAAAAAGGTGACAAGATTGACCCGGAAAACCGAATTTATGCCCGATCCGCAGGTGATGACAAAGGGCCGATCATCTCGATTCTGAATGCCCTGGATGTGATCCGAAAAGAAGAGATGAACATCACTTCCAACCTGATTTTCTTCTTTGAAGGCCAGGAAGAAGCAGGATCTAAAAATTTACGCAGATACCTGGAAGACAACCGCGAACTCATCGATGAAATTGATCTGTGGATGTTTTGCGATGGTCCGGTTCATCAATCACGAAGGCCACAGTTAGTCTTTGGGGTGCGGGGCGTTACCGGACTGGAAGTTACCGTGTACGGACCCAACAGATCGTTGCACAGCGGTCACTATGGCAACTGGGCGCCAGTCCCCGGCCAAATGATCTCGTCATTGATCTCCAGCATGAAAGATGCTGATGGCAATGTGATCATAGAAGGATTTTATGATGATGTGGCTCCATTGACTTCAAGAGAAATAGAGGCGCTGGCCAGTGCCCCGGATGTGGATGCCGCCTTGAAAATGGAACTGGGCATCAATGATACCGAAGGCAGTGAATCCTTGTATGAAAGGTTACTATATCCTTCCCTGACCATCAAAGGCATCAGCACAGGAAATGTAGGCCAGGAGGCCAGAAATGTCATTCCTTCAACAGCAACAGCCTCTTTAGGCATTCGGCTGGTGAAAGGTTGCGATCCTGAAAAAATGGTGGATCTGGTAGAGGCACATATCAAAAAACAAGGGTATCACATCGTGACCGAAGACCCGGATCAGGAAACTCGCCTAAAATATCCGAAAATTGCCAAAGTCACGCGTGGAGGTGGTTATCCCGCAGCACGTACTTCGATGGACGTACCTATCACACAAGAAATAGTAGCTGCCACCCAAAATGTTGCCGGAGATGATTTGGTCTTGCTCCCCACTTTGGGAGGGTCCTTGCCCCTTTATCTTTTTACAGATGTGCTGAAAAAACCTGCAATCATCGTCCCCATTGCCAATCATGATAATAACCAGCATGCTGCAGATGAAAATCTTCGGCTGGCCAATCTTTGGTACGGAATTGAATTGATGGGTGCAATTATGACGATGGAGTGATCTAAGTACTTACTTCCATTTGGCATTTCAGATACCATTCTTAAACCATAATCATAGATAAATCATGTCTAATTCTATTTCTTTGGCTCCGACAAGTACGTTGACGACCAACACCAACCAGTTTGTTCTATTTACTGAAGATTGGTTAAGTATCCAGGCTTTGGCAGTGAAGGTCCAAAAACTACCTGCTACCAACTCTGATTTCACCGCTAAGTATGGCACTTTTAATACGGACATGGAAACGGAAATCACTAATTGCGTATCTGGATTTTCAAGTTTGCAACAGGCAGCAGTTACCCTGGGCAGTCCTGATCAAATGCAGGATGCACTCCGCAATTTCCCAGGAGGAACAGAACCCACCGAATTATTACCAATAATGGTTTGGATTGCAAATCACATAAAAGTAAATGCCTCGAAGGTTGCTGCAGCGATTTCTCATACGGCAGAGATTTACAGTACCTTACAAACGACCCAGGATAAAGCAAATGCTCTGCAGAAGCTCCTGCACGGAGATCCGGGAATTGTGGCACTGGCCTCGGCCATCAATTTAAAAATTGCTTCTCTTATTTCCTCACTTGAAGGCTGGCATACCGATCAATTGAGCCCGGCAATTGATAAAACCCTTCCGTACGTGAGTGACAAGTCAAAGATCATGGCTCACTTAAATAAGGATATGAATCTATTGCAAACATTGCAAATCGAAGTAAACCAGGCTCATAATTTATGGAGCCAATATACCGCTGCGGCAACTTCATCATCAATATTAGTGACTGTTATTTCTTTCGGCATTTTGTTGCCTGTCAGTGCTGTGTTAGGAGGTGCTCTTGGAGCTCAAGCAGTAAAGTACAGGAAGGCTTATGATTCATATATAACGCAATACAATAGTGAAGAAAAGGATTTTCAGAAAAAATCGAAACTTAAAATCGACCTTATAGCATTGAATTCGGAACTTACCGGATATAGCCAGATGGTTACTAATATCCATTCTGCATTGCAGGAGATTCAACAAACCTGGGGTGATTTTGAGGCAACGCTTAGTCCGCTTGTTAATATGAGTGTATCTCAATTGGAGAATGAAGCTAGCCATATAGTTGCAAAAGATCTGCACCACGCGGCAAAAAGCTGGAACGACATAAGTACAAGTGCCTCAGAATTTCTAGTCCAAAGCATGCCAACCTGGGATACTTCTTTATCGCTGGGAGACCCGTTGCCTTCCTGAGAGTGTCCATCCAACGCTGGCTTGGTTCCCGCTGAGTAAGGAATATTTCAGAGACTGCAACATCAGGAGAGCTGTCTTCCATTAATCTGATTACTGGAGTAACCAGATTACTACTATCTTCGAAAAACTTTTTTTCAAATTCCGGGAAACCTTCCGTTTTTTCTCCTGTCTTTGTTGTGTTTACTGAGGTGAAAAGCGAATACCAACATATCCACCGACACCTAATTGTGCTGAGTCAGCAGGGCGATCAGACCGCCCAGGCGGAGCTGTATAAGCTCTATGCTAAGGCCATGTACAATATTTGTCGACGTATGCTTGGGGATGACGAGGAAGCGCGGGACATCCTGCAGGAATCGTTCATTGATGCTTTTCAAAAACTGCCTTCCTTGCGGGAGGTGAATACTTTTAGTCTGTGGATCAAGCGCATTGTGACCAATAATTGCATCAATGCTATCCGGAAACGCCGGATTATGACCACTGAACTGAAGGAGGGTATCGACCCGATGGACGATGATGACGATAATTTTGATTACACCGAATTCAAAGCGGGTAGAATAATGGAGGCCGTGGACACGTTACCAGATGGGTGCCGCACGGTCCTCAATCTCTATTTGTTTGAGGGGTATGATCACAAAGAGATCGCTCAGATCTTGTCCATTACCGAATCAGCGAGCAAGGCGCAATATTGCAAAGCCAAAGCTCGCATCAGGAATCAATTAGCAGATCAACAGCAACAATATGTCTGATCCATTAAAAAGACACGTCGACGCCAATCGCTCTGAATTCGAGGTATTTCCTTTCGATGAAGAAGCAGCTTGGGATGAGATCGCTTCCAAAATTCAACCGATCAAAACGAAATCACAGCGGCTGAAGCCATGGCTTTATGTCGCCGCTTCTGTTTTGCTGGTGGCGATGTTTGGAGTATCAGTGATCCAACCCAATCAAGTGGAGACGGCTTACTCTTCCGAGATCATGGAAGCCAAAAACTACTACCAGCAAATGGTAGATGGCAAGATCTCTTTGGTGAAGTCTTTGGTAGATGACGAGGAGTTGTTTGCTGACCTGGAAGCCATGGATGTGGCCTTCGAAGAGTTAGAAAAGGATCTGAAGGACGATGTGGACAATGAAGAAGTGGTAGCAGCGATGATCGACAACTATCGCCTGAAATTGAAGATCCTGGAAAAAATATTGGAAGAATTAGATCAAGATGAGCATGAGCAAGTGGAGCCGACAAATCTATAGTACGATCATTCTGGTACTCGTTGCTTTCTGCGCAACCTGCCAGGTGCGTGTAGACAAGGAATATGACCAGTTGTTTGCCTTGAATCCGGGTGACAAAGTAGAAGTGACCAATAAATATGGTGAAGTGATCATCCAAACCTGGTACAAGGACTCAGTTCGCATCAAAGTAAATGTTGAGGCCCGCGGCAAGAACGAATATGCGGTGAATAAGGCCATGCGGCGCGTAGATATTGACCTCCGAAAAATCGGCAATCTGGTTGCTGCGGAAACGGAAATTGAGAAAAAAGGCGGCATGCTAAGTGAATTAGTTGGGGAAGTAAGTGACGTGTCTAATTCTCTTTTCAGCAATCAGAAATTCACGGTGGATTATGAGATCTGGATGCCGGCAGATGTGGCCCTTTCCATTGATAACCGTTATGGAAATGTGTACCTGGCACAAATGGAAGGTGTGGTAGATCTGACGCTGGCCCATGGTGACATCAGAGGCAATCGCATCAACAATCAAATTGACTTGAAACACAGCTTTGGCAAAGTGACCTTTGACTACATCAAAGAAGGTGAGATCAGCTTAAGAGGATCAGAATTCAAGCTCGATGAAGCGGATGAATTGTTTTTCGAATCGAGCTCGTCTGAGATTTCCGTCAAAAAAGGCAACACCTTGAAGTTCAATTCCCGCAACGATAAATTCTATCTGGATAAGGTGAAAAATATCCATGGGGATGGCTCCTTTACGGACCTCAACCTGGCTACCCTGGCCATCACCGCTCGGCTGGACTTCAGCTACGGGGATATTTATCTCAATGGTATTGCTAATGATTTTGACGAAGTGACGATCACTGGAAAATCAACAGACATTAATTTGGTGATTGATCAATCTTCTTATATCCAGGCGAAAATTTCGGGTCCTGAAGAAAGCATGTTTTTACCCAATAGCATGCTGACATTGCAACGAGAAGAACTGGAAGATGAGCAAGTAACGCTCAGTGGAACCGTAGGAAATACCAACACAGACATCAGTACCATGAATGTGAAAGCCAACAATGGCAAAATTATTGTAGCCATTAGTGAGGTACCCATATTCACCAGCCGCGATTAAAGGATGCTAGCCCGTATTTGCCTTATTTCATTGATGCTGTGGTCGTCAACGGCCATGGCACAGTCCATGTATGAACAGTCTGCCGGTGTTCGGTTAGGACATACCGCCGGATTAACCTTCAAAAAATTCATGATTGAAGAGGAAGCCATCGAGGTGATGTTGAGTGGTCGAAAAGATGGATTACAGCTGACTACCCTCTACACCTTCCATAAGCCCATGGAGTTTTCTTTCAATGAAAATTTCTTCGTGTATTACGGTGTAGGAGCGCACGTGGGCTATGAAAATTACGATCGATTCAGCAAGGCATTGGTTTCATTCGATCCGCCAGAATTTGTCTTTAGGGAACGGACCTTCTTTGTCATGGGCGCAGATGCGCTGTTAGGAATCGAGTACCGTTGGTTAAGTGTACCAATCACTATTTCCTTTGATTTGAAACCTTATTTCAGTTTTATCGGTATGCGATATACAAATGGCAGGTTCTGGGATTCTGCTATTTCGTTTAAATACATTTTTTAGACCAGATCATCCCAACGCATCAAACCAATCTAAATGAGACAAATAATTACGGGAATTGTCTGCTTCTTGGCTGTGGCGCATGTACAGGCCCAACGCTACGAAGACGTCAATGATCCAAAGGAGGTCAAATCCCTGCTTAGTAAAAACAATCAAATCGAAGGTTTTGGTGGGATCGACCTAAAAGTTGCTGACATCATCAGCGAACGTACCTTACTCGTAGGCGGATCTGGCGGGGTGATCATCAACCGTTCTTATTTCCTGGGCATTGCTGCCTACGGACTTGCCACGCAGCCTTCTATGGACGGCATTGTTCCCGGACCTAATACGGAAAAACGTCTGACTTTGTATGGAGGCTATGGCGGTGTAGTGGTAGGTGGGACCATTCTGGGAAAAGAAGTGGTGCACATCAGTCTGCCCATCACTTTTGGAGCAGGAAATCTGGATGTCTCTGACGATGACTTTTTTGATCAGGGCCTGAACGACAATCAGTTTACCGTGGAGAGTTCCACCTTCTTTGTCATCGAACCCGCAGCTCAATTGGAATTTAACATTACCTCTTACTTGCGCGTGGCTACTGGAGTCAGCTATCGTTGGGTAACAGGATTGGAATTGGTGAATGTCTCCAATGATGACATGACAGGATTGACCGGCGTGCTCTCGATCAGGGTAGGAAGGTTCTGAAATACAAAAAAAAACATCCTTAGCGCTTTAAGCTAAATCACATAAATCCATTACTCACAAGCGCTGCGAGATTCCCAATAAAATGCTCTTCGTTAATAAACTTAAAGTTCATTTTTCGAGAATGACGTTTTTTTCAATTTGCTTACAAAGAAGAAGCAAAGGTTTGCCTAACGATCGCATACCAATCACGAAGTACTCACCACCATCTTTCAGTTTATATTTCTTCTTGAGCTGATCCGGAGTTAACGGATAATTACGTGTGATGATATTCGCTTTTTGATCCGGCAATAGCTTTTTCAAATTGCTTTTCGTCATTTCCTCAATCACTTCAAATATTCTTCCCGGAAATCCTGGAACCAGTTCCTTAGAAGTGTAGAGATGACTATTGACGTCCAGCTTTGTCAATCCAAATTGCTGTCCAATCAACTTATAAGCACCAGCTTTCATGACGGCCACATTTGGTTCATAAAGCCAATTTTGGACTGATCCTATGGTTGAATCAGCATTCGCTTCCTCCGACTTCCGAAAATTGAATTCTTGCTTATCCCTTGCCAGATTTACAGCTATCATGCTTGGCTCCTCCTCCCAATCTGGTTGGATCAAATAGAGCACTTCTTTCAACTCATTTTTGACTGCCACCAAATGCACTTCCTTCACGTTGGTAAGTTCAGACAATGCCAGGTCCACATCCAACATGGGTGAAGTTTTGATCAACGATGTAGCTCCTTTCTCTAGGATTCTCGGGACCAGTTGTGAAGCATCTGGTTCACAATCGGTCAGTTTGAATACTTTGCTGTTGTTCTCTCCTCTTCTTGCAGGATCGAAGTAAAAACAAGTGCCTGCTTGAGCTTTCCTTCGAGCAAGGAAGTCCGATGCTTCTGTATGATTAACATGAATGGCTTCTTTTCCCAATTGTTTAGCATTGTGGATAAACACTGCACAGAGATCAGGATTCTTTTCTACATAATGAGTTTCCTCAAAATTCTCAGAAAGCGCCATGCAATCAATCCCCATACCTCCGGTCAAGTCGACCAGGGTTTTCCCCCGGATCAGTTCCTTTTTGTACGTAGCAGTTTCCTCAGATGAGGATTGCTCTAACGAAAGTGGTGGCGGATAAACAAGTCCGGGAGTAGCCTTCCAGGAAGGTAATTTCTTGACCGCCTTTTTTTGACTGATCAATTGATCAACAAAGAGCCGGATATTTTTCGAAACCTCTGGATAATCTTTTTTAGGTGGGTTTAGGACCAGTTGATTGGGGTCAGAATGCTCATGGGCTTGTAGAAATGCCTGGCCTTCTTCGGAAGTGATCAACTCAAAATCGCTGGTGTCCATAAGTGCAAGTTTAGTGCACACTGCAATCTTACATCAAAGAAAGAGCTGACCAATTAAGCCAATCGTCATCCCTACAGTTCCCCAATGCCATTAAACTAAGATTCGTCATTGCGAAGAATTGAAGCAGTCTATTTCGTGCTGCTGCTTTGAAACCGTATCTGAGATTGCTTCACATGCACGCAATGACGGTCCTTTTTTTAGTATAATGGCCTTTGGGCACCAATCCGGGTACGACGGGATTGACGGCTCCGATTGGAGATTTTGTGTAGTTGAAAAGCGAGCACCCTAGTCATAATATTTACATTTAGGTTTTTTATATTAAATTTACATTTAGGTATTTAATAGTAGTGGTTATGAAACCTTACCAATTAGGTGAATTTGAAGAGATCGTTTTGCTGACCGTAGCTATCCTTCAGGATGACGCATACGGAGTGACGATCCGGCATGAAATAGAGCAGCGAGCACAACGAAAAGTAAGCGTGAGTGCACTCCAAACGGCTTTGCGACGCATGGAGAAAAAGGGCTATCTGGAGTCCGCATTTGGAGAGGCTACGGCTGTCCGGGGTGGAAAGCGCAAGCGATATTTCAAAGTAACGCGCATGGGTGTAAAAGCACTGGAACATACGCGTGATATTCGCTCAGAATTATGGAGTGCGGTTCCAAAAATGTCCTTCGACTTTTCCTGGACTTAAACATCGAGTGCTGAAACCCTCAAGGTCAAATACACCAAAATATACCACACGCTTTTTGAAGTGGTTTCTTCATCCGGATTACCTGGAAGACATCCAGGGCGATCTCGCGGAGGAATTCGAATTACAGAAAAATCAAAGGTCAATCACATGGGCGAACCAATGGTATCGGTATCAGGTGCTGCGGCTATTCAGGCCGGCAATGATGAAAAAACCCGATCCGGTAAAGCCCGTCGAAAACTCAACTACCATGTTTAGAAACTATCTCAAAATCGGTCTGAGAAACTTGTGGAAATACAAGTCAAGCACGGCCATCAATGTCATCGGTCTCACTACGGGCCTAACGGCATTCCTGCTCATTAGCATTTTTGTCAAAGACGAATTCTCTTATGATCGCAATCATGAGAAAGGCGAGCAGATCTATCGGGTCACGGTAAAAAACTTTGATAACAGTGGCTCGATTTCACGGCACTGGGCCTTCGCATCTGCAGGACATGCGGAACGATTGAAAGAAGACTATGCCGCCATTACTCACGCTACCAGATTCTATTGCTGGGCATTTCCGGATCTCACCATTGATAATCGTAAGCTGCCTTCACAACAGGTCGTTTTCGCGGATGATGATGTATTCGACATGTTCACTTTCCCATTCATTATCGGTGATCCCAACACCGCTTTTGAGGACATCTTTTCTCTGGTCCTTAGCGAAGAAATGGCCATAAAAATGTTTGGTAGCGACTGGCGGGATCAGGACATCCTGGGGAAAACCATCGAATTATCAGGCAGGGGCCAAAAAGCACCTTTTACCATCACGGGGGTCATGGAGACCATGCCAGAGCAACAGCATTTTCATTTCGACTATCTGGCGCCTCTTCGCTTCCTGGAACAAATGTTCGGACAAGATGCGATGAACAATGTCGGGGGAAATTATAACTGGCTGACTTATGTTTTGCTCGACCCTAACGTCCAACTTCCTGAGATGGAAAGCCTGACCGTGGAATTTTTTGATAAATACATTGGAAAGATGAGCAACGGCCGGGAGGCTCGTGACTTTTTCGCCTTTGAATTCCAGCCGCTGTTCGATATCCACTTACATTCCAATTTGGAAGGAGAGTATGAAACCAACGGAGACATTCAGCAAGTTTTTATCTTCTCTGTGGTGGGCATCTTATTGTTACTGGTCGCTTGCATCAATTATATGAACCTGGCTACTTCACATTATTCCAGACGCATGAAGGAAGTTGGCGTTCGAAAAGCCATTGGAGCCCGTAAGGCAACTTTAATCAAGCAATTTCTAACCGAGTCTTCTTTGATCACTTTGATCTCATTGCCTATCGCCTTAGCCCTTGCTTACTTGTGCCTGCCGTATGTCAATGACTTTCTGGTGAAAAAGATGTCATTTGATCTGCTATTTGAGGGAGAATTGCTACTCATAGTTGTAGCTGTAGTCATCGGTATTGGATTCATCGCTGGTTCTTATCCTGCAGCCTTTCTGGCAAAGATCAACCTCATCCAGGCATTGAAAGGAGAACAATCACTCAATGCAAAAAAATGGAATTTCCGTTCCTGGCTGGTGACCTTTCAATTTGCTGTGACCATTTCTTTGATCTTCGCCATACTGGTAATTGAATCTCAGATGCGATTCATCAACAGCAATGATCCTGGTTTTCGTCGGGAACAAATCCTTGAAGTTTTCTTATCCAGGAACATCAATGATCTGGAGGTCTTCAAAAATGAATTGCTGCGTTTACCTGCAGTGGAGAGTGCCACATATTCGTCTAGAATCCCTACAGGTCGACTTTCCGATAGTATGGGTGCACGAGTCTTCAAAGGTGATTCTGCTGTAAGCACAGGCTTTAGATTGCCATTCATCAGAGTAGATGAAGACTTCAATAAGACATTTGAAATCGACCTGATTGCCGGAGAAGACTTTCGAAAAGACCAAAGCATGGACCGTGATAGCATCGGCTACTACATCATTAATCGAACTGCCGCAGAAAGACTAGGATACCTGAAACCAGAAGAAGCAATAGGTAAACGACTTAGTTATGGGCCATACAATGGACAAAGATTCAAGGTCGGTCGTATCCAGGGAGTGGTCGAAGATTTCAATTTTGAATCGATCAAAAGCCCGATTGTTCCCATGGTGATGCTGAAAGC
This sequence comes from Cytophagales bacterium, assembly GCA_033344775.1. NCBI lineage: Bacteria > Pseudomonadati > Bacteroidota > Cytophagia > Cytophagales > Cytophagales bacterium. The sequence continues at coordinate 219,934 of JAWPMT010000007.1, read as the reverse complement.
CGCCAATCCAAGAAGAATTTCACTCAAAATGAATACGCAGGACTTACAAAGTACGCTTAGATCCATTGAAGACATCTGGACACAATTTGAGCCGGAGAGATCCGTGAGATATCAATTTGTAGATGAATCTTTCAAAGATCAATACGAACAAGAACAGAAATTGAGCAACATGCTGAAGGTCTTTACCTTTATCGCGATTCTGATTGCCTGTCTGGGTCTCATTGGTATGGTGGGATTCATTATCGAGACGAAAATAAAGGAAATCGGGATCAGAAAAGTATTGGGTGCCGATACAGGAAAGATCATGTATCTGATCGGCAATCGATTCATTGTCTTGATTCTGTTAGCCTTTGTTATTTCTTTACCAATCGCGTATTTTCTGATGTCAGATTGGCTCGAAGTGTTTGCTTATCGGATCAATATCTCGGTTTGGGTCATCGTGGCACCTTTGTTCCTTACGTTGCTGCTTACTTTAGTTGCGATTTCTTACCAGACATTTAAGGCTTCCACGGTTAATCCTGTGCTTTGTTTGAAGGATGAGTAGGAATTATTTGATTTAAGAATTGATGGGTTGTAAATCCCCCGGTCTTCGACCACCCCCTTAAAAGGGGGATTTTGCCAAAAATGATTGAGAGTTAAAAAAGGAAAGGCCCTATTCAGGGCCTTATTCTTTTAGTTTTAGAGTAAAACATTGATTTAAAATACCTTGGTACAAGTGCCCGAAAGTTTCGTAGCACCAGTCTCTCAATTCAGTGATATCATCTGCAACCAATGAGCGAATTGCTTTCTTCAATTCTTTCTCAAAAAGGTTCACATCAAAACTCACCTTTGAGAGGATAGTTTTAAAGTACTCCAACATTCAAGTGAAATTTTGTTAACTCATTATCTCATACCGTAAATTTGGCGTTCATTTGTGTTAGAATCGTATCCTAAAAGTTAAGGAATTTTACCATTCCACACAAGTTCGGTTACGGTTATTGTTTATTCAAACCTATAACGATGAAGTCAATATTAAGTTGCCTGTGGTTCATTTCAATCGTTATCACTGCTTCCGCGCAGGAAGTTTCTGTGAAATACGGAGGCGACGAAGTAGCAGTTAATCAGGTGTTTACAATAACACTTACAATTGAGAATGAGCGACTAAAAAATTACAGCCCTTTTCCCGAGATTGACGGTTTTTTGAAGCGAGGTACCTCTTCCAGTACCTCTACCAGCTTCATCAACGGGAAAATGACCTCCTCTCAGAGTATCATCCAAAACTATCAGCCTACGAAAGAAGGCACCTTCAACATTCCGGACTTTACTATCGCTGTGAATGGGAAAAATTATGAGGTTCAAGGGACCACCGTTACCGTAGGCCCCGCAGCGCAACGATCTCAACGTAACAACTCCGACGCTTTTGACCCCTTTGACTTCTTTAATCGACGTAGGCAGCCCAGTCAACAACAAGAATTTGTAGATGTGCAGGCGGAAGCCTTCCTCGCCCTGACAACTGATAAAAAAGAAGTGTACGTCGGTGAAGGTTTCACCACCACACTTGCCTTTTACGTAGCCGAGTCCAATCGTGCAGACATGCGGTTCTATGAATTGGGCAAACAAATCACGGAAATCGTCAAGCAGATCAAACCTGAGAACTGCTGGGAAGAAAATTTTAACATTGATAACATTAATGGGCAGCCAGTCACGTTGAATGGCAAACCATACACGCAGTACAAAATCTTTCAGGCGGCTTACTATCCTCTTAACGAAGAACCCATCGAATTTGAATCTGTTGGTTTGAAATTGATCAAATACAAAGTGGCCAAGAACCCAAGCTTCTTTGGCAGAAATCGACAAGAGGACTTTGAAACGTTCTATTCCAAGCCAAAGACAGTTGAAGTAGTTCCATTGCCTCCACACCCGTTAAGAGAAAGCGTTTCAGTTGGAACGTTTGACCTGACCGAGAACATTTCGAACAAAGCGCTAAAAACAGGAGAAAGCTTCAATTATCAATTCAAGGTCCGAGGGATAGGCAACATCAGTTCAGTAGAAGCGCCACGCATTCCGGAAGATGGCCAATTTGATTTTTATGAGCCCAACATCCAACAAGATGTTCGAAGGGCCCAGAACCTGGTTTCCGGAACAAAAGCCTTTAATTTTTATGGCATTCCTAATGAACCAGGGACCTATAACCTGGGAGACTACATGCAATGGATCTACTTTGATCCGGACAAAGAACAATACGATACACTACGTTCAGAACTGGTGGTGAATGTAAGTGGAGAAAGTCGCAAAAATGAATATATCTCTTCCAGCGACCTGGGCAGCTTTTATGACCAGATCCAGTATGAGGAGAATGCACTCGCCAGTGTTTCGGGAGATGAGTTGATGAAATATTTAACCAACGCGTTGATCATAGTCGTCCTGGTGATTTTAACCGTTTTTCGAAGAAACGAAATTAGAGATGGATTTGCTCAATTCGTCGAGTCAAATAACATTCAAATAGTCAAAGCGCTGGCTTTATTGATTGGCATTCATGTGGTGATTAATTCCGCACTACTGGTATTACCGTTCGATGTTGAACTCTTACAGTTCTTTTTGATGATCCTCATGGCTGTGGCAACAATCATTGTTTTAGGTAGATTGCTGTTCAGAAGTAAGCGTTACATCGTCGCCGGAGACATGTTCTTTTACAACTTCATCTCGATTTTTATAGCCACACTGATCAATGGACTCATTACCGGAAGCATGACACAATATGACTGGTCCAACACTTTTATTTTCACCTTTATCGGTCATCTGTTATTTGCTTTCATACTGATTCAGATCCATGCCCTGGGGCATTTTTTTGTAAGACAAGGTTATTCCAAATGGGATGCAATCATCCCTTTTAAAAACCTTTACATTTTATGTAAAATCACCGATAAGCACTTTATCACAGAATTACTGTTGGCGTTCATCCCTATAGTCAACATTTATTACACTTATCTCCTGTTTTCAAAAGTTTGTCAACTTCAGAAAATCGATGACAAACATGCTATTTTCGCTACGATTTTTCCTTTCGTAGCACAATCAAAAATTTTCTACGACAACAAGGAGAATTACGCTCGCATTTACAAGTTTGGATATGGGAAATAGCTTTGGTAATCTCTTTCGGATTACCACTTTTGGCGAATCGCACGGAAAAGGCATTGGCGTCATTTTAGACGGATGTCCCGCTGGCGTTTCAGTAGATGAGGATTTCATTCAAAATGAATTGGCCCGGCGAAAGCCAGGCCAGTCTAAGATCACCACGCAACGAAAAGAGGAGGATGAGGTAGAGATCCTTTCCGGTGTTTTCGAAGGTAAAACCACGGGAACACCTATTTCAATGGTCATCCGCAACAAAGACCAGAAAAGCAAAGACTATTCGCATATTGCTGAAAAGTTTCGGCCTTCACATGCTGATTATACTTATCAGGAAAAGTACGGCATTCGTGACTACCGTGGAGGCGGGCGTAGTTCAGCCCGGGAAACAGCGGCGCGAGTTGCTGCAGGAGCCATCGCCAAGCTCATGTTGAAAGAACTTGGCGTAGTAAGCCATTCTTTCGTGTCACAAGTTGGGGATTTGAAATTGGAGAAGTCTTATCAGGACCTGGACCTGTCTTTGATCGATTCGAATGCCGTGAGATGTCCCGATCCGGAAACTGCAGATCAAATGTTTGAATACATTGATGAAGTCCGAAAAAGCCGGGACACAGTTGGCGGGATCATTACTGGTGTCATACGAGGAGTTCCTGTAGGACTAGGGGAGCCAGTTTTTGATAAGCTGCACGCAGAATTGGGCAAGGCCATGTTGAGCATCAACGCGGTGAAAGGCTTTGAATATGGCAGTGGTTTCGAGGGCGTCAAAAAAAGAGGTTCCGAACATAACGATGAATTCTACAAAGACGGAGACCACATCCGTACCCGCACGAATTACTCAGGCGGGGTACAAGGCGGTATCTCCAATGGCGAGGATATCTATTTTAATGTGGCTTTCAAGCCTGTAGCTACCCTGATGCAAGACCAAAGCAGTGTAGATCAGGAAGGCAATGAGGTTACCGTAAGTGGAAAAGGCAGACACGATCCTTGTGTTGTCCCACGTGCTGTCCCGATCGTGGAAGCCATGGCGGCATTGGTCATTGCTGATTTCTATTTAATCAGCAGAACGAATAAATTACACGACTAAACAAAAATCAGAATGAAGAAACTTCCATTGCACATCAAGGTGATCATTGGTCTTTTGCTGGGGACCGTTTACGCGTTTCTCTCAGTAAAATTCGGCTGGAACCAGTTCACCCTCGATTACGTCAAACCTTTGGGGGACATCTTCATCAATATTCTGAAAATGATCGCAGTACCGCTGGTGTTGTTTTCCATCATCTCGGGCGTTGCTTCGCTTAAAGACATCAGAAAGCTAGGTCGAATCGGTGCCAAAACACTGGGACTGTACCTGACCACTACCATGATTGCTGTGGTTGTCGGGCTCTTAATCGTGAATGTGTACAAGCCAGGGACTCGCGTCGATGAAGACACACGCAAAGAGTTTCGTGTAAGCTATGAGCTGTGGCAAAAAAGCACGCCTGGTGTTCCCAAACTGGATGATATCTGCCTTTCGTGTGAACCGGAAAATAAAGACCTTGTTGCGAGAGTGGTAGAGAAAGAAGGCCGAGTTGCAAAAAACGAATGGGTTGAAGATAAGCTCAATAAGGCGGAAAATGCGAAAGATCAGGGACCACTACAACCGGTAGTGGATCTGGTGCCATCTAACATATTTGCTTCTCTGGTCGACATGTCCATGTTACAGATCATCTTTTTCGCCGTATTCTTCGGTATAGTGCTTGTGGCCATGCCGGAAGAAAAAAGTAAACCAGTTTTTTCAGTCATTGACGGCTTGAATGAAGCCTTTGTGAAAATGGTGATGATGGTGATGCAAGCCATGCCGATTTTCGTATTTGCCCTCATGGCTGGTCAAATTGTGAAAGCTGCGGGTACGGATCCTGATAAGTTCTTCGAATTACTTTCCTTCCTGTTACAATACTCATTGGTACTGGTCTTTGGGTTAGCCATCATGGCATTCATCTTCTATCCTACGGTTATTTCCACTTTGATCAAGAAAGTCAAGTATTTGAAATTTCTGAAAGGTATCCGAGATGCACAGATCACTGCCTTTTCTACCTCTTCTTCTGTAGCAACATTGCCTGTGACCATGGATTGTATGCACAACAACGTAAAAGTCCCGGAGAAAGTAACGAGTTTCGTGCTTCCTATCGGTGCTACGGTTAACATGGATGGAACCAGCCTTTATCAGGCAGTTGCGGTGATTTCCATGGCCCAGCTACATATGGTGGACCTTACCATCGCGCAACAACTGGTCATCATCTTCACCGCTACATTGGCCTCTATTGGTGCTGCAGCGATTCCAAGCGCCGGACTGGTTTTGATGATCATCGTTCTGGAATCTGTAGGCCTGAATCCTGCCTGGATTGCGATCATATTCCCGGTTGATCGAATTCTGGACATGTGTAGAACCGTAGTAAACGTAACTGGCGATGCAACCGTATCTACTTTGGTTGCTAGCAGCGAAGGTGAATTAGGAGACATGGAATAGCCATTTTTTGCAGGCTTTTTCATTTTTTAGAACTATTCTCCGAGTTTTGCATTTATTCTAACAAAAGGAAGAACTATGGAATCGTCTACCCCTCAAATGGTCAATATATATACGGAATCAAATCCTAACCCCAATTCGCTGAAGTTTGTAGCGAATTACATGTTGATGCCAGAAGGCACCAGCGAGGATTTCCGAACCAAAGAAACAACTGAAAATGCACCATTGGCAGCCAAGTTGTTTGAATTCCCCTATGTCCAGGGGGTATTTTATATGAGCAACTTCATCACAGTTACCAAGGACGAAGAAACAGATTGGTATGAGGTGAAAGGAGAGATCCAAAGCTTTATAAAATCTTATTTGGAATCGGGTGAACCTTTGTTGACCAAAGCTTCGGAAGCTAAAAAGGAGCAGCCAGCAATGCCTCCTATTGGTGGTGAAGAAGATCTGGAAACTAAAATCATCAACATTCTTGACGAGTACATCAAACCTGCTGTTGAGATGGATGGCGGAGCCATTTCCTTCCATTCTTTCAATGACGGCAAAGTGAAAGTACAGTTGCAAGGTTCTTGCTCAGGATGCCCTTCTTCTACGGTTACTCTGAAAGCCGGAATCGAAAACCTTCTGAAAAGAATGGTTCCCGAAGTACAGGAAGTAGAGGCTGAAGGAGTGTGATATTTTAATTAGATTTATCATCCGTAACAAAACTTCTAAATGAATTACTATGGATGAGAATCAATTCAGAGCAGAAATAGCAGAGATATTCAGAGAGCAAGATCGAAGATTCGAACGTGCGCAAAAGCGTATGGACCGAATGGAGACTGCAAGCGAAAAAAGAATAGCGGCAAGTGAAAAAAGGCTTGACCGGATTGAAAAATTGCAGAATAAGAATTCTAATGCTATTTCACGCCTTCAGCAGGTAGTATCTGACTTGATGGATGTCTATCAAGTCAAAGATCAGATTGCTGATCAAAAGTTTGAAAATCTCAATACCCGTGTTCGGGCATTAGAAAAAGGATTAAAATAATCCACAATTTTACAGAACTGGTCATTCTTCAATAAATATGAAGCGACACCAATTTGTACTCAAGCCTGAGCTCGGGTTTGATGAAGCCAATTTACAATCCTGGCTAATAAGAGCCGGACATCTTTCCAAAGGACAATACCATCGCATCACGCGGCGAAGTGTTGATGCACGTCGGAAACAAGTCAAGGTAAATCTGGAAGTAGAGATCAGCGAACAGCCGTTTACCGTTGATTTCGTAGAATACCGACCTCCTCAACGATCTGTAGTAAGCGAATATCCCATCATCATCGTGGGAGCTGGTCCTGCCGGCTTATTTGCTGCCCTAAAGGCCATCGAACTGGGCATGAAGCCTATTGTGCTGGAGAGGGGAAAAGACGTGCAAGCACGACGGAGGGATTTGGCCGCTATCAACAAACACCATGTCGTAAACTCCGAATCTAATTATTGCTTTGGTGAAGGCGGCGCTGGTACCTATTCAGACGGTAAACTTTACACGCGTTCAAAGAAACGAGGCAGCATTCGAAGGGTATTCGAAATTTTGGTGGCCCATGGCGCTACGGAAGAGATCCTTTTCGAAGCACATCCGCACATTGGTACCAATAAACTCCCAAAGATCGTCACCGCGCTGCGTGAAGCCATTCTGGAATGGGGCGGTGAGGTACATTTCGATTCAAAAGTGACCGATTTCCTCGTAGAGAATGACGAGATCAAAGGAGTACGTGTAAACGATCAATACGACCTGACAGGCAAGGGAGTAATTCTTGCTACTGGCCATTCAGCCCGAGATATCTTCGAGCTGCTGCAGCTGAAACAAATCTCAATTGAAGCCAAGCCTTTCGCCCTTGGTGTGCGTGTAGAGCATCCACAACCGCTGATCGATAGCATCCAATACCATTGTGATCTTCGAGGTGATTATCTCCCAGCTGCGGCCTATTCGCTGGTCAATCAGACGCAATTCAAAGGAATAGAACGAGGTGTCTTCTCATTTTGTATGTGCCCCGGGGGATTCATCGTTCCTGCAGCTACGGCTCCAGGAGAAGTAGTGGTCAATGGCATGAGTCCTTCTCGTAGGGATAGTAAATATGCCAATTCTGGAATCGTAGCGGCGGTTGAATTGGAAGATGTCCCTGAATTTCATAATCATGGTGAGTTGGCCATGTTGAAATTTCAACAATCTATTGAGCAAACGGCCTGGGAATTTGGAGGAAAGACCCAAACTGCACCCGCCCAGCGACTGGCGGATTTTGTTCAAAAGTCCACCTCCACTTCGTTGAACGATACTTCTTACCAACCCGGATTGCAATCGGTCGACATACATGAGGTACTACCTCCGTTTATTGCTAGTCGATTGAGACAGGGATTTAAAGCATTTGGCAAGAAAATGCACGGCTATCTGACCAACGAAGCCCAAATAGTTGGGGTAGAAAGTAGAAGCTCCTCCCCAATTCGAATTCCAAGGGATAAAGAAACCCTGGAGCACCCACAGATCAAAGGGTTGTTTCCATGTGGTGAAGGTGCAGGATATGCAGGTGGAATCGTCAGCGCAGCAATGGATGGTGAACGATGTGCCGAAGCTCTACACAATCTCAGAAATAGTATATAGGCTATATACTAGAAAAATATTCATGCATGGGCGTGAAATAATGATCCTCCCAACCTTGCTTGTATTTGATGTCCTCCTCGGTGAGTTGAGAATGGTGGATCTTCAATAGCGTGGTGCCTTCATCATCCTCTTCAAAGTAGATCTCTACAATGGAATGGGGCTGATCATCTGCAAACTCACTGGTTCGCCAGGTCTGTTTGATGTATTCTCCGGGCTTGAGTTCCATGTTGGTTCCCCAGATATATCCGTCCCAGGTCGAAAATTTATCTCCCTCATCTTCGGTGATCAAGGCGCTACCTCCGGTCATTGAACTATGCTGGTCACTGTCCAACCAAGCTAAGTATACTTTTCCGGGAGGAGCGGGAATGGTCGTTTCTATCGTGAATTCCATAGGCCTGACTTAATACAATAAAGATACAGAGAAATGTGATTTACTCTCCGTTAGCCTTCCTGAAGTTTTGAATGTCATCCAGTTGCAATACGGATTGCTGCTCGGCGCTGGGCTCAGAACCTATTTCGATCGAGTTTGCTTTCCAATCATCGTGAAAGCGAGACATTTTAATCTGGCGGATCTTAACACCACGATTGATCAATTCATATGCTACCATTTGGATGTCTGCCAGGGGCACATTGTCACCATAAAACAAGGCATTAGTAGGTTGCTCTAATTGATTGATCTCTGTCGGTCTTTCATGGAGATAAAAGCCCAGGTCACTCAAAGAATAGACAATCTTTCCGTCAGGTAAATGTGGATAATACCGCAGGATCACATCTGTCCTTCGTTTCCCGTCAGACAAACTCGCCCGAATGCTATCCGCACGTCGTTGCAGCATGGTTTCAAATGAAATCGGCGAGGATGCTGTTTTAATCGCAGTATCTTCAAAATCCAGGGCATCGGCATCACCAGGATCATTTCCCGAGTTTGGGGCTTCTTCCTGATCCTCTACAGGAACTTCCTTTGCAAGCGTTTGGGTTTCCTTTGGCTTTTCCTTCGATTGCTTGGAAGAATTAAATTGACCTGCAACTTTCTTCTCCTTGAATACAGTGATCGTTAGAACAAAGGCCAACAGAAAAATGAAAGCCAACATTCCAGAATAATATAAGCCGCGGTTAGGTTGTTCGTCCATACGAATGCTCCACAAAAAATGCCTCTTACAGGTGAGACCAAGTTAACATAAATTTTGTGAGGCATAAAAAAAGCCGTGTCGAAAAACACGGCTTTCTTGATATTAATGGATCGTCTTATGATATTCCTTTTTTCACACTCAAATCCATAGCTATCGGAGTAGCAATGTAAATAGATGAGTAGGTACCGATCAGGATACCGATGATCATTGCAAAGGAGAATGAAGCCAGAGCAGCACCTCCGAAAATAAACAAAATGATCACCACGATCAACGTGGTTACAGACGTGATCAAGGTACGTGAAATCGTATTGTTCAAGGACTCATTGAAAACCGCCTGAAGCTCTGAACCTGTCTTAGTGGCCAGGTTTTCACGAATACGGTCAAACACTACCACCGTATCGTTGATCGAATAACCGATGATGGTCAGGATCGCCGCGACAAATACCTGATCTGCTTCGAAAGAGATACCCAACACATTCGCGATTGCAAAAGCCGAAAGGACAAACATGGTATCGTGGAAAAGGGCGATGATTGCACCCACGCCAAACTGCCACTTGCGGAATCGAACGAAAATGTAAAGGAATATACAGATCAAGGCGAAAAGCCCGGATTTATAAGATGAATTCTTGATGTCATCCGCAATGGTCGCACTCACCTTAGAAGAACTTGAAATGGTAAAGTGCGTATCGTCTACACCATCATCTTTCGAACTATATTGTTGACCGGTGAATGACTCAATTCCGCTGATCAAGGCCGCTCTTACTTGCTCATCAGCAGCATCGGATTCATCATCGATCTGATAGGTTGTAGTTACTTTTAGTACGTTGTTCGCTCCGAAAGTCTTGACTTCCGTTCCCTGGTTATCGAATGCACTCTGAAGTCCCACTTTCAATTCTGAAGGCACCACTGGCTGATTGAAAGAAACTACATAAGAACGTCCTCCCTGGAAATCTACACCTAAAGTCAATCCTTTAGTCAGCATGGCAACGATACCGATTCCGATGAAGATCATACTAAACAGGTAAGCAAACTTTCTCTTGCCCAGGAAGTTGAAGTTCAATTGGGTCAGTGCATTTCTCGAGAAAGCATTGGCAAATGAGATGGTGCTCTTATCTCCTTTCTTAGAGAATGCTTCTACAATTACACGGGTAATGAATACCGCACTAAAGAATGAACATACGATACCGATCATCAATGTGATTGCAAAACCTTTCACCGGACCTTGTCCCAAAACATAAAGCAGGAGACCTGTAATGAATGTCGTTACGTTCGCATCGAAAATAGACCAATATGCCTTTTTGTATCCAGAGCTGATGGCTTGTTTCCAGCCTGCACTATTTCTACGCTCTTCTTTGATCCTTTCAAAGATCAGTACGTTGGCATCAATCGCCATACCAATAGTCAGTACAATACCTGCTGCACCAGGCAGCGTAAAGGATGCACTCAACTGGGCCAAAATTCCAAGAATGAAGAAGATGTTGAAGAACAAGGCCACATTGGCAATCAATCCTCCTTTGGCATAATAGATCACCATGAAGATGATCACAACAATAAGTCCGGCAACAATGGAATTAATTCCTTGCTTTTGGGCCACTTTACCCAGTGTAGGTCCGATCACTGCATCTTCTACGATGGTGGTTGGAGCTGGAAGCGCACCAGCCTTCAAAATGTTGGCCAAGTCTTGTGCTTCTTCGATGGTGAAGTTTCCGGAGATAGAAGAGTTTCCATTAGGGATTTCACCTTGTACGCCTGGAGCGGAATACACATAATCATCCAATACAATTGCGATTCTTCTACCAATGTTGGCAGCAGTCAATCGCTTCCAGGTTCTGGCCCCATTGGCATTCATTTGCATTGAAATAGCAGGTCTGGAATACTCATCCAGGTCTTGTCTCGCATCTGTGACGGTTTCACCAGTAAGGGGTGCTCGACCGGAACGAGATTGCTTGATCACATAAAGCTCCAGTACTTTATCATCATTGAAATCATCTCCCAAGCGCTTGGCTTTCACTTCCCAAAGGAATTTCATCGTTGGAGGGATCAAGGCCTTCACGTCATCACGTTGCAAAATACGGTTGATCTTAGCCGTATCCTTTTGGAAGTAGGTCAGCGCGCCATACTGACTCTGCATCAGGCTGAAAATTTCAGAAGTCTGATTAGCCAGGTTCAAAGAATCCTCATTGATGGTAGAAGAATCACCATCTGCCAGTGCTGAAGAATCACTATCTCCCTCGTCCGTAAGCAAGGCAGAAAGATCATCATTGGCACTTGCCGCATCCTCTGTATCCAGATCGCTACCACTAATGCCAGCAGCCTGACGTTCCGCAACAATGAGTGAATTGATTCTTGACAGCACATCGGTGATCTCATTGAACTCGTATACTTCCCAAAACTCAAGCTTTGCTACACCTTGCAACAGTTTTCTAACTCGCTCCGGGTTATCTACACCAGGTAGCTCAATCTGGATACGGTTGGTTCCCTGCAATCTCTGGATAGAAGGCTGTGAAGTACCGAAACGGTCAACCCTGGTTCTCAGGATCTCGAATGAACGATCAATAGCGCCATCAACCTCAGTATTGATGATCTCCAGAATTTCGCCATCAGAACTGTTGCCACTGATTCTACCTCGGTTAGCGGCTGTAGAGAACATACTTGAAAGGCTCGTCCCAGGAGAAAGCTCCTGAAATACCCGGTAAAATTCATCTACGTAATTGATTTGAGTTCCGCGAATGTTTCTTTTCGCATCGGTCAATGCTTGTTGGAACGTAGCATCTGGATTGTTTCCACTCAACCCTTTGAGGATATCGACCGGAGAAACTTCCAGTACCACATACATCCCACCCTGAAGGTCAAGACCGAGGTTAAGTTCGGTTTCTTTGATGTCTTCATAGGTATATTCAATATTCAGGAGATTGTATACGGGCTCGTTCCATACAGAATCGAGGTAGCGTTGTTTTTCGGCAAATGCTACATTGCCGTTATTATCAGTAGCACTCGCAGTTGCATCCTTTTGGATGGACTGTGCCACAAAAGTGAACGACAAATAATACACGCATAAAAGCGAGATCAATATGGTCAAAAAGACCACAAAACCTTTATTTTTCATTGGTAATGTTTTTCTTAAATAAATTGAAAGTGGTGAATTGAATCGTGTTCACCGCCACGTCCGGCAGTAGATAGCAGCCTAGGGTGCGTTCGGGGATATGATCAACCTAAACAGGACCCTGATCTGTTTAGCATTTACCAAAGGCAGCCCATTGGAAGCGCCTTCCTCGAATTTTACTTCATTTAATTCAGGAAGAACAACAATCAAAAAGCTTTGAAAAGCTACAGAGACCTGAACGGTATGGGTTACCGCCTGATGGATAGAAAACTTCAATCCATCGTCAGACTCTTCCTCTCCATCTGTCCCTTGTTCTGTTTTGGTTATTGCTTGTGTCTCGTGCGCATAAGTTGATCCTGCGATCATCAATACACCACAAGCGATGAGCAAAACAAAAACCTTAATCAAGGGATTTGAGGTGATATGTGAAGGAGCACTCTTCATTTTGGAAACGCAAAGATAACGCAATGCCAGAAACTCTAAAAACCTGAGGATCACTATTCGTCTTTAGCGGATCTTATGTTTCAAAAATGACTCGAGCACATTGAGGGCGCGATCGAAGTGATTGAAGTTCGGGACCACTAAATCCGCCTGATACCTCAAGGGTTCAATGTAGTGTTCAAACGCTGGTGCGACGTGATTTTGATAACGTTCGAGGGTCTCTTCCAGATTGCCATAGCCACGTTCCACCTCATCGCGTTGAATCCTCCTCTTAAGCATCAGCCAAAGTGGCGCATCTACATAAACTTTCAGATCGATCAGATCAGTCAATTCTTCGAAATAACAAGAGAAAATTCCTTCAAACAATATGATAGGTGCCGCACGTACGGTAACCATTGGCTTTGCAGCCCCACGATCAATGTTGTATTCATATTTCTCTACCTCCACATTTTCTCCTGATCTGATTTGAGCCAAATCCTGCTTGAGCTGTTTCAAATCAAAGGATTTCGGGGTATCGAAATTCGCATCTCCATTATCGTCCTTCGGTTGTTCTTCATAAGGAAGATAATAATTGTCAAGTGCGAAAATATCAATGGATTCCGTAGGAAAACGGTCCTTTAAATGGCTGCAGAAAAGACTTTTTCCAGATCCTGATCCGCCGGATACGCCAATGATGTAAGGTTGATTCACGATGAATTGAGAAAGGTTGGACTAGCTTCTTCTATTGATTGGCAAGGTATGAAATCAAATGGTTAATCGCGATACCCCGATGGGATATTCGATTCTTTTCGTCCTTGCTCATTTGTGCAAATGTGCGGGTTTCTCCTTCGGGAAGGAACAATGGGTCATAACCAAAACCCTGATCTCCGGTAAGCGATGTAAGCAATGAGCCCCTTGCAATACCGGTAAAGAATTGTTCTTTTCCACCTCCATCGATATACGCGATGACCGTTCTGAACTGGGCGTGTCGATCACTATTACCTTCCAGCTTTTCAAGCAAGAGCTGATTATTGGCCGTATCATCGGAAGGTTCACCGGCAAATCGAGCCGAATATACGCCAGGAGCCCCATCGAGGGCATCTACTTCCAGACCCGAATCATCTGCAAAACAAGGCTTCCCAAACTTTTCGAAAATGGTTCGTGCTTTGATCAGTGCATTGGCCTTGAAGCTGTCTCCATCTTCCACGATCTCTTCATGATAACCAAGATCCTTAAGCGACTTCACCTCATACTTGCCCTCGAGCAACCTATTGATCTCAGCAGCTTTGCCCGCATTATGTGTGGCAATGATCAACGTTTCCACTTAGAAAATTATTCTCGTATATTTTGTACAAAGAATTCATAAATCAGTACGGCGCTAGGGAAGCCAGAGACCGCAGATGGGAATCCACTTGGAGAAGTGTTGACAATTTCCTGGCTTGGAATGGCGATCAATCCATGTCCACCCACTCGCAACCTGGGATCTTCCTGATTTAGCAAGGCAGTAATACCATCCCGAAGCCCATCGAACCCGATGACTGGGGTTTGCGAAAATGCCCAACCTGATTCAGTGTGGGTAAATCGTAAAATGGGAGAAGCAGTACTCACATTTGCCGCAGTATCTACCACGTTTTGAACACTACTGACAATGGCTGAACCTGTTGTGAAAGTGGCGAAATAGTCAATCTCAACGAAATCATTTAAACGCACCGTATCCCCGTCTCCAGAGTCAAGCACGACAAATCGCACGCTCGTTTCAGTGGTGTCATATTCGGTAATTCCCCGGCCTGCCAGGTAATCAGCAATTTCTTCCAGGTCCTCCGTAAATCGCATATCCGGATCTACAGGCTCAACAAAATCGTCACCAATGTTACACGAGCCCAACGCCATGAGCCCAGCGCCTATGGCAAAAAGAAAAAATGATTTAACGCTTCTCATCTGTCAATTTATTCGACAATCTCCAATAACTCCACTTCAAACACCAATGGCTCATTTGGACCAATAGGCCTACGCCCTGAAGGCCCATAAGCCAACTCACTTGGAATGTACAATACGCCTTTAGATCCTACAGGAAAATAGGTGAACCCTTCATCCCAACCAGGTATTACATTCCTTTGTCCTAAAGGAAACGTATATTCTCCCTGATCAAATACATTTTCCATGTTATTAAAATACATGCCTTTGTATTTCGCCGTGATGCGCTGACCAACCTCAGGTATAGGCCCATTTCCTCTTTCGGTAATCACGTATTGCAAACCAGACTCTGTTTTTACTGTATTTATGTTCTCTGAAGCAAAATATGCTTCGAATGCAGCAGTTTCCTCAGCTAAAAGTTTATTGGCTGCTTCACTTGCTTTTTGTCGGGCAACCACTTCATACTCTTCTAGCGTAAATTGCTCTTCAACACTCAATGCCCACTCAATGCCCTTGTCAGCAGCAATAGTATCCGGCAATGGTTGCCGGAAAGTTTTCTCGAACAGGTCCTTTGCTGGAACAGTAAACCGGACACTATCCCCTACGGAAAGTAATTCAAGCACACTGGCAAATTCTCCATTGATATTGAGCGTATCCTCATAATATTGATAGGGCAAGGTATTTCCATTGGATTCTCGAATGGTTTCACCATCTATACCATACCACATAGTCATCGTAATGATTTGTCCGCTGATCAGTTTATCGCCTTCACCACGAGTCACGAAAGTCACCTCTGTCCCCAGATCAGATTTGTCTCCACTTTGTGAACAGGCACCCAGGATGATTGTAAGGGCGACAGCTAAGAATAAGAATCGTTTCATGTTTTTTATCGGGTGTTGGTGAATATTTTTAGTGATTGAATGCTAAAAGGTACCTGCTCATACCGGATTTGGAGCGAATAAATAGGATTTTGTGAAAGTCTCAATCAGTCCCTCAAATTTTTTAACGGTTTTTTGCAAACCAATGTGTGATATGCCTCCGGAAGCGTTCTTGTGCCCGCCGCCACTAAAGTGTTCACTGGCGAAAGAATTGACCGCATAATCTCCGGTGGACCTGAAAGAAAGTTTTACTTCTTCCTGATATTCAATAATGATCGTGGCCATCACAATGCCATCAATGGATAAAGCGTAATTGACGAGCCCTTCGGTATCTCCGGATTTCAACTCAAATCGCTTGTACTCCTCCGCACTGATCACGAAATATGCGACTTCCAGTTCTGGTCTAACAACTAGTTTTTCAAGGAAAGCATAGCCCATAAAGCGCAGGCGGTTGGTAGAATTTGTATCGTAGATACTACGATTGACTTTATTCACATCTGCGCCTTTGTCGATGAGTTGCGCTACCGTTCTATGAACTTTTGCAGTGGTAGAGGGGTGCTTGAATGAACCCGTGTCGGTCATAATGCCCGCATAGATCACCTCGGCCATGTCTTTGGTGATTTTATCCTTCATGTCTAGCATCAGGATCAGATCATAGATGAGCTCAGCAGTTGCCGCAGCGCCCGTATCCCACAATGAAAAGTCAGCGAAATCTTCGGGATCAAGGTGGTGATCGATCAGTACTTTCGACGCATCAGATGATCTGACAATCGATTCCATCTTCTTAATGCGATTCAAAGACGAAAAATCGAGACAAAAAATGATTTCAGCCTGATTGATTATATCGTCAGCACCCTGTATATCCTTTTCGTATATAGTCACGTCTTCTTGTCCTGGCATCCAATTTAGGAATTGAGGATAAGCAGTAGGCGTAATCACCCTAACCTCATGACCCAATTCCTGGAGTAAATGATACAATCCAAGAGAAGACCCTAATGCATCCGCATCTGGATTGGCATGGGTGGTGATGATAATACGCTTGGGGGATTTGATGAGTTCCTTGAAACCTGGGATGTCAAACATAACCAGCTGTTGCATCCGAATCGACGGATGCGGTTTTTTTATTGAGCGTGCAAAAGTCTTAATAAATCGATAAAATACAAAATGCCGCCTGATAGATGACGTATCACTTAATCTACTATTTTTGCAGCCATTTTACGGAATCATAAATATTCAGATAACAGAAATGGCAGGTACTACCACCTTTACAATGATCAAGCCGGACGCTTTTGGAGCAGGGAACTCAGGAGCGATCTTGAAAATGATTGAAGAAGCAGGTTTCTCCATCAAAGCGATGAAACTTACCCAGTTAACAACTGCAACTGCTGGTGCTTTCTACGCAGTACACAAAGAGCGACCTTTCTACAATGATTTGGTAAGCTACATGTCTTCAGGTCCAATCATCGCGATTGTACTTGATAAAGCAAATGCAGTGGAAGACTTCAGAAAGTTGATCGGAGCTACCAATCCTGCAGACGCAGAAGAAGGAACCATCAGAAAGATCTTTGCTAAGTCTATCGAAGCAAATGCGATCCACGGTTCTGATTCAGATGAAAACGCTCAAATCGAAGCGTCTTTCTTCTTTTCCAGCCTCGAAAGAGTCTAAAAAAGAAAGTAAGAAAAAGAAATTAAGGTCCGTTTATCGGGCCTTTTTTCGTCTCAAGAACTTACTTCTTGTTCTTTACTTGCGGATCCTTCTACCCAGAAGTTATTGAATCCTTCACCAATCACAAGTAGAACTTTTCCTAATTGTATCAGTTCGAGTATCGCGAGGAAACTAAAGATCACGTAGATCTTTTCTGGCTTTTCCTGAATCAAATCCACGAAGCTCAGTTTCTGACCTACCTTGACTCTACCCAATACAAATTCCTTTTGTGAAGCAATCGTATAAGGATACTGGACTATCTTATGCGTAGGCTTATTTTTCTCGATCTCATATTGTGCCATCACCTTCTGGAAGACACGCATCATCTTATATAGATCCAGGTCCTGAAGTTCAGACTCTACATTGGTCAACTGAGAAAGCGAATTGATTTCTTTCATCAGGTTTCCTCTGGACTCCATATTGATCCGGTCGGATTCCATTTTTGATAGCTCGGCTACTACTGACTTGTACTTCTTGTATTCCAGCAGGTTTTTCACCAGCTCTTCCCGCGGATCTACTTCATTGCCATCTTCATCCAGTACCGGCCTGGGAAGTAGCATTTTTGACTTTATACGCATCAAGGTGGCCGCCACAAGAATGAACTCACTCGCCACTTCTACGTTCATTTCCTCCAATCTATGGATATAAGCCAGAAAATCATCTGTGATCTTCGATATTGGAATGTCATAAATATCCAACTCATCCCTTTCGATGAAAAAGAGCAACAAGTCGAAGGGGCCTTCAAATAAAGGCAGCTTAATTTCAAATTTTTCTTGTTCGTCTGTATTACTCATATCGGATAGGAAGTAACACAAAGATCATTACTTCGAGTGAATTTCAAAAAGAAGTAATTTTGCGTTTACTTTTGGAATGACCGGATTTGATTAAACTTTTCAAAGAGTTAATCGTTCCTCTATCATCTCTTTCTATTTTTAAGCGTATGTTGATTCAACCCGGACCATTGTTGTCGAATGTTCAAAATCCATCGGAACTTAAACAACTCGAACAACACCAACTCACTCAACTTAGTGCCGAGCTACGAGAATACATCACCGATCATGTGTCTGTATTTGGAGGGCATTTTGGTGCCAGCCTGGGTGTAGTAGAACTGACGGTTGCCTTACATTATGCCTTCAACACTCCCTCGGATCAGTTGATTTGGGACGTAGGGCACCAGGCTTATGGTCATAAGATCCTGACCGGTAGAAGAGAGCAATTCCATACGAATCGACTGTATGGAGGGTTATCGGGCTTCCCCAAAAGAAAAGAAAGTGAATATGATGCCTTTGGTGTAGGACACTCCTCCACCTCCATTTCTGCTGCATTGGGAATGGCCATGGCTAATCAATATAAAGAAGAAGACAGACATCACATCGCCGTGATCGGTGATGGTGCCATGACCGGAGGATTGGCTTTTGAAGCCATGAATCATGCGGGTGTTTCAAACTCTAATTTGCTCATTGTCTTGAATGACAATTGCATGTCCATCGACCCGAATGTCGGCGCGCTTAAAGATTATCTGACCGATATCACCACTTCTCACACTTACAATAAGTTCAGGGATGAGGTATGGAATATTCTTGGGAAGATCAGCAAATTTGGCCCCAATGCGCAGGACATTGCCGCGAAAGTAGAAAACAGTGTCAAGTCCTTCTTATTGAAGCAGAGCAACCTGTTTGAATCACTGAACTTAAGATATTTTGGACCTGTCGATGGCCATGATGTGAACCATTTGGTAGACGTCTTCAATCACCTGAAAGACATCAAAGGGCCAAAAATCCTGCATTGTGTCACCGTAAAAGGGAAAGGATACAAAGCTGCGGAGCTCAACCAAACCAAGTGGCATGCACCAGGAAAGTTTGACAAGATCACTGGTGAGATCAAGAAAAAAGTTCACACCACGCCCCAGGCACCTAAGTATCAGGACGTATTTGGTAAGACGATCGTAGAACTTGCTAAACAGGATGAAAAGATCATGGGGGTTACACCCGCCATGCCGTCAGGTTCTTCCATGAACATCATGATGAAAGAAATGCCTGACCGTGCTTTCGATGTGGGGATAGCCGAGCAACATGCCGTTACGTTTTCGGCAGGATTGGCTACACAAGGCCTTATTCCTTTCTGCAATGTCTATAGTACATTCATGCAACGGGCCTACGATCAGGTGATCCATGATGTTTGTATTCAAAACTTGCAGGTGGTTTTCTGCATGGACCGGGCTGGATTTGCCGGAGCAGACGGCCCCACGCACCATGGAGCCTACGATATTGCCTACATGCGATGCGTTCCGAACCTGGTGGTTTCCGCACCTATGAATGAAGCGGAGTTACGTAACCTCATGTACACAGCCACCAAATTTGATGGTCCCTTCTCTATCCGCTACCCCAGAGGTCAGGGGGTGATGCCTGAATGGCAGACTCCTATGAAAGAAATTCAAATCGGACAGGGACGCGTGGTTCAGGAAGGAGAAGATTTGGCCTATTTGACCATCGGACACATTGGGAACTACGCAACAGAGGCCATAGAGCGACTGAAAGAAGTGGGTGTTTCCGCCGGACATTACGACATGCGATTTGTCAAGCCTCTGGACGAAGAACTACTTCATAAGATCTTCAAACGTCACAATCGTATCATTACGGTGGAAGATGGCTGTGTCATGGGAGGATTTGGTTCTGCTATTCTGGAATTCATGGCTGATCATGGCTATCAGGCCAAAGTAACTCGTCTGGGAATCCCTGATCGAATTGTCGAGCATGGAGAGCAGTTGGAGTTACATCGCGAATGTGGCTTTGATCCTGAAGGCTTGTATCAGGAAGCATTAAAGGTTGTCGATTTTCAGACAGCCTAGTTCACTGTGCTATGCACAAAACTTCTAAATGATTTTCACGATATTACATGATACATGCATGTTGATCGTACGATAAAACTTTTGCTATTTGCTACGTTGGTACTGCTCATTGTGGGCTGTCGCAACAATCCGGATGTGCGTAGAGAGGCCAACCGGCCTGCGGAAGAATTCATTATCGAGCAGGATTTGGATAAAATCCTGGAACGCGGTTACATGGTCGCGATCATGGATAATAGTTCCACCGGTGTTTTTCAATACAAGGGCCATACCATGGGCTATGAGTACGAGTTACTCAAAATGTTTGCGGACTCCATTGGTGTAGATCTGAGAATTACCATTCAACCTAATCTGGAAGCCGCTTTTGAACTCCTGAACAATGGAGAAGGAGACGTCCTGGCCTACAACCTGACGGTTACCAAGGAGCGCAAGAAAAAGATCAAGTTTTCTGACTATCACAATCTGGTGAAGCAGGTTTTGGTTCAACGCAAACCAGAAAACTGGCGAAAGATGAAGCTGCACGAAATTGAAAAGCAGCTGATCAGAAACCCGGTAGATCTGATTGGCAAAGAGGTTCATGTTCGGTACCATTCTGCTTTTCATTCCAGGTTACAGAATCTATCCGATGAGATAGGAGGCGATATTCTGATTGTAGAAGACTTCCCTAATGTAATGACCGAAGGCCTGCTCGAAAAAGTAGCCAATGGTGAAATTGAATACACGGTAGCGGAGGAGGATGTAGCACTGGTCAATGCAGCTTACTATCCGATCCTCGACATCAAAACCGCGGTGAGCTTTCCGCAACAGATCGCATGGGGTATGCGAAAAAATGCAGATAGCTTACAGCTGACCATGAACAACTGGATCAGGAAAATGAAGAAAACGCCTGAATATCATACCGTGTACAATCGCTATTTCAGAAGCTCACGTCAAAGTCGAAGAAGAAACTACAGCCAATACTCCTCCATGGGTGGCGGCAAACTATCTCCGTACGATTCACTGATCAAAGCAAGTGCAGCCGAATTAGGTTGGGACTGGCGCCTTTTTGCCTCTCAAGTGTTTAAGGAATCAAAATTTGACCCTAAGGCAGTTTCGTGGGCTGGTGCCATCGGCTTGATGCAAGTACTCCCAAGAACCGGAGAATCCTATGGAGCAACTGACCTCAAGAATCCTGAACAAAACCTGAGCGCCGCTTTACAGCACCTGAAGTGGCTGCAACGCATGTGGGACAAAGAAATCGAAGATCCCGAAGAACGCGTAAGATTTTTGTTGGCCTCCTACAATGTGGGCCACGGTCACGTTTTTGATGCCATACGGCTAGCTGATAAACATGGAGAAATCCCAAATCGATGGGATACCGTAAAGAAGTATCTGATCTTAAAAGAACAGCCCGAATATTATAATGATCCGGATGTAGAATTCGGCTATTGCCGTGGCTCAGAGCCCGTCAATTACGTGAAGGTCATCTACACCACTTACGAAAACTACAAGCAGCTATTCCCTGAAGAAAAAGAAGTTGTTGCTACTGAAAGTACCGATCAACAATCTTAGCGGAAGAGAGGGCCATCGGGATACCCCCTCCCGGATGAACACTTCCCCCACAGAAGAATAAGCCTTTGACTTGACGACTTACATTATTGTGACGAAGAAACGCCGCAAACTTGTTATTGGAGCTATTGCCATAGAGTGCTCCCTGGCTTGAACTTGTTTTTGATTCAATGGTTCTTGGCTCCAACAAGCTTTCTTCTTCTATGAGCGATTCAACCGGACGACCAAAAACCCGACTCAGCTTCTTCAGAATATTTTCACGCGCCTGCCCAATCAATGCATCCCAATCCTGTCCATCATTATTGGGCACATTGATCATTGTAAACCAATTTTCACTACCCTCAGGCGCATCGTTTTGATTCAACTTGGAGGTAATATTGATATAAACCGTGGGGTCTTCATCGATCGTTTTTTCCTGAAAGATCTTCCCAAACTCTTGCTGATAATCTCGACTAAAGATGATGTTGTGTAATCCTAATTCCGGAAATTGCTCCTTGATTCCCCAATAAAAAATAAGCGCCGAACTGGACTTTGGTTGTGTCAGTAAATTTTTTGGTGCACGAATTTCTGTAAGTAGTTTCTTGTAAGTTCCTACTACATCCATATTGGAAATCACGCGATCAAAATCCACTTGATTACCGGCCAATTGTATCCCAACAACGTGTTTATTTTTAGTCAGGATTTTATCCACTGGGGAATTCAAATGAAATGTCACGCCTTTTCGTTCCGCTAGTTTCACCAGTGACTTTGTGATCTGATGCATCCCGCCTTTCGGAAAATAGGCTCCTTTGCCATATTCCAGATGGGAAATTATGTTCATCGTGGCAGGCGTTTGATAGGGATCTGACCCATTGTAGGTCGCATAGCGATTGAATAGTTGGGTCATTCTGGGGTCATCGAATTGATCTTTATTCGCCTGATCCATGGTTCTGAAAAAGTCCAGCTTATGCAAATTCCGGTAAGATCGGAAAGCACTCTTTGAAAAATAGGTTTTCGGGTCATGCAAAGACCGGAACATGAACATTTCTCCCAGGTATTCATACAGCGTGGCATTGCGCTCCAATGCTTTTCTGATGTTGTGTGGAGCTTCCCCAATGGAAGCCAGTTCTTCGATCAGTTTTTCCTGATCTGCAAAGGCTGTCAGACGTGTTCCGTCTTCATAAAAGTATTCGCAGACTTCCTTCAATTGTTGGTATTGAAAAAAATCATCAGGGTTTTCTCCCGCCAAAGCAAATAATTCATCCACCAACTCGGGCATTGTGAATAGCGATGGACCCGCATCAAAACGGAAATCACCCAGCCGTACTTCAGACAATTTACCTCCAGGATAGTCGTTCTGCTCAAATACATGGACTTCATGTCCACGAATGGCCATTCGGATCGCACTTGCAATGCCCCCGATACCGGAACCAATCACGGCAATTTTCAAAGGCATATATGGTGTCGTTGATGAAAACTTTGTGCGATGTTTTTCATAGTTTTTGAATTACGTCGGCTCGATGTATCAAGTCCTTGCTATATTCGTATTAAATCATATAATGATTATATCCGCGCTCTATGAAACAGCAAGTTGAGCTACTTTTTGAGGAATATCTTAAAATTCGTCGAATCGATATCACCATCGATCATTTTATTTATCTAATTAACCTCTATCCATCGCTGCTTGTTTGCATGAGTGACGGAGTTTTGGACAAAGAAGAATGGGATGGCGTTCTTCGAATTGCAGACGGTCTCGCAGATGCCTATGCTGAACCCGAAGAAAAGGACCATATGGCACAACTTTTCCGCACGGAATTCCGCTATTTGTTGGAAAACATTGATCGTTGGAAGAAAAAATTCCTGAATGCCCTAAAAAGCCGATTGGAAGAGCACACCGAGGACAAAGAATTTGTCATGGAGGCCATGTACCTATTTGCTAACGCAGCCGATGGCATTTCCGATATCGAGCAGAGTATTATTGAGGAATTGTCTGAGCGGCTGTCTTTAGAGCATTAAATTCTTCTAAAATTCGCTCGAGGTTATCCTCATAACCTTCATTTATCGCATTTTGATAGGCTTTATCCTGAAGTTTCCCTAGTCGCTGAGCTTCCGAATAAGGGAGGTGCGAAAATGTAACCATCGTGTAAAGGGGCAGCCATTCCTCAGGAAATTGTGCGTGTAGTTTGGCTTCGGTCTGTTTGCGTTGCAGGAATTTCTTATCTGCCACTTTGCTACGCATTTCTTTAAAATTCTTCAAGGCCAATTTCGCAATGGCATCGGTATCTACCTTGCGGGTAGATTCAAATTCTTCGAACACACGATCCCAATCATAATCATGGGCTTCGGCTATCTCCATCAGTATCCTGCAATCCTCAAAACCGGAGTTCATGCCCTGACCATAGAATGGAACAATGGCGTGGCTCGCGTCTCCAATCACCAGTGTCCTATTGGAATGCCAAGGGAAAGACTTAATGGTTACCAGTGATGACGTAGGATTCCGATTGAATTCTTTCGAGAGTGAAGGCATTTTTTCGAGTACATCTGGAAAATACTTCCCAAAAAAAGTTTCAACCTCTCCATCATCAGCCAACGATTCGAAGGAATCCTCACCTTCATAGGGCAGGAATAACGTGCAAGTAAACGTCTTGTCCGGATTGGGTAAAGCAATTAACATGAATTGCTTACGTGGCCAAATGTGTAAGTAATTTGGTTCCAATTGGAAGTCCCCGGATGCAGAAGCAGGAATAGACAGTTCCTTGTATCCGTAATCCAGGAATTGCTTGTCAAACTCTCGTTTCTCTGTCTCCAGAATACTTTTACGCACCTCTGAAAAAGCGCCATCCGCCCCGATGAGCAGATCTGGTTCAATTCGGATTTCTGAATCCTCTCTGGCAAAATATACGGTGGTTGGGTCGGTATTTACATCGACACAGCGATGATTAAAGTAATAATGTATGCCTGCTTCTTCCCCGATTGTGATGAGCTTCTTGTTAAGGTTCAGTCGCGACACAGAGTTGATGAATTGACTGTCCGTTCCGTAGGCCTGAAAGGTGGTTTCACCTTTCAAGTCGTGCATCATACGACCCTTCATCGGAACCAGTTCTGACTTCAACTGCTCATAGATACCCGTCTCCTGTAACGCCCTAATGCCCCGATCACTCAATGCCAGATTGATGGACCGGCCATTTTTGACCTGTGCGGTGCGAAGGTCTCCCCGCTTTTCATATATACTGACCTCAAAGCCTCGTTTGCGGAATAAAATTCCTACCAACGATCCGACAAGTCCTGCTCCTATGATTGCGACATGCTCTTTCTTCGTCATGCGTTCTTTTCAAAAGCGTCCTCAAGGATATTGACAAATTCCCATACTTCCTCAAAGCTGTTGTACATAGGAACAGGAGCAGCTCGAATAACGTTCGGTTCACGCCAATCCAGTACCACTCCATGATCAATCAAATGATCAAAAATTTCCTTCCCATGATTGTTGAGAAATATGGATATCTGGCAACCGCGTTCTTCTTTTGTTTTTGGAGTGAGTAAAGTCACCTGGTTACGGATAATGCTCGATTGTCGGAGCAGATGCTCCAAAAACCCGGTTAATTCCAAACTCTTGGCACGCAGGTTTTCTATGCCTGCCTGATCAAATAGAGAAAGTGAAGCATGATGAATGGCCGTCGGTAAAATATTCATGTTGCTCAATTGCCATCCGTCAGCTCCGGTCATTGGCTGAAAAACATTCTCCATTTTGAATCGGATGGCTTCATCTTGTCCCCACCAGCCACCAAGCCGCGGAAAAGTAGTGTCCTTGCTATGTCGCTCATGCACAAAAACTCCGGACACATTGCCGGGCCCTGAATTCAGGTACTTGTAGCTGCACCACACGGCAAAATCTGCTTCATCTTCATGAAGGGACAAAGGCAAGTTCCCGATGGCATGTGCCAAATCAAAACCTGCATACGCACCCACTTCATGACATGCTTTTGTGATCGCTGCTAATTCAAAGAATTGCCCCGTGTAGTACTGGATACCAGGCAACAGGGCCAGCGCCAATTCTTCACCAATCGATGCGATCTGATCAGTGATGGTTTGAGTAGCTACATATCCATCTTCTGGGATAACCAGCTCAACCAGATCTTCTTTGGGGTCCACACCCATGAGTCCCATGAAAGTAGTGGCTGCAAAATGATCAGAGGGGAATGCGCCTTTCTCAATCAGCAATTTCTTTCGATTCCCTTTTGGGCGATAAAAAGAGGCCAGCATCAGATGAAGGTTGGTCGTGAGATTGTTCATACAAACAACTTCATGTGGCTTGGCTCCTACCAGTTTAGAGAGCGATTCCTTTGATAACTTATGATAGTACATCCAGGGATGCTCTCCCTCAAAATGTCCTTCCACAGCATATTCACGCCACTTTTTCATTTCTTTTTCCAGAAACTCAGCGGCAAGTTTCGGCTGCAGGCCCAGTGAATTTCCACAGAAGTAGATCACGGGCTTCCCGTTTTTCATGGGACAGTGAAATTCGTTTTTGAACCGCGCGAGAGGATCTTCCATATCTCTCTTTTTCGCGATCTGAAGTTCTTGTTCGTTGGTCAATTTAAGTTGGGTTAATCAACAAATCGGGGATCCACTTCCATCTGTGTCCCACAGTTTTTACAAGTTCTTAACTCTTCCGAACCATAAAAGGCCCGAAATCGGGGTAAAAAATCTTTTTCAATATTGGTCAAAGGGAAATACGTCTCATGCAGCAAGTGATTGCAATTGTCACAATACCATTGCAAACCGTCCTTTTCCTCACCTTTTCTCTTCATTTCCACTACCAGACCAACAGATCCTTCCGATCGAACCGGAGAGTGCGGCACTTTGGCTGGAAGCAAAAACATTTCTCCTTCTCGAATTGGCACCTCCACAGACTTCCCTTCTTCCTGAATGATCACTTTGATGTCACCTTCCAGTTGGTAGAAGAGTTCTTCGGTTTCATTGTAGTGATAATCTTTTCGGGCATTGGGTCCACCCACGATCATGACAATATAGTCTCCGGCATCCTGGTACAGGTTCTTATTTCCAACTGGCGGCTTAAGGATATCTCGATTGGTATCGATCCACTCACGCAAATTGAAGGGCCTTCTGATCATGTTTCCAAGAATTAATAAAAAGTTAACCTGAGCTGCATAGTTAAGGTTTTTTCAGGAAAAATTATTGGTTTAAGGTTTACTCAAACTTGTCTTGTAGCATGACATCTCGCTACCATTCCTTAATCTCTTCCCACAAGTCCTTCCATTCAGGATTCATCTCGGTGATTAAATCTAATTTCTTCTTTCTGGAACCGCCTTTAGTTGTTTCTATCGTCCTATTGCCTCCTCTATCGAATGAAATAGTTCGTAATAAACCAATTTGTGAAGCTTATACCGAGCAGTAAAACTTTTCGAGTATTTGTTTGTCCTGTGTTCAAATATCCTATTGATCAGATCAGAGGTTACACCGATATATAATGTCGTATTAGAATAATTGGTCATTATGTAAACCGCACCTCCACGTTCCATAGATCTACACTTTATTAAATATTGACCTTCATTTACAAAGTAGCTATTAGTCAAATGTTGTATTTCTTAAGTATTCTATCCGTCATTGCGATGGCACCGGCCACCGGTTTACGAAGCATTCTCATATATACTTTCGTTGTAGATTTAACTTATCCAGACTGCCGCTTCGGCGTTCCGATTCAATTCTTCGCAGAGACGGACTTTAACAAAACGACATTTGACTTTAAGTTGAATGTTTTTTATTGAATGAACTAAAGTTAACTTAGAATACATGGAATTGAACCTCAATGGAAAAACGGCACTGGTCTTTGGGAGCACCCAGGGAATCGGGCATGCAATTGCCAGCAAGTTTGCGGCAGAAGGCGCCAGGGTAATATTGGTAGGGAGAAGCGCAGATAAGCTTGAAAATACGCTCAAAACGTTAAAGAATGACGGGCATGACATACTCGTCGTTAACCAGGAGGACGTGGCTTCCATTGAAGCGGGTGCCGAAAAACTCAAAAACCAGCCCATAGATATTTTGGTGAACAATACCGGCGGCCCAAATCCCGGTTTGGTCTCTGAAGAATCGTGGCAAAATTTTGAAATGGCCATTACCAAACAACTACGGTGTAGTCAAACATTTGCGACCGCTCTGTTGCCGGGAATGCGTGAAAGAAAATTTGGGCGGATCGTAAATATCATCTCTACTTCCGTGAAGGTGCCTATACCCGGTCTTGGGGTCAGCAATACGGTGCGGGGGGCAGTAGCCTCCTGGGCCAAAACCTTGTCTATGGAAGTGGCCGCAGATGGTGTCACCGTCAACAACCTGCTGCCTGGATTCATCAAAACCGGAAGGCTACAGCAGATCATTGAAAGCAATGCTCAAAAATCCGGACGTCCTGTAAACGAGGTAAGTTCAGACATGCAAAAGTCGATTCCTGCCGGAAGATTCGGCGAACCTGAAGAAATGGCCAACATGGCTTTGTTCCTATGCTCAGAGGCAGCAGCCTATGTCAATGGCACCAGTATTCGCATAGATGGAGGTAGAACGGGGAGTATATAAGACTTTACCGTCATTCCGGCCGAAGTGCCGGAATCTCAAAGTTATTTGTAGTTCTAATACGTAGTTTTACTATTTCAACACTAATCCTTCAAAAGCACGTAAATGAGATACCCTACGCGGGCCGCCGGTATTTTTAGACTTCCTACGGAATTTAAGTCGCTAATAACCCTAGCCGGGCGCCCGGCATGACGTGCTTTAACATAAAAAAACCCCGCCGAGGCGGGGTTCATGGTATAGGTCAGGTTTATTAAGCCGTAGCGTCTTCGCGCTGCCTTGCGATGGTGAAAGATTTTCTTTCCTTGTAGCCACAATAGCCGCAAGTGAAATACTTCATCAATTCTCCTTCTTCCGTATCGGTAGCAGGCTGGATCACTTCTTCACGATCTACGCGTAGTGTCTGATAGTTACAATCAGGACATTGCAGTGCGTGAAGGCGTCCGTTATATTTTTCAATTTTTGTAAATCCACTTTCTTCGTCGATCCATACATCATAGTCTACAGAGAAAGCATCTTCCTCCGCCTGCATACCTTCATCCAGGTAAACGTCTTCCTCTTCCTCACTGAGCAGTTTCATTTTTCTGCCATCGGGAGAAGTACGAGGCGTGTATCGCAGACGCTTCAATCTTTTTTCGATGTAAAATGGATAATAGAATTTCAAGACATTTTGCACGACTACTCCAACGATCATTGCAAGCATAACGCTCACAAACAAACGAATAGAGAGCCAGAGCCAGGTAGTTGTACCAGCAATGGTGTTACCAAATAAAGCCATACCAATGATGATCAACAAGATGCCATACCACATGAGATTGATCTCATGCATGTTGATATAGTCATATCGGGTCTTATAATCTTTGGTTGTTATCAGCTTGATAAGGTGTCCTAAAAGGATCAGTACTCCAGCACCTGCAACAGCATAGGCCAAATACCTGCCATACAGGTTTAGCGCATTTAGCAATTCAGACGAGATAGGCTGAGTCATAGCAGTGTATTTTAGATTAACCGGTTAGGGACTTTGGTCACAAAAATGTTATAATTTTTTCTAAATCGGCAATGCATCTTTCCATAAATATAGAGTGAAAAACCGATTAGCCTGTAAAATAAGAAAATTATACCATCGATTCAATGCTAGAATAAAGGAGAAAAGTCCAAAAAATATGGCCGAATTGGATTTTAAGAAATTAAAAATCGTCCTTTTAGGCCTGGAAAGATTATTTAGTTAAAAAAATTGTGACCTGAAAACCTTACTACACAATATCCGTATTACGTGCGAGGAAGATTGGTCAAGATGATTGGTATTTTTATCGTAATTGCGATCCCGATCATCGAATAAAAGGTGTAATGTTTGTGAATTGCTAGTGGCTCTTTTAATCTTTGCATCAAAATCAGAAAAGAAAGAACTTTTCTAAGAAGAACACCATTTTCCCAGAACACAAGCTAATTTTACAGTCCCGTTAATCGGTAAGTAATCAGCTGCATTAAAATATGAAGAAACCGCCATTCAATCAACTGATTAAGAAATCAGAGGTGCCCGTATTAGTGGACTTCTATGCCGATTGGTGTGGCCCATGCCGAACGTTGAGTCCCATCGTTCAGGATGTGGCCAAGTCAATGTCGGGAAAAGTGAAGGTGATCAAAATAAACGTAGATAAAAACAATGCTTTGGCCGCGCAATTCAATATTCGCAGCATTCCTACGTTGATCCTATTTAAAAATGGAGTTCCGGCCTGGCGAAAGGCAGGTCTTCTAACCAAAAAGGAATTGATTAAATCTATAAATAGCTCAATCAATTAAATTTCTAAACTTTATCGTAATTATGAAAAAACTATTCAAGAACTTTTTGATGCTCACGGCCGTGGGGGCCATGGCGTTCCTATACAGCTGTTCAGAGGAAGATGAGCCAACAGCGGCTGCACCTTCTATTAGCGTAAGTGCTGCATTGGCAGACGGTACAGTCCTTGCTGACGGTGGTTCTGTCATCACTGGAAACGATATCTCTGTTACTGTAACAGCTACTACTCCTGGTGGATTCAACGTGATCCGTGCTACTGCTGGTGGTGCGACAACTGAAGTAACCAGAAACGACCTTCAATTGGACGCTGGTGCTACTTCCGGTACTGCTGTTTTGACGGTAGAAACTCCTGAAGAGCAGGTAGGAAGCACCATCGACTGGACATTCACCATTGTTGATGATTTGAACCAAACGGGTGAAACTACTTTCTCTTATACGGTTGCAGAAGTTCCTTCTCCTGATGCTAATACAGGAATGAACACTTTGTATGGTCAATTGAATGCGCAAGGTGGAAGTTTCTATGACTTGATGAATGACGCGGTATATGGCTACGCTGCTACCCGCGACGAGCAAACTGCTAACGTTGATTTTGCTTTCTTCTACGGCAGCACAAGTGGTTATGCGATTGCTGCTTTGGCTGATGAGTCATTACAAACTGCTTTCGAAGCTGCTGATATTCCGATCGACGGTATTTTCGACGCAGGTGAGTTCAATGAAACTCTTTTCAAAGCATTGGAAGCTACTGCGGAAGATTTCGACGGAGTTGTATCTGAAGCGGATCTTACCAATCTATTTGGTGAAGTAGCTGCTGATGCTACCGTAGCTAACAACCTGGAAGTAGGAAGCGTATTCGGCTTCTCTCTGGATGGTGAGAAAAGACAAGGACTTTCTGGATTGATGAAAGTAACTGAGACTGGTGGAGATTCTGGTGCTTCTCGTACCATCTCTTTCGAGATCAAATACACTTCTCCTGTGCAATAAGTACAGTTGAAATAACAAAAAAAAAGAGGGTGTCTTAGTAGGCATCCTCTTTTTTTATCTCAGATAACTAACGGCTATTTATAATATTAATCTTCTCGCACCATATGTCTGAAACATCTGTGGTGTCAGTCTGAGTCTATCGCCCGCCTGCCGAACGAGGCAGGAAGACCTGCGCTGAGGCACTCGAAGCGCTACACCACACTAAACTCGATCTCATATTCGACCTCAAACGCGATCGGCGGAAGTTTGGATTTCGCCTTGATGATTTCTTCAATGGATTTTTGCTCGATCTTACTCTCCAGCCAGGAAATGATATCGAAGTAGACAAAGGCTCTGCGATCGAAACGACTATTGGAGATCGGGAGCAGCTTTTCTCGCAGCATTTTGAATCTCGAGATCAACTCGGGTTCCGTCAAACTCCAGGACAAGTCTTTGATAAATTCCAGGATCTCTTTTTGGAAATGGTGCAGGTCGTCTTTTTTACGCAGAAAGCGATACGTAGACCGTACCGCATATTCCAATACTTCCCGATTCCCCAATTCATAATGCGTAATAAGATTGATGATCCTCGCAAAAGAATGGACGTCTTCCCGGATGTCCAGGTCTTCTGAATTGATGATCCGGTTGAGCCACTTGAGTGCTGCCCGATAGTTTTCGTTCCCAAAGTGCAGACAGGCGATCTTATAGAAGAGGACCAGCTCCGAATGCTTATCAATCATGCCAATGTAGCTCTCCAGTCGGGATTCGATCTTGCCTAGCAATTGGCAGCCTTTCCCAAAATCCCCAGACATGAAATACATGTTGAACTGGTGGGCGTAGCTGTATTTGAAGAGTCGGATCTGAATGTTTTCATTCAACTTCACCACCTTGTGATTTGCCAATGACCGTAAGTGCCGATGCGTTTTGGAAAACTCTTTGCGCAATCCAAGTCGAGACTGTGCATTGAGGAGATGATTCAGTCCACGCAAATACATCTCGAAGAGAAGGGAAGACTTGGGCACTTCAGGAAACAAACGCACCCACTTTTCTGCATGCACGTAAGTGTTTTCCAGGTTCTGGATATGGCTGTAGTAGCCCAGTTGAATTTCATGCCAAAGCAATTTTTCGCGAAACGAAAGCGATTCTTCCGGCCAGTCCGGAAGTTGCGTATGGAAGGTATTTTTTATTTCTTCAAAATCCTGCTGATTACGAATATACCCCCTTCGTAAATAGATAGAATTGAGTTCTACACTCAGACTGGTGAGCTGATTGATGCGTGAGATCCGTAAACTGATCTCATTGGCCTCCTTGACTATTTGCTGTACCCGCTCCTGATTGTTTTTACCAATGGTAAAAGGCAACAGGATCATTTCCCATTTCAGGACTTCCAACCGCATTTCCAGGTTTTCGCTCCCACTGAGTGACTTCTTCACTTTTTCCAATAGCTGCGAACTCTGCGCATACAAGCTGCGGTCAAAGAGTAGCTGTACATAGTCGATTTTTTCCCGCGTGGCAATTTCCTCATTCGTCGCAGCATTGTAGCTCTTCAAACTTTGCAGGATCTTCTGATACAGATGCGCCTTTAAATTGCTAAACTGTGCGGGCTTGATCCAACTGTACTTCGCCAGCAGCTTCTCCTCTTCAAAATTTTCCAGCTTATCGAGTGCTTCAAAGAGTTTCAGGTATTTTAGGTCACTCTCACCGCTCTTCTGGTTTTGCAATTTGAAGTAACGTTTTTCGCTCGTCCGCATGGACTTAATCAGTTGGAAAAGGACGTCAGATCTTACCTTAGACATTGTAGATTACATTACAAGAATCTGTGGTAAATGTACATGATATTGATTTTATATATGATAAATTCTCATTTCAAATCAATTAAGAATCATGGCATCAGGATAAATTCCAAATCATTATAAAAGTCCTCAATTTACATGAAATCAAAGATTTTACAGTATTTAGAAATTTACCCCATCCCTAAAGGGAGTAATGGAAACTTTCTCATTAGGGAATGTAAGGGTTATTTTTTGAGCTTCTACCATATTGAAAAATCTTCCAGAAATTACTTTTTAGAAGTCGTAATTAAATCCAAATTCGGTTTTCCCCTCCATGGGAGGATAAAATACTTTTGAAAAATCCGATAGATACTATTGAGTTTTTGAATGGCAGGGAAAACATTATTTGAGAAGGTTTGGGAAGCTCATGTTGTCACATCCAAGGACAGCTATCCCGACCTATTATACATCGACAGACATTACATTCACGAGGTTACTTCACCACAAGCATTCGATGGCCTACGGAAGCGGGGCTTACCCGTTTTCAGACCCGATCAAACCACCGCAACGGCCGATCACAATGTACCTACAATTGACCAGCACTTGCCCATAAGGGAAGAATTGTCAAGGTTTCAGGTGCAGAAACTGATCGAGAATTGTGAGGAGTTCGGCGTTGAGCTTTTTGGCCTCGGGCACGAAAAACAAGGCATTGTTCACGTCATCGGACCTGAGCTTGGCCTGACTAAGCCCGGTATGACCATGGTTTGTGGCGATAGTCACACCTCGACACACGGTGCATTCGGAAGCATTGCTTTCGGCATTGGTACGTCGCAGGTAGAGCAAGTATTGGCTACCCAATGCATCCTGCAGTACCGACCAAAAACCATGCTCATCGAGGTGAATGGTGAAGTCGGCAAAGGAGTGACGGCCAAAGACATTGTGCTGTACATCATTTCCAAATTGACGGCCGCGGGCGGCACAGGATATTTTGTGGAGTTTGGAGGCAGTGCCATCCGATCTCTGTCCATGGAAGGCCGAATGACAGTTTGTAACATGAGCATCGAGATGGGCGCCCGTGGAGGGATGATTGCTCCGGACGAAACCACTTTCGAATACCTCAAAGGGCGCGAACATGCACCTAAGGCTGAAGCCTGGGACGAGGCAGTGGCCCACTGGAATTCCCTAAAATCAGACGGGAATGCTACATATGATCGAGTAGAGCGATTCGATGCGGCAGATATCGCACCGATGATCACCTACGGAACTAACCCGGGAATGGGCATCAAAGTAAGTGACAACCTTCCTGAAGAAGGAACGGTACCTGACCTCACCAAAGCCCTGGCGTACATGGGGCTTGAGGGCAAAGATTCTTTGTTGGGACAGGCCATAGATTATGTTTTTATCGGGAGTTGTACCAATTCACGGATCGAAGACCTGCGCGAAGTAGCCGATTTCGTGAAAGACAAGAAAAAAGCGGATGGGGTAAACGTCTGGATCGTGCCCGGATCGAAAAAAGTGGAGGCACAAGCCATAGAAGAAGGCCTGGACAAAGTTTTCCAAGGCGCCGGATTCGAATTACGTCAGCCTGGTTGTAGTGCCTGCCTGGGCATGAATGAAGACAAAGTGCCTGCTGGCAAATACTGTGTGTCGACATCCAACAGAAACTTTGAAGGTCGTCAGGGACCAGGAGCTCGCACCTTCCTGGTGAGTCCGATCATGGCCGCAGCGGCTGCAGTAACAGGTAAAATCACAGATATAAGAGAATTGATATAGATGGGATTCAAAACATTGACATCAACAGGAGTTCCGCTGAAGGTGGAAAACATCGATACCGATCAGATCATCCCTGCCCGGTTCCTGAAAGCCACGACCCGAGAAGGGTTTGGTGAGAACCTGTTTCGGGATTGGCGGTTCAAAGGCGAAAAAGTAGTCGAGGATTTTGTATTGAACGACAGTACCTACAGTGGAGAGATCCTGGTGGCTGGCAAAAATTTCGGAATGGGTTCCAGTCGTGAGCATGCCGCCTGGGCCATCAAAGACCATGGCTTTAAAGTGGTGGTTTCTAGTTTCTTCGCAGACATTTTCAAAGGCAATTCCCTGAACAATGGTTTGTTGCCCGTTCAGGTGTCTGATGATTTCCTGGGAGAAATGTTCACCAGCATCGAAAATGATCCTGATGCTGCTTTCACGGTAAACCTGGAAGCGCAAACCATCACCAATGAAACCCGCGGGACTTCAGCATCATTTGAAATCAACGCTTATAAAAAATTGTGCCTGATCAATGGTTATGATGATATCGATTATATCCTCAGCCTGACAGGCGATATCGAAAATTACGAATCACAAAAAGTGACTTATTAACCGCATGGCAGATAAACACATTGTTGTATTAGCAGGAGATGGCATCGGGCCGGAAGTAACCGCATGGGCGAAGAAAGCCCTGGAAATCGTCGGCGAGCAATTCGGGCATCAGTTCACATTCGAAGACCAGCTCATCGGTCATACGGCCATCGAGGCAACTGGTAATCCACTTCCGGATGAGACGCTGGATGCTTGTAAAAAAGCTGATGCCATTTTATTGGGAGCCGTTGGCCACCCAAAATACGATAACGATCCTTCTGCAAAAGTTCGCCCTGAACAGGGATTGCTGAAGATCAGAAAAGAACTAGGGTTGTACACCAACATCCGTCCCATTCAGATTTTCGAAGAGTTGGCGCATGCCAGTAGCATCAAGCCGGAGTTGTTGAAAGATGTCAACATCATGTTCTTCCGAGAATTGACTGGTGGCATCTATTTCGGTCAGCCAAGAGAGCGTCAGGATGAAGGCTCCGTAGCCATTGATACCATGCGCTACAGCAAAATGGAAGTGCGACGAATCGCTGAGAAAGCGTTTAAGTCGGCGCAAACCCGTCGAAAAATCGTTCACTCCATCGACAAGGCCAATGTGCTCGAATCCTCGAGATTATGGAGAGAAACGGTCAATGAAGTGGCCAAAGAGTATCCGGATGTGAAACTTGAGCACATGTTCATCGACAATGCAGCCATGCAGTTGATCCGCTATCCACGCCAATTCGATGTGGTGGTTACTGGAAATATGTTCGGAGACATCCTTACCGATGAAGCTTCGCAAATCACCGGTTCGCTCGGCATGTTGCCTTCAGCATCTATTGGTGATAGTGTAGGCATTTACGAACCTATCCACGGATCCGCACCGGATATTGCCGGGCAGAACAAAGCCAATCCACTGGCGACTATATTGTCAGCGGCGCTATTGCTCGACATTTCTTTCGGCATGCAACAAGAAGCTCAGGTCATCATCGATGCGGTGGATCAGGTGCTGAAAGCAGGCCTTCGTACGGTGGACATCAAAGATGACAGTACGGCACAAGAAAATATTTTATCAACCGAGGAAATGGGGACACAGGTGGTCCACCACATGACACAGGTCGTCCCCTCATAAATTAACCCAATCGAAAAGCCATGAGTGATCAAGTACAAATATTCGATACGACATTAAGAGACGGAGAGCAGGTTCCGGGTTGTCAGCTTTCTACGCCAGAAAAAGTAGAGATCGCGAAAGAACTCGAAATTCTTGGGGTAGATATCATCGAGGCGGGTTTCCCTATTTCAAGTCCCATGGATTTCAATTCCGTGGTTGAAATTTCCAGGGCGGTTACTCATCCGACCATTTGTGCCTTGACGCGCTCGGTTCAAAAAGACATAGACATTGCAGCAGATGCACTGAAATACGCCAAGAAAAAGCGGATCCATACGGGTATCGGCACATCACCTGAGCACATCAAATTCAAGTTCAAAAGTACACCGGACGAGATCGTCGAGCGTGCCGTTGCAGCTACCAAGTATGCAAAGAAGTACGTCGAGGACATTGAGTTCTACTGCGAAGATGCTGGCCGTACCGGCAATGAGTACCTGGCTCGTGTGGTTGAAGCAGTGATCGCCGCAGGCGCCACGGTAGTCAACATTCCGGATACGACTGGATACTGTACCCCTGAAGAGTATGGCGCCAAGATCAAGTACCTCAAGGATCACGTAAAGGACATTGACAAGGCCATCATTTCTTGCCACTGTCACAATGACCTGGGCATGGCCACCGCCAACACGCTAAGTGGCGTTTTGAATGGTGCTCGTCAGGTTGAGGTGACCATCAATGGAATCGGTGAAAGAGCAGGTAATACTTCCCTGGAGGAGATTGCCATGATACTTAAGACACGCAAAGACATACCTATGTACTCCAACATCAAGTCGGAGCACATTTATCCATTGAGTCTGTTGGTGAGCAAAATGATGCGGATGCCTGTACAGCCTAATAAGGCGATCGTCGGCCGAAACGCTTTTGCGCACTCTAGTGGCATCCATCAGGATGGGGTCATCAAACACCGCGAAAACTATGAAATCCTGGACCCGGAGGATGTCGGGATCCCACAATCGTCCATCATCCTTACCGCACGAAGTGGCAAAGCGGCGCTCAAGTATCACCTCGAACGATTGGGCTACAACCTCAATAATGAGCGCGTAGAAGAGATCTACGAAGAATTCCTGAAGATGGCCGATGAGAAAAAAGACATTGTCGATGATGACTTGATCTTATTGGTCGATGGCAAGCTTCCTGAAGGAGGTATCGAGTTGAAGAATGTTCAGATCATGTGTGGCGAAAACGTCATGCCATCAGCTACGGTGCATTTGGAGATCAATGGGGAAGAATTACATGCCTCAGCCTTAGGTGAAGGTTCTTTGGATGCGGCTTATCGCGCTGTGGATCAGCTATTAGGTGATGAGTTCGAGATGGACGAGTACCTGGTACAGTCCATGGGAGATCGCAAGGACAAAGGAAAAGTGCACATCCGTTTGAAGCACAAAGGTCAGCACTACATTGGTTTTGGTGTGCATCAGGATGTCATTGTCGCTTCAGTTAAGGCTTATGTAGACGCCATCAACAAGATCTCAGCCATCAAACGCAGAGAGAAGAAAAGCGCATAATTCTTGGGTGTGACCATGGCCATTGTTCCATGATTGGCGGCCATGGTCGGGCTGTCCAGGGGTCCATTTTGTCCGTGCTGCGCACCAGGCCCTTACCATCCCTCACACGAGTCCAATTGACAGTTGATCAATGAAAGAGTATACGCCTATACGATTCCAAAAGCTACTGAAGAAGTCCAATGAAATTGGCTTTACCATGCCATCAGACGAATTGGCGGGTTCGTTGCTACGGACGTTGGTTGCAGCCAAGCCAGGCGGACGGTTTTTGGAATTAGGCACAGGTATGGGGCTGTCTTTGTCCTGGATGGTTGACGGCATGGATCATGCTGCTCATTTAGTGAGCGTGGACAATGATCAGGAACTAATTGATTTGGTCAGTCCCGAATTTGAGGAAGACCTCAATGTATCCATCACTTGTACCGATGGGGCCGAGTGGATCAAAGACTACTCAGGTCCTGCTTTTGACCTGATTTTTGCGGATGCCTGGCCGGGTAAATACGAGTTACTGGAAGAAACGTTTGACTTACTCAAGCCTGGGGGTTTGTACATCATTGACGACATGCTGGAGCAGCCCAATTGGCCCGAAGGGCATGCGGAAAAAGCAGCCCAACTATCCGAACACATCATGTCCCGATCGGATTTCTCCACCACCCAATTGGATTGGTCCACCGGAATTTTCATTTGCACCAAAACCTCCACTACGCCATGAGTCCGATGCTGCAGAAAATAGAGATCCGACACGACTATAAGGCAGGTGACCTGGGGCACATCATTCGCATGCATGGCGAAATGTACAATTATGGCAAGGAGTTTGAATTCTATGTTGGAGAATCGCTGAGCGACTTCTTCAAACACCAGAATCCGGAGAAAGAGCGTTTTTGGATCGCAGAGCTCAATGGCTGGATCGTAGGTTCCATTTGCCTGAAAAAAGCCGACGACTGGGCACAACTCCGATATTTATTGTTGGATGAGCGAGTTCGAGGCATCGGTCTTGGGAAAAGAATGATCGATCTTTTCATGACCTTCATGAAGGAGTGTGGTTACCAAAAGTCCTTTCTCCTTACAGAAAAACAACTCAACACCGCGGCCAACCTCTACGAGAAATTAGGCTATCAATACGTGTCTTCCACATTCACGGATTTCGGTCTGGAAGAACGGAGGTATGAGCTGGTGTTATAATGCACCTCCCTTGCGGCACCATTCCGGTAAGAGAAAACATTTAGCGAATAGCTATTGCTACCGGATCTTTCAATTCCACAAGTTTATTCCTGGCCTTGCTGTCTTTCACATTCTGTACCGTGAACCCGATCATCAACGGAACCACCTGATGGCCGATCTTGGGAGTAACGCAGCTCTCTGAGAGTATTAACTTTAATGAACACACCGTTTCTTGTTGCGGAATGAGTACACTTCGGGAACCATTGACGATCGCTCTGTATTGTACAGCATCTTTAATACAAGCTAGGGTAATCTCCTCCAGATGAGCATTATTGCGTGGGACTCCCTGAGCAAGGAGATGGCCCTCTACTTTATAATTCTGAAGTGTAGTGATTTGAAGCCCTTCAAATACATAACCACTTCGCTGGCTCGTATTTTGAATCAGTATCTCTAATTCTATGGCCTGGACAGGAATCTCTATTTCGCCAGACAGCACCTCCTCAGACTCAATTTGTTTCACTTGAAGCACCAGTGAATCTCTGGGAGTCACCGTTGTGGTAATGGGAGAAAAAGGACTGAAGATTTTGGAGCTTTGTAGCGGCTTATCAACGACATTGAACACTTCGGGCAATTCTTCCGGCTTCAGATCCTCTGCTCGCGAATTAAATCCAAGCTGTGATAACCCAATTACAGTGGCAACCGTGATCAAGATCAAGGTTAGCGCTTTCAACCAGGACGGCAGGTCATATATTTTCTGATAAAAAGCTGAACCAGGAGTTACCGATGCAGGTGGTGCTCCCTCCGGGGAGAGTTCATTTGTTTGCGTCTTTGTAGATTGGTCCAGAAAGGTGTTTTCTTCCTCTAAAAAAGTCCTGAATAGCTCCACATCGATTCCTAAAACAATAAAGAGTAATGGAAGCTCCTGGCGCCATCTGGACTTTGTCTTGTGTTCCAGCTGAGCAGGATCTTTAAGATATCCTTCTAAATTTTTATAAGGGTTGATATCTTCCAGAAAGGTGATGATTTTCGGCGTTTTCAGCAGATCCACGTCCATCGAACCCGCTTCTATCGCTGCCCTTAACTGATCAATGATCCGATACTCCAGGTTTGCGATTTTCACATCTTTCTTATCGGCACGATTGGACAGATGCTCCAACAGAAAATAAGCCTGATCCAACGTTGAACCCAGGAGTTCCTTGCTTGCGATCCGTTTCCAAATGGTATGGTAAACATATACCTGGCTATCCGTCGCCGATAACACAGATTTCGTACTGCGGCCTTCGCTGATTTTCTTATCCCGGATCTTTTTGAATTGATCCAGGTCCGAGATAATTTTTGGATCACCGATGTACTTTCCCTGATGGATATAAGTAAGCAACGACTGTACTTTTACATAATACTTCGAATCAACCGAAGAATCATTTAAAAGCGTATTGACCGTATCGAGGTATCCCATTCGTTTGATTAGCCAGAGGCCAGTAAATATGCTTTGTCAGACTGAATGGTTATTTTTCTACCATCGGTTTTGGAAACGAGGGTACAACGCAAAAGAAACCTGGAGATCATTCCCCCTTTGTCCGTACCAGAAAAGTCTACTTTGATCCAAAATCGGTTGTCGGAGTAGCCAGCCGATGGGCCCATCACCAGATTTTTAGGATGATCTACGAGCTCATCCGCAATGATGAAATAAGGGATATAAGCCGCAGTTTTGATCCTGCTGGAAGACCAGGCACCCTCACGAAACTTGTAGCGACTGAGTTCATATTCTCCCTGAATTTCCAGTTCGATCATATCAATCTCCCAGTATTCATCAAAAGGATTTTCAATCTCAGCATTGATGAATAATTGTTCTCTGGCCAGTGTAGGCGGTTCGATCAATACATCTGATCCTTCTTCTCTGGCAGGATACGTAAGGCCGTATTGCTTGCTATTGGCATCTTCTCCGTTAGCATCTACCGGAAGATTTCCCCAGTCACTGGCCTCCAAAAATCGAAGGTTGGATAAGGCGACCGTACGAAACGATAATTCCTGCGCCTGAAGTTTGACAGTCATCAATAAGATGACTGTAAAGCATAGTTGTCGCGTCAGCATGGTAAGTTTTTCAGGTTAGCTGAAACAAAAATAACCCGTCCGTCGGAATGACATAGAATCATCAGCTGACTAAGAACGTGTCGGTAATTGCCGTATCTTAGAAAAGACCAAGTAAATCAAAACTTCAATACCATGAAAAACACACTAAAAACCCTATTCGAACTTGCTGTTTTACTTACTGCCTGTACCGACCCTTTTAATGAAATTCAGAAAGACGATATTGCTTTCAAAAAAGGCGAAGGGAATTATCGCAAAGGAGATGAATGAGAATCATAAACAATAGTGGTGAAAGCTCCTTTATCAAGCTTTTCCTATCTCAAAGACTCAGCATTAAATAAATAAGAACAACTTTCAGCATTTTCCGGGAATCTCGAACGCACTTCGATGGATATTCTGCGATCAGAAATGCTCTATCACTATATTTCAAAAGCCTTCAAAACACGATTATTCCCTCTTTTAAATGAGGGTGAAGGGAGATTTCATGTTAAAAATCGTTTTGAAGGATTTTCACATTGAGGTACTTCAAATCTGATGCTCAAATAACCTTTTTGAACACGCTTACCTGACTTATTTCTTTATAACCCATGGAAAGTTACCTGCTTTCTATGGCCCCTATTGACTCCAATCCACTTTCCAGTGGATCGCACTACTTTCCACGTGTGGAGTTCACTTTTTCATCACCCATTGCCGTGTATTTGTACCAGAAACGAGATCAAAAAAGGATCTCAGGCTGATCCAGGAAAACGCTAGCCACTTCCGAAAATCAGCAGGACAAATGGCAACGCCACGAGCGTTTAGCGAAGCTTCTTGTAGGGCCAGGAAGCAAGCTGCCCTTACGGAGTAATTCAGTCAATTTTTAAACAAACATGTGATGAAAACTATTTGGAAAGTGCTCTTTCTAGCAGCAATTATTTTATCCTCTTGCGAGGATCCTAACTCCGACATTTTAGAAGAGGACAATGTTGTTCTGAATAGCGGAGAGCCTAACGGCTGTAAGGATAATGAATGTGAATAATAAACTACTGGGGCGTATGCCCCAGTTTTACTATTTTCATGACAGTGTTAGGACTCTTAATATTTGCAGCAACTTTTTTACAAGGCATTGTAGATCAACCCACTTCCAATGCAGATACCATTTATGCTACTGGTGATCAATATTATTATCAGGGAAACTATCTAACAGCAGCTAAATATTATCTTTTAGCATACGAGCGTTTTCTTGAAGATGAAAATTCGATTGGCCAGTCAAAATCCCTCAATGATGCAGGTTTTTCATACATGCAAGTAGGAAAACTAGATTCTTCATTGTTTTATTTTCTTCGAGCGTATGATTTAGATCAAGTGACGAATGACACTACAAAAATGGCCTCAAGATTGATCAATATTGGAAATACCTATAAGGCT
Organism: Cytophagales bacterium; assembly: GCA_033344775.1. NCBI lineage: Bacteria > Pseudomonadati > Bacteroidota > Cytophagia > Cytophagales > Cytophagales bacterium. Next base: position 177,417 of record JAWPMT010000007.1, on the reverse strand, counting down.
CTTGGGAAGAGTATAGAGGGTGTTGAGTCATTTCTAGTTGCAGCCAAATTAGCATCTGTAGTTTCCGCTCATAAAATTGAGGCAAGGGCTTATAATGGCATGGGAAATTTATTTATTGATCAACAAGAGCCTAGAAAAGCTTTAATCAATTATTGGAAAGCCTATGACCTTCATACTGAACACAATCATACTGAAATTTCAAAAGCAATTGCATTAGGAAATATTGGGTCCGCATATTTTGAATTAGGAATCCTCGACAGTGCCTTTTCCTACACACACAAAGCTTTAAAAATCAAACAAGAGAGCAAAAGGCCACTATCCCTCGCCCACACACTTGAAGAACTGGGACGTTTTCAATTGGAGGCTTCCAATTTGGATTCAGCTGATCACTACCTTTCAGCAAGTCTAAAACTCAGAACTGAAGGGGCTGATCAACAAGGAGTGGCTTCTGTCTCGTTGCTTCAGGCGAGGTATATGCTTGAAATCAGGAAGTATAGTAAAGTAATGCCTAAACTTAATATTGCACTGGGCTATGCGCGGCAATATGAAGACCGTGAATTGCTGTTGGAATGCTACGACATATTGGTAGACTATCACCGCTCCATCCAAAATTGGGAAAGTGCCTTTCGCTTCAAAACGAATTGGGCTACCTTACGGGATTCTCTTTTCAACGCAGAAAAACTACAGGTCCAACAGATCATTTCGGAACAGCAGCTTCAGGAAAAAGAACAAGAACGTTTACTGGCCGATCAACAAGCTAGGATTGCAGAGGCTGAGTCTCAGCAACAACAACAAAATGCACGAAACACTCAGATCATTGCAAGTGTATTGGCCATTTTCCTACTGTCTTCCGGGGTAGGCATGTTCATTATCAACCGGCAGCGACGAAAAGTCCGTGGACTCAATGTGGAATTGCAGCAGCGTAATGAAAAGGTCAAAATACTTGGTGAACAAAGCATGCATTTCACAAAAAACGCTTTGTCAGAAATAACTGCCTTGCTCAACTTTCAATCGGGCAAACTAGAGGGCGTTGCCAAAGACCTGATGCAAGGTGCTCGCCTGAGACTTGATACCATCAATATTCTTTACAACCGGCTTTTTGCAAACAAGGACCAAGAAGAGAATCAGGTAGACCTTGGGTATCTGATTTCCAGTATTTTGGGCAATACCCTGGATGCCCTTTTGGAGGAAAAATTCAAACCACAGCGTGAGTTTGATATACAATCTGTTATGGTTTCCAGTGAGGTGGCTTTAAGTATGGGATTGATTACCAATGAACTTTGCATCAATGCTTGTAAATATGCATTTACTCAACCTAACAAAAGATTAACAGTACGTCTAAATTCCACAGAAGATAGACTTTACTTTCTCTTTGAAGAGAATGGCCCTGGTTTGCCTCCGGAATTGAATTGGGAAAGCGCAAAATCATTTGGCTTACAGCTGATTACGCTTCTTGCCGATGATTTAAATGCGGATTTAAATATGGAAAATTGTTCTCCAGGGCTTAAAATTGAACTCACAATCGCTAACCACTGACCAAGCATGCCAACTAAGATCCTGATCGCTGAAGACAAAAAATTACTTGCCCAAGACCTTGAAGACCGCATCGCATCGATGAATTTGGGTCAGGTGATCGGTTCCTTTCCAACCGGAGAAGCAGCCCTCAAATTTTCGAAGAAAAACCCGCCGGATATCGCTTTATTGGATATTTCACTCAAAGGTGAGATGGACGGTATCATGCTCGCCGAAGGGCTGAATGATATCCGCTACATTCCGATCATATACCTGACACACCTCGATGATGAAAAGACCCTTTCACGCACACTTCCAACAGTTCCGGTTGCTTATTTGAACAAGCCTTTTACGAACAATGAACTGAAAGTAGCCATTCTCAATGCGACCCATGCCCTGAATGATGAAGATCATGAAAACGGGTCAGAACCTGTTCCTGTCAATGAAACCAATAATGGCGTGCAAGTGCTGGAAGATCGGGTTTTTGTACGAAATGGGCGTGGAAAGTATTCTGTATCCTTAGAAGACATTGTATACATCCAGTCCGGAGGTGGAGAAAAGTCCACCATTGTCACTGCTCCTTTTTTGAATGACAAAACACGAACAAGACCTACTGTCGGTTACAGCTTAAGTAAGTTAGAACCGAAATTGGCCTTCTATCCTTATCTGGTCCGGTGTAGTCGATTTTATATCATCAACTTGAAATTTGTAGAGCGGATCATCGACGTAGATACCGATTACAAAAACAAAGGGAAGAAAACCCTGATCGTGCACGGAGAAGAAATTAAAGTTGGGGACAAATACCGGAAAGATATTTTAGCAAAGTTGCACGTCTTGTGACCCCTGTTCAGCCCTTTTGTACGAAGACAATGATTAGTGATTGATAAGGGTTTAGGTGCTTTATCAGAAAAAACCCCACCTTAAACAGCAGAATTACCCACCTCATCATACGGTATGGTTCCTCTTGTGATCCCTTGATATTTCGATCTTCATTTGCTAATGAAATCAAAATGTCACCGCATGAAATCGAGTGCCTATCTCCCAAGCTTCTTGTCTCTTGTATTGATCCTGTGCTTTTCATCAAACGCCCTGGCTCAAAATGAATTGAAGGAACTCAAACAAAAACAAAAGCTTCAAAAGAAGCTGGATAAAATCTACAAAGATAAGGTCCAGTCTTTGGAAAAAGGCGGCTACACCGTCTATGCCTCAACCAAAACAATGGGTGAAGCCCTTTACGATCACGATAAGAAAATTGAAAGTGGGCTGTATGAACCACAGATCTTTGTAGATCAGCGTGATTGCTTCTCTGCCAACTCTTGCTACCGAAAATCTTCCAATGATGCCGCCACTTCTTATGCCTCAAGAACAAACGCCTATGTAAGGGGTGAGATCTATAGGGAACTCCGCGATAGTAGAACGGGACTCGGAAAAGAACAGGTCCAGGAAGCGGTAGACAAGTTTGGTGAAATCTTTAAGACAGAAGTCAGCGCCAATGTTTCCAATCAGCTGGAGTTAAGCTATGCGTTGATCTCGGAGAAAAAAGGCAATGTGAATATGCAGTTGTATTTTCTGGTCTTGAAAGAAGAAGCCAAAGCCGCTCGCAAGCAAGCGCTTACTGCTGCCATGAGCCAATACAGTCAGGCGGCAACAGAAGCCAATCTGAATTGGATGCAAAGCATCTCTGATTTCGTTGATGATGTTCCTTCAGAAGATTCTCCAAACTAGAGGTGTATGTGGCGATATACAGGTATAGTTATCTCCCTTTCTTTCTTTTCCATTGGACTATTTGCTCAGGAGAATTTCAATAATTACAAGCAAAGTCTGAACAGCCAGTACGAAAAGTGGAGTGATCGGCAAGACTGGAAGCACAACTACATCGACTGGAAAAAGGAGGCCGATGCTGCTTATGAGCAATGGGAAAAGCAAAATGGTAATGGCATAGAAGGAGAGTTTTTCAACGAATTCCGTAATGATTTCAATAGCCCATTTGACGAGGATAAACCAGCCAATGCGGAAGCCGATAGCCTACAGTCGGTCATCCAGAATCTGCAACAGAATAATGCCGCAACAAGCGCCAATAGTGAAGCGAAAATTCAAGAACTAGAGGGACAATTGCAGGCCATTGCTGAAGAACAAAAAATATTAGAGTCGCTAGGCAATTATAAGATCTGGGCAGTCATCGTAGGCGTATCCCATTACCGCCAATCACGGATACGCCTCAACTATTGTGACGATGACGCTTACAAGATCTATGCTTTTCTGAAAAGTCCGGAGGGGGGAGCACTCCCTGATGAGCAAATCCGATTGTTTGTGGATGAGCAAGCCAAAGGTGCAGATATACGCCTCGCTGTGGAACAATTTACCGGAAAGGTGGGGCCTAATGATGTATTTCTGTTTTATTTCTCCGGACACGGCACAGTGACCAACCTGTTGGCAGAAGATTATGGCGTTACCCAGAGCGGTGAGATCTCACACCGGTTTTTGAGCAGCCAGATCCGCAAGTCCAAGGCAAAGCTGAATCTCTGCATGATTGATGCCTGCCACTCCGGAAGCCTGGCCATCAGGGTAGAAGCAGAAAATAAGATCCTGGGGAATAAGTATGCCGTCATAGAAGATGCACCACCTCCAGGCTATAAAAGCATTGCCTCCCTTGAAAGCACCACTCAGTTCTACCAGGCTTTGCAAAACGCACCAAAAGGCTCTGTTTTTTTCCTCTCCTCCAAAGGGGAAGAAACATCGTTGGAATTCCGTGGCAAGCGGCAGGGCATATTCAGCTATTATTTCATCGAAGGCCTTCGCGGAGCTGCTGATTACAACGGCGATCAAATAATTTCCGTGACCGAATCCTTCGATTACACCAGCAAAAAAGTAAAGGAATTCACTAACAACCATCAGACTCCAGTCATCACTGGTCAGTACTCCCATCAGCAACCTTTGGCAATCGTCCGAAAAAGAAGTTAATCATGAAATCAAAATACCCTTTGATCATTGTTTTTGTTGGCCTACTTATTGGCTTATTTGGTCCATTTTATACCCAGGCCCAGCGCATAGATCTGGATGAAAAACCCTGGTTACGTGGACAGTTTCCCAAAGTACCTTCAGATCAGATCTATCAATATCAGATTGGTAGAGGGGAGGGAGATACCTATACAGATGCTCAGGGACAGGCGATTATGGACTTCCTTACCAGTTTGCCGAGTTTCAAGGAAATCAATTCTACCTGCAGAAATTATTTATTGGATGAATTTCAAAATGGGGAAACCACCGGTGCCTCAAAATTCGAATGTGACGATGAGGTGACTCAGAAAATCAGGAGCCTGAGCTCCCGGATTGATGAAAATTATTCCCGATCGGCAACTGGCAAACATCAGGTACAGATCCTATTTGCTTTTCAGGATCCAGACCTTAACGGCTACAAGAAATTCGATCCGATTACCCCCCACTATACCAATACATATGGTTGGTCAGCCGGGTGGCGATCATTATTAGTGCCGGGCTGGGGCCAATTCCATAAGAAGACCAACACGAAAGGCGTCATTTTCATGGGAGGAGTAATAGCGGCCGGAGGAGCTTCTATTTTTTTTGAATCCCGTCGCTCAGACAACTCCCGCAAATCCCAGGAAACAAATAACATTGACCTGATCCGGGCTTATAGAGATAATGCCGATAACGCAGCCCTGTATCGAAACATAGGCCTATCCGCAGCTGGAGGGATGTGGATCTGGGCAGTGATCGACGCCATGAACACCAAAGGAGCCAAGAAGTACGACTACAGTAAAACAGCAAGATTGTACGCCAGCAGAGATGGACTCACACTTGGATTCAGATTTTAAGGACTCTCACATCTAATTAGCCATGAACACGAAAAAGAAATACATCAAACCATTGATTGTCCTGTTGGGCCTGATAAGCCTGGCCATATTGGACGCCTGCGAGGAAACACCGCTCCTCACCGAAGGAACCATCTCGGGTATCGTGACCAATAGTCAGTTCAACAACGAACCTATCGCCGGGGCGACGGTAACTATTTCGGGCACCAACGAAGAAAAGGTTACCGGGAGTGACGGTCGTTTTGCTTTTGTCGTGGAGTCCAATACCAATGGCTACACTTTACAATACAGCCATCCTGAATTCCAAACAGACGAAAATTCCAATGTCAGGGTGGAGCCAGGTGGTGAAACGGACGCAGACGTTGCCCTCGATCCTATTGTACCTCTGGAGTTGAGTTTGATCGATCTGGACTTTGGTAGCTCTTCTTCTCAGGAGAGTTTCAATGTCACCAATCTCAGGAATGGTGAGTTGGATTTCACCGTGACTACCAGCGCCGACTTTGTCACAGCCTCTCCAAATACAGGTCGTATTGGTGCACAAAACACCTCAGTTATCAGGGTAACTATTGATCGGTCCGGCTTGACAGTTGGTGAATTGACAGAGCAGATCATCATCAATGTACCCAATCGGGGATCTGCCGTGGTGAATGTACTGATAACAGTCCTGGATGCATCTGCGGCAGTATTGTCTGTCGATCAAACAACTTTGGGTTATGGTACCGAAACCACTTCTCGAAGTTTAGAGATCAGTAACACGGGAGAAAAAACACTGGAATGGACTGCTTCGGTCAGCGATTCGTGGATCACCCTGTCTGATGTCAGTGGTAGCCTGAACCCAACAGAAGATCAATCGATTACGGTAAACGTTAACCGTACGGATCTAGAAGCAGGATCTTATACAGGAACAGTGAATTTTGCTGGAAATGGCGGCGCTGCTGCGATCAGCCTAAGCATGGAAGTAGTTGCCGGGAATGCACAGCCAGTCCTTGAGGTTTCTGAGACCAACTTCAATTTCGGACTAGAGACGAACAGCTTTGATGTATCCATTAACAATACTGGAAATGCAGACCTTGAATGGACTGCAACATCATCAGATAGTTGGTTAACGCTATCCAGAAGTTCAGGCTCAGTGAGTCCAACAGGAAGTCAAGGCCTTACATTGAATGTCAGTAGAGCAGCACTAAATGAAGGCAATTTTACGGCGACTGTTACCATTTCCAGCAATGGTGGTGAGGCTACCCTGAATGTAAGCATGGATGTACCAAGCCAATCCCCAGTGCTTACCTTGAGCACAACCTTTCTTGCCTTTGGAGAAACCGATGACCTTCGGTCTGTAACCATTGAAAATACTGGTCTTCAAGATCTTAATTGGTCTGCAGCTACCGACGAGTCCTGGCTAAGTATTTCCTCTTCTTCCGGTACTGTGAGCTCAGCAAGCAGTTCTGATATCAACGTCAATATAGATCGAACAGGATTGGCAGATGGAGACTATTCCGGAAAGGTTTCTTTTACCAGTGACGGAGGTGATGCCACCTTAGATGTGGCCATGACTGTAGTAGGGAATGGCGCTGGTAATGATGCAGATAATGATGGTATCCCCGATGCTGTAGATGCTGATGATGATGGTGATGGACTGATAGAAATTTTCACCATCAATGACCTTAATAATATTCGGAATGACCTCAGTGCAGATGGAAGTACGCTTTCCGGAGGTCCAATCACAGGTTTTACCGGATATGAATTGACACAAGACCTGGATTTTGAAAATGATGATCATTATTCCGACATCAGTCTGAAATCAGAAGTCACCACAGGATTTGGCTGGAAGCCGATCGGACTGGACGATGGAAATTTTGACGCCACTTTGGAGGGGAATGGTTTTACCATTTCCAATCTCTTGATCAATCGAACTACAAATTACACGGCCTTGATTGCAGCTACTACTGAATTTGCTGAAGTACAGAACCTGACAGTGGAAATCAAGTTCCTCTCCGGAAGTCAGTATTCGGCAGGGTTGATAGGTTGGAACAATGGAGATGTATCGAATTGCGTAGTTACCGGAGATATCACGACAAGCTCACATTATTGTGGCCTATTGATTGGTGTCCACCCGAAAGGGACTATTGAAAACTCTTATGCAACAGGAATCATTAATGCAAGTGACGCTGACAATGTCGGAGGGTTGATTGGATTATTAGGGTCCACTAATTTCACGAGTGGCGAGATTGTATTGAGACAGAGTTATGCCAATGTGACGGTCATCGGCCGACAATGGGTCGGAGGTCTGTTTGGTATATTAACTGGCCGATTTTCCGGGACTGCTACGATCTCATCTTGTTATGCACGGGGAACCGTTCAAGGGGAGCCTTACAGCAGCTTTGGCTCAGGTATCGGTGGAATAACATCCTTCCTGGGAGGTGCTGGAAAAATAGATAATTGTTATTCTCTGGCGGAAGTGACAGCCGAAGGGACCATTTCCACTTTTTACTCCGGTAGTTTTTTAGGGAATAACAGCGGAGATATATCTAATTCTTTTGCCGCTGGACCATTCACCACCAACTCAAGTGCTGGTTATTTTGGTGGATTTTCAGGGGCTAATAATGGGAGCATATCTTCTTCTAATTACTGGGATACAGAGGTGACTGGACAAAGTACCTCTACGGGCGATGCTCTGGGGCAGACCACAACGCAATTACAAGCACTCACAACCAATGCTGGAATCTATGCTACCTGGAGTACCGAGGTTTGGGATTTTGGATCGGCAAGCCAATATCCGGCTTTGAAAAATATGCCCGGAGGATTAAATGCACAACGTGATTGATGATGAGAATTCTTGTACTAACGTGCGTTTCCCTCCTGTTACTCTTTGTTATAAGTTGTACCGAAGAAGAGGAACCAAGGTTCATTGCTGTGACAATCAGTGTGGTAAACCAGGCATCCGGAACTGCTATTGAGGGAGCTTCAATGACCATTACCACAAGCAATGACTTTTCTTTTCAAGGTCGATCGGATAGCGAAGGACTTGTTGAAGTTAGCTTTGAAGCAACAGGGGACGTCTCCTTAAGCGTATCGGCTTCTCATCCAAGCTTCGGTGAAGCTTCTGCCAATGAGATTACGATTGCTGGCACACAAGTCTTGCTGCGCAGGACATTGGAACTGAGTCCAAACTTTGATGTAACTGTAACACCTGCTTTACTGGATTTTGGTATTTCTTTGGAACAAGCTGAATTAGTCATTGAAAATACCGGAACCATAGGCGTAAGCTATCGGGCCATTGCTGCTGATGAACGGATTTCACTGAATGTACCAACCGGAAGTATCGGTGCAGGAGCTAGCCAAACAATTCAAGTGAACCTGGATAGATCGAATCTTGAACCTGGGACCAGTTCTGGTAATCTCATCATTGCCATCGATGAATTGGGCCGGGACCTGAATGCTTCTTACATGTATCGTGCACTTGCTCCGGAAGAAACCAATTGGGTGGATGAGGACAAAGATGGCCTGGTGGATATAAGAACCATCGATGACTTGTATCGACTAAGTCTTGAACACCATCGGGATACTTTTTCAAATACCGACGGTTTTGAATTGGTCAATGAATTGAATTTTGATGATCCCGCAGACTACCGATCCAGTGCTCTACAAAGGTTATTGACAGAAGGTGAGGGCTGGTTGCCTATTGGACTCAATGCTACCACCGATTTTAATTTTGTATTCGAAGGAAATGGCTTATCGATCAAGAACCTCTATATCAACCGAGCGACCAATTTTTCTGCTCTCATAGCTTATACCACAACCACATCGGAAGTGCGCAATCTGAACATTGAGATCAAAGATGTTTCCGGGAACGAGTTTACCGCAGGGCTCATTGGGTGGAGCCGGGGGAAGGTTTCCGACTGTTCGGTTCAGGGCAATATCAGCGAAAGTAAGAGCTACTGCGGCTTATTGATCGGGATCTGTCCTACCGGGATCGTGGAAGATTCTTATGCCACGGGGATCATTGTCGCTCGAGATGGGAATAACGTTGGAGGATTGATCGGCATGTTAGGATCCACAAATTTTACAGGTGGAGAAATCGAGATTTCCAGGTGTTATGCAGATGCCACAGTCATTGGTAATCAGTGGGTTGGTGGATTTACTGGATTGTTGACGGGTAGATTTTCCGGTACCGCCAATATCTCTTCATGCTATTCACGTGGAAGTGTCCAGTCTCGTCCCAATAGAAGCTTCGGTTCGGGTACTGGAGGGTTCATGGCATTTCTGGCCGGTTCAGGGAACATTACGAATTGTTATACCACTTCAGAAGTCATTGCCGAAGGTACCGTTTCAACATTTTATTCCGGTGGTTTTTTAGGCAGCAATAGCGGCAATATTGTCTCGACATTCGCCGCTGCTTCCTTTGAGTCTAATTCTGCTAGTACCTATGTGGGAGGTTTCTCCGGATCCAATAATGGCAGTATTCCGGCTTCTAATTATTGGGATGGAGAACTGGCGGAGGTTTCCAGATCAGTTGGTGGAACGCGACTTGGAACGGTGCAACTACAAGGTCAAACTACTGCCAATGGCATCTACATTACCTGGGATCCCCTGGTCTGGGATTTTGGGACAGCATCACAATACCCTGCTTTGAAAGGCATGCCCAATGGATTAGAAGCTCAGCGGAAGTAAGTAGAAGATGAGGATGTCAGTAAAAGGAAATGTCTATTCCGAATCCAAGCCGAAATGCTCCCTGACGATCCGTTTCCAGACCTGATAGCCTCTGCGGTTGAGATGAAGCAGATCGGATAGATAATACGTCGTATCCGGATTGTGGCCATCGAGCATGCCATCAAAAACATTGATGTAGCGCATATTACCATCCGCCTCTATATCTTCTTTGATGGTCTTATTGACTGCTTTGATCGTAGGTATCAGGTAATCCCTAAAAGGACTGGGTTTCACGCTGATGTAGTGGATCAGCATGCCGGGATAGCGCTGCCGGACTTTCGCCTTCATGAGATGGTATCCTTCGATCACCTCGTCATAAGTAGCACCGTGCCCCAGGTCATTGTCGCCGATGTAGAGTACAATCTCTTTTGGATGGAAGTCTTCATGGAAAACACGATTGAAATGATGCAAACACCAGGGGTAGGAAGATCCGCCAAATCCCAGATTGACCAAAGGCATCGGGTCCAGATCACGCGCCATGTTCAGCCACAGTCGAATGGACGAACTTCCATAGAAAGCAACTACCGGTTTGTCTTTCGGTAGTGCTTGTATCTTCTCTTCAAGTAAATTGATCTCTTCGTCGTAAAAATGTATGTCCTCCGGAGCGTTCATTCATCCTTCAGGCCGAAACGGCCATGGCCCGGCGCGAATCTACTTCCAGAGCTGCGGCTTCCCTTACTTTTTGTGTGAATTCTTGTTGATAGTTGGTTAAAAAGGCACGCATGCCCTCCTTATCGCATTTACTTTCAACCTTATCACTCATCTTGAATGGAGGATAGATCTTGCATTTCAGGGTATTATATCGCAATCGCTTGTCGAAATTGGCCACAGCAACCGGTACAATGAGTGGTTCATTTTCCAACTCTAACGCCAACTTGAAGGCGCCGGGTCGAAATGGTCCGGGAGATTCTTCAGTCAAGAGGGAAGTCCCTTCCGGGCTGATCATGAGATTTCGCCCAGAGGCAAGTTCTTCTGTGGCCTTATGAAAAAACTCTCGTTTAGCTTGCTCCTTAAGGTAGGCTTTGTCTGCGGCTAGCTCTGATTCCGGTGTGTACACATTGATATGTGAAAGTCGGTCATAGTAGTTCTGATGTCCATACTCACTGGTACGTCCTACCCTAACAATGCGTGTTCCCGGATCTCCATACTGTTCAAACAAGACCATGGAGCTAATGAAGTGAGAGTCCAGTGTGATCTGAAACTGGTTGGGCAAGGTATTGTAAGGATGATTCTTCAAGTGATTGTAAATGAAGATATGACCACCAGTTTTGGGTAAATTTTCCCACCCTTCGATGACATAGCTCACTTCAGAAAACACTTTTTTCATCGCACAGGCACTGACCTTTCGTACTTCCAGACCCGGAATCTGTTCCGGCTGTTTGATCACCGTGTCATAGACTTTTACCAGTCCATCATAGAATTTCTGCTCTTTCCTGGTCTCACGCAGGATATCCAGACAGATGGTACTCAAGTAGCGCTCGGTCGCATCACCGTTTGTGCCAATGCGATCGAGCATCGCAAATGCATCATTCAGCGTGATCGGGTTTTTGAGCAAATAGGGAACTTTATGCAAGTCACTGGTCAAATCGATTCGATTGGCATTTTACTGTAATAGAGCCTGGATGCTCAACCACTCCTGATCATATTTCTTGGCGATCAATCGGGCCCTTAGCGTTTGAAGCTGCACGGTGATCAGCCACAATACACGTTTATAAAAAGTGATGGCCAACTTAGGTTCCTCCTGGATCAGCGTATTGAACGCTTCCTGTGGCATCATGTACAGGTGTGATGGTGTATTGACTTTTGCTGAAAGCAAATTCTGTTCTCCGGGAAGGGCCAGCCAACCAAGGAGATAACCACTACCGGTCACTTGTCGAATCGGTACCTGACTACCATCTCTAGTGGTGAAGTAGATGCTCACATCCCCTCTATCCAGTAAAAAGATGCCGGAACAAGGTTCCCCCTGCCGACAGACGAATTGCTCTTGTTCGTATTGTTTTCGGATGATGACCTTGCTGAAACGTTCCAGTTCCGCTTCTTCAAAGACTTCAAAGAAAGGAGACTTCCTCAGCATGCTAAGTGCCTTTTCCTGTGAAGGTCCGAGGGTTACTCCCCCTTCTGCAGGTAATGGCTCGCAAGGTTCGTGATTTGGTGCAGGCGTATTGTCCAGAAACCTGCTGGTATGCACCACGAGCTTTTTGGAATGCTCATGTACCACTTGCAAAAATTCAAGCTGGATCAGCGGATTGGCGTTGAGGTAATCCAGCAATTCTTTTAGTTTCCATCGCACCAACTTCGCCTGCGGTGATGCAACGATGATGGTAGTGGCATGGCGTGAAGGCGCATTTATGGCACTCCATCCAAGTGGCGCATTTTTTGTGGAACAACTACCTACTAATATCCTTTTCCCAATTTCCTCTAAAGTGATATACAGATTCACTTTACCCTCCTGCAGTAGATAAAAATAGTCTGCCTTGGCAAACTGATCTGATAGTACGGTACCCCGAACTGTGGTCAACTCTTCACGTTGATCCCAGAATCGCCCGGAAAGCACCGAATCAAGTCCTCTTTTTATCATTGAGAAATTTTTTACAAAATCAATGAATTATTATAATAATATCAACAGTAGAGATGAATAAATACAATAGTCGAATAAAATGAGTGATAAATTGTAAAAACGTCAAATTCCCATGAGATATGGTAGCGTTTTTTACGATGTGCTAATTATCGAGCAGAATCAGTGAACAATTCTCCCAGTTTTTGGAGGGCTCGCTGGTTATTTTCGTTGTAGATCGCTTGTTGGATGGACTCCTTTTCTTTGGAGGTCAGGTGCCAGCTCAACGAGGCTCTTCCAATTTTTTCAGTATCACCGTATTCCAGCTCCACCATGTCGAAAGGAGCATCCAGCCAGTCGTCCACATGTTGAAGATGTCGGTCGTTGTTCAAATCCTGTATGCCCGCAAGGTTATTGTAGACGCTGGAGATAGGTGCGGTGAACCGGCCGATGATCCCTGGGTTGGGCCGGGGCTTAGGGTCCCGAATCTTAGGTGTATCACGGATCACTAATAGCACGACACCACTGGTATTGGCTGATATCCAATCCTGAAAGGTTTGAAGGAAGATCAACGCATCAGAGATGCCAAAATTGTCAGAAATACCCGCGTCCATGATTTCCAGACGAGGTTCGCTGGGCAAGCTCAAAGTCGGGGTGATGTAAGGGAAGGAGGCGGACATCCTGAGTCCGGTAAGCAAAGAAAGGTTTTCGGCGCCATGAGATCCGAAATACTGCCGAAAATCGACACCTCTGATTTTGCCAGGACGATCCGGGTTGGTATTCATATAGGATACTGGCAGTGGAGAGATGTACAATTTCCGTCCATCGTTGGCGATAGTAGGCGACAACAAGAGCATCGGAAGCTGAGCACTGCTTTCTAAATCGCTGTATGCTTTCAGACTTTTGTTGAAGGCCATATTCAGGTTGCGATTCAGGCTATTTTCGAACATGTAGCCCCGGTTCTTTTTGTACAATTGGTTGCCGTATTCGAAGTAGCGAAGTTTGAAAAAGGTATCATTGACCACCAGCGAGAAGATGATCGGGTTGAGATTGTCTTTGCCAATATTTTGAGGCCAGACCGGTGAATTTAGTTGTAGCGTCGGATTATCCAGTGATTGACTGTAGAGCTCCCGGAAGTAGGCAGCCCCTACCATACCACCTGAGGCTCCAGTGATCATGAACATGTGCTCCATCAAGTTTCCGCGTAGGATACTATCTGATTTCTGCATTGCCATTACGGACCAAAGCGCGGCCCTTTGCCCTCCCCCACTCACGCATTGGATCAGCAACTTCGGTTGCTCCGAATGCCCATTACGTGCTTTCCAATTCTCAAGTACCTGGATCGTTTCGAGCTTGTCCTGTTCGTACTTTTCCGCCGTATTATGGGCTACCAATGACGCAGCAGAATATTCCAATGTGGACTTATAGGTCATACCTGGCGTACGATTGATGCCTTTGGTGATCCCTTGTTCTACAAAAAAATTGGCGATAATAAGCAAGGCTGCCACAAACGCCACACCCCACCCTTTGAACCAGTAGGTAATAGCCCCGACCAGCATAATGATGATAGAAAACAGCAATAAGGCACTTGCCGCTGCCGGGATCTGAAAGACCGGATTATCCATAAAGGTACCGAGGATCAAAACCGTAAGAATGATCAGGATCTCGAAGAGTACGGAATTGAAGTGATTTTGATCAAAAACCTTTAGGATGGCCTGTCGATCATGAAAATTATGCAAATGCAGACAGTTTTTTTGTCTGAGTCTCAGATCAAGATAAGACTCTACGTAATAGTTATTCTCTGTGGATTCTTTCCATTTTTTCATCATCCGGTCACGGCTGAGTTTACTCTTTCTCATTCGCTTGTCCAGGTTTCCCTGGAAATACCGGAAAATGTCTTTGTTGGTGAACCAGAAATAGAGAAAAGCCAGGACGATCATCATGAACACGCCCGCCAGAAAACCAATCACAAAAATCAGTATCTCTTTGGTTGTAGTATACTCATTGTTCAATTGAAACAAAATGACTTTAACCAGGTAGGTCACCAATACCAGCACCGGAATTGTGCTGTTGTTGACCGAAAATTTCAAGAAGGGTTTCTTCAGCAGGGCAACAAAAGAAAAGTAATGGCTGTCGAGGATGTAGCTCGTGATGAAGAACGCAAGCGCGAAGTTGGCGAAGCCCAATCCCACGAAAAAGAAACTCCAGAATCCTACTTTACCCAAATACTCGGGATCCAGAAAGAGATAATGAATGCCATAGACCTTTCCAACGCTACCGAATACAGCGCCCAAAAAGATGAACCAAAAAAGCAGCAAGGGTAAATTCCTTTTCACATGGTGAAACAAGAGTTGCACCGGTAACATGTATCTTATGTTGAGCAATCGGGTCATATAAGAAATGCTGTTTACTGTTGCCCCTTCAATTTTTCATGGGTTATCTCTTGTTTAATAAACGGGCCTAAACAATAAACGATTGTATTGTGAACAATTTATATAACTTGACCTTTTTCTATGGAAAAAATGTCATCTGAAAAAACAAGTATACTGGCCCATGACGGGACAGAGCTCGTGATCTCACAGTGGGAACTTGAAAACCCGGTGGGGAGCTTTTGCATCGTTCCTGGTTTTGGCGAACATGCCGGCCGATATCTTCGAATGGCGAGAATCTTGAATGCTGCTAATTGGAATGTGTATGCGCTCGATAACCGTGGACATGGGGAATCTGGTGGTAAGCGTGGACATACACCCACTTATGAGATGTTGCTTTCGGATGTAGAAGAGCTATTGAAGTCAGTAAGAGCGGCATTTACAGATCTGCCAATTGTTCTTTTTGGCCATAGTATGGGCGGCAACATTGTCGGGAATTATATGCTACGGATGAACTCCAATGAGATTTCGGCCTTTATCCTATCCGCGCCCTGGTTCCGCATGAAAGTACCTCCTCCCGCCTGGCAGGTGAAAATGGGTAAATTTCTTTTGAAAATCGCTCCGTCTCTGCAGCAGACCCAACCGGTTCGCACACATGTGTTGACTAAAGTCAAAGAAGAACAAGAGGCTTATGCCAATGACCCTTTGGTACATGGGAAAATTACGGCGAAACTATTCTTCGGTGTGGTTGAAGCTGGTGAATGGGCCATTGAGCATACTGCTAAGCTCAAGAAACAGGGATTGGTTTATCATGGGACGGATGATCCATTGATCGATTTTGACGCTTCAAAAGAATTTGCTGCTCGCGCCAGTGAGAAAAGTGTTGATTGGTGGGCAGTAGAGGGAGCCTTGCATGAACCACACAATGATGAGGAGATGGATTCAGTCCATGAAAAGATCATCGATTATCTGCGTAAGATTTGATTTATTGATGCTTGTTAAAGGACCAATCTAAAAGCGTCATTGCGGAATTTTTCGTCCTAAATTTTAAGGATCGAAAAATTCCAGCCTGCCGGCAAGGCAGGTCCCTGCAATCTCTTTGAACTCTTTTTGGTAGTATTTTAAAATGTTTGGTGGAGCAGATTCCCGCGTGACGTGTCGAGCACGGTACGAGTTGCTTAGAAGTCAATCTAATTGAATTGTGGAATAGGCGTAGCCTTATTAGACAGTAGTCAACTGTGAAAGCACGACTTCCTGTTTTGATTCCACATTACGACGATAAGTCTTACCAAGGAAGTACATGTCTTTATCTTCGTGATCGAAATATGATTGGCCCACATGGAAATAAAAGCCATTGAGCTGGTTGATGAACCCTCCGTGAATATTTGGCTTGCCATATAAAAATCCACTTACACCCTTAAGGAGGTGATCTCCGGAAATTTTTTCCTGGATACGGAATAATATGCCCTCTTTTTGTCGGGAAAGCATGGCCCGGAAACTGACCACTTGGTTTTGGTATTTAAATTGAATCAATACAATCAGGCTATTAATGCGCTTTACGTCAATTACAAAATTGGCCTGGTCGTTGTTATCAGAAGTAACCAGGTCACCGATATATGTTTTGCTAATCAATAATGCCAGATCCTCTTCCATGAACTATGTTGTATCCTTCAAAGATGCACAACTGTCTTTTATTCAGCAGATTGGGATTGATCAACGGGAATATTTAAGGTTGGAGGCATTAATTTACCAGTATACATCTTCAACTTCATCCATAAAAAAAGCTCCAGCCCTGAAGAATGTAGAGACCGGATACTTTAGTATGGGAGCGAATATTAAGAGGTAGTGTGCCCAGATAAGGGACTTTTTAGTTGTTGGGAATCAAAACTAGCGCGAGTTTTGACTTTACACAAAGCTAATTTCGCCACTTACATTTAACGCTTTTGCATATTTTGCAAAAAACTAGGAGTTGTCCCTCTTTTTTATCATTTTGTGGTTGATTCAGGACAACTACTACCACAAGACACGACTCCTGAACTTACGACTAGAGAATAACTAAAGACTGTGATGAATTTACAGAAGACTTTTTTTGAACGCATTCAGGAAGACCGACACGCGGAAGATGAAAACTTTGCGCAGGAGTTGGCGCGGTTCCTCAACATCAGTGAAACCAGTGCTTACCGCAGAATTAATGGGTCCACACCACTCACCTTTAATGAGTTGCAACGCGTGGCAAAATACTATGAAGTCACACTGGACGAACACTTTGAACTGGATGGAGAACGGATCGACCCTGAAGTCAATTTCTCCTGGAAATATGGCAAAGACGCAGAGCAGGCCTATCTCGGTTTTCTCAAATGGTTATTAAATGACCTGGAACAAACAGATGCAGAACACAGCCGGGTAATCTTTCATGCCAAGGATTTTCCAGTATTTTTCAATTTCATTTATCCTGAGATAGGTGAGTTCAAGAGTTTTTTCTGGCAAAAGACTTTCATCCGTATCGAGCGTTTTAGGTCGATAAAATTTTCCTGCAAAAAACTCTCAGGGGAGTCGTCCAAGCTGGGCAAACGGATATTTTCAAAATATGCGGAGCTGGCCTCTATGGAACTGTGGAACAATGAAG
Organism: Cytophagales bacterium; assembly: GCA_033344775.1. NCBI lineage: Bacteria > Pseudomonadati > Bacteroidota > Cytophagia > Cytophagales > Cytophagales bacterium. The sequence continues at coordinate 159,819 of JAWPMT010000007.1, read as the reverse complement.
TGCTGACCAGTATCCTGAAGCAGATCAAGTATGCACATGAAGCGGACTTTCTGATGTCCAAACAAGATACCATCGTGCTTATGCGTCGATTGCGGCAGATGGTGTTACACATCCAGGAAATGGCGGAGGAAGGAAGGAAATTCCTGCCCGGCAATCCGAAAGTGGGTGGAGGGAGCTTTGAATTGTATCACAATGACGTGATTTTAGGGGACAACTCGATTATTTTGGAAGGCCGAGGCCAAAGACGCATGTATATCAGTCAGAACATCATTCAGGGGTTGATCACAAACGATCAGCATTTCGTCGACAACTCGTACATGATGAAGGCCAACCTCTTCAAAAACTCACTGCTATTGAGTAATTCCGCAGAAAAGGAAAGGGTGAAGTTTTTCGGTACGTTATTGAATAAAATTGCGTGTGTCGCTGATGAACTTGAGATCAAGTTGAATTGATGCGAGAATCGGATAAGATGATCTCCAAATAGACCTCACTTCAACTTCGCCGCATACTCCCTGACACGCTTCCAATCACTGGCATAACGTTGGTCAATTTCATCCAGTTTTTCCTTAGAGATCAAGGGTGCTTGGGAAATCCATTGATCAGGTATCAAAATAGCCGCATACATCACTAGATGAAACAACGCCCACCAGGGGCGGTAGAGCAACCAGTGCAATACTTTGTTGTGATATGCCCTGGGTAATTGCTTCTTGAATCGGCGACAAAACGCTTGTACAACCTTCAGCTGTTTTTCAGAATATGAGGTATGCACCTTATCTAAAGAAACTTCCTGCTGATCAAAGGAAGTGCCAGTAAAATCCGCGATTTGTTGAAGGAAAGCCCAGGATTCTTTTTTCAGATCATCGTGAAAAAGGACAAGTGGCTTTTGCGTAGAGCATCTTTCAATTAATTCCAACTTAGGGTAAAATAGCAGATCCTTCTGCTTCCAGTGACCTTGATCATTTTCAAAGTCCATGAACTTCTCAAAGCCCCAGTGAAAACCATTCTTGGCATAGCGCCGATATTGTGAAGCGATCCAGCTACTGTGTTTTCTGAAGATCACGATGATTTTCGCATCGGGGTAAGTCGCACAAAACCTGGTTACTTCCTTCTCTAACTGCCGGTCAAATTCACGTGATACCAGGTATTTTCCAGGTCCACTGTCCGAAAGAATTTGTTGGACTTTCCGATAACGATTGGTAGGAATGTACGCTATAGACTGGAGTTTCGGGAAAAACTCATGTTGTAAATAGGTAGAAGCAACTTTTCCTAATCCTACGTGGAAGTATATGTCCTTTTCAGGCATGCCGACAAATAAAGCTTCTTTTTCCGAACTCGTATAAAAATAGATCCGCCTTTGACTGGCTTCATTTAATTTGGCGCGAAATTAAAGTTCGTATGGTCTCAAAAGTATCGCTAACCGAAGATTTATCCCTATCACAACTTGTTTATGGTTTTTGGAGGGCTGCTGAGTGGGGTTATTCTACCAAGGAATCTACAGAGCTCGTTAGATATTGCCTGGATTTGGGGATCACCACCTTCGATCATGCCGATATTTACGGAGATTATACATGTGAAGGAATTTTTGGAAAAGTGCTGAAAGCAGCACCTTCATTGAGAGATCAGATGGAGATTGTAACGAAGTGTGGGATCAAACTCATATCTTCCAATCGGCCTGAACATCAAGTGAAGTCGTACGATACGAGTTTTGAGCACATTATCAAGTCTGCCGAAAACTCACTAAAGGAGCTATCTACAGACTATATCGATCTTTTATTGATCCACCGTCCTGACCCTTTCATTAATCCTGCGGAAGTTGCCCGGGCATTTGACCAACTCAAAGCACAGGGAAAAGTATTAAACTTTGGGGTCTCCAATTTTACAGTACAGCAATTCAAGACTTTATCTTCTTATCTGGCTATGCCGTTAGCAACTAATCAGATCGAGATCTCTGCCAGCTGTACCGATGCTTTTGCTGATGGAAACATTGATTTCTGTCAGGAGCAGCGCATCTACCCAATGGCCTGGTCACCGCTAGGTGGCGGAAGCATCTTTACGTCTGATGAACCAAAAGAAAAACGCCTGCGAGCCAAATTGGAAGAGGTAGCCAACGCTATCAGTGCCGAGACTATTGACCAGGTGATCCTTGCATGGTTACTGGCACATCCTGTTGGAATTCTTCCCGTTCTGGGTACCGGAAAAACCGATCGAATTGCCAGATCCGTAGCTGCTACGGATCTGAAAATCACACGTGATCAGTGGTTCGAAATCCTTCAAACATCTTGGGGACATGATGTTCCCTAATGGCCGTGGAAAATCCGTTGAAAACTTATTTTAGCCGCACTTAATGTTTTCTTAACTTTCATTTAATATTGAGTTCGAATTAGTTTAATCGCCCATAAGCGTAATTGTTTTGGATTCAACTAGTGCTCAAAAGGTGCAAAAGCGCAAATTCAATTGGAACAAGGTCTTGTTTGTTGTCGAGATCGCCACGTTTCTAGGGTTCCTGCTGTTTTTGGTGCTCAATCATTTCTTCCAATTCATTGAGGCCTGAGCAGAACCAATTGATCTAACAGTTTTTCAATAATTTTTTATTACCCTATTAAACCTTCGGGTTTTCCCTTTGTCTAACACCCACACGGCATCTAGTTGTGTTTTGGTTGGTAGAGTAATAGAAAGCCCTGATGCCGTTCGCGAGCAATTGGGGCTTTTTGTATGTTTCCATCGCAAAATATCTACAATAAAAAAAGCAACCCCTCTCGAGGCTGCTTTTGGCGGTGGAGATGGGTCGATTCTGACCCGCTATCCTCTCCCGGTAAAATTTTGACTCAAACTTTTGTTACTCATGATCACCATGAGTAGGATCGCCTTCACTGTCAATACCCCAAATACAACATTGGTGGCATTAACAGTAATGAGTATGAACATGGCAAGGACTCCAATGATCAAAGTAAGCGTGACTAATAATCCGGCGGTCTTAGGGCTTGTCTTTTCCATGGGTTGGCGTTTTGCGATGTTAGAAGGCTTTTGCATAAACAAATTCTGAACTGTGTCAAACGAAGTAACCTTCTGTAAATCAAGCTTTTCGATATGTTTGTTGAAGGTCATGATCAGTAGTTGTCACGACAAACCCTACCTTTCTGTTAGTTCAAATAGACCGTTGAACGTTGAGCATCGACGAATGGCAGGATTAAGGGGATGATTCGGGAACTATTTGTTTAATCTTTTCAAAGACCTTCCTAAGCATGATTGAAAACCTGTTCATCAAATGCCTACAGACGGACTTTCCCAACAATTGCCGATGTTAGAAAGAGACAAGCACAACTTCACATTAAAAGCTAAACCGCAACCGAATTAACCAAAATTATTCTGGTCTTCTCATCAATTTCACCGACTCGTTGATCCAGCACCCGACCTCATAGATTTGACCTTCCTGATATTCATCATTGAAAATATCCTGCATAGAAGGGAAGTATTGCATGACATTCATGGCATTTTCAACATCTCCGGCAAGCTCAAACATTTTATGAGCAGCGATGAATATGGCATAGTCGTGGGTCCTCTTCTCTCCTTTCTTACAGTCTTCAAAACTCTGCATGTACAAATTGCCAATTAGTGTGTAAGCCTCCTTACTGGAAGGATCAAAAGCCAGGGACTTTCGGGCATTCTTTCTGGCAGCTACTCTTCGACCATCCTGAGCATCCATTCTGGCAAGATTCATATAAATATCGGCCTTCTTCAGGTTATCTTCTGTAAGTGATATGGCTTGAGTATAAAAAGTCAATGCAGCTTCTTGGTCTCCTTGTTGCACAGCACTATTTCCCAAAAACTTAGCAATACCAAAGGAAGGATCTTCCTCATGGATGACCTTTGCTACCTCAAACGCCAATGGTCGATCGGTGCACTTACCTTTTAACATGAGCTGAAATATTTTCTTAGACAACTTGACGTCTCTAGTTTCGTGGAATTTTGTCCCGAATATGTGCTCAACCAAATCACAATTCAATTCCCCAATCGTACCAGCAAATACCCGATCTACCTGATCCGCTATCCGATCCAGTTTAGCCGGGTCATTAACCTGCCCTCTTTTATGATCAAGGACTGAGATGATAGCCGTATAGATTTCGATTGCTTTTTCATCTGAGACTTCTCCTCCGGTCAGTTTGTAGCGTCTCACCACATCCATGAATGCCACCAGGCTATTGTCGAAGAAATCATTTTGATTCAACTCGAAAGCCTTGTTGAACAAATCATATAGTTCAGCATATCTGGTTTTCTCTTTTCGGTAAAACTTATAAGCAGGAATCACCTTTCTGTTCAAGACATAGGCCTCTTCACCAAAGTACTTAATTCGTAGATCGTACATTTCCAGCGCCTTTACCTGGTAAGCTGCTTTTTGTACCTCATCTGCTTCTTTGTCCACCAGACCTTCATAGATCCTGGCGCCGTATTGGTACAAGGAAGCACTTAGATCCGGCGTATTCTCCAGAAGCCAGTCGTGGGGTGCTACTGCCTCGTGATATTGTCCTGACTTCACCAAATCTACGAAAAGCGCATACTTTTCCCTGGCAACTTTGGCTTGTTCACCCCAGTTAATTGGAGTTTGTGCATGTGCGAACCCAGATACCAGCAAGGCGCACAAAAGAATCTTTGATACTCTACTCATGATAAATTTTTTAACTGTGTTGTAGAGTTTTTCTGGAAGGTTAATTTTAAAGATACCGTTTTTTATTTATTAATATTTGGTATTTATTCATTAATGCGATATTTAAACCTGTTTTGAGCTGATTCTGTAAAGTAAAAATGAGGTCTGAGCAGCAAAAGAGAAATTCTTACAATAGAATTGACGAACAAACATGAAAATGCACTCGGCTGCCCTCTTTATTGATTAACGGGTAACTTGGCAGCAGAACCCAGGGCGAAAAATGAGATACATACGTGAACGACCTTTTAAAAAATGGCCAAAAGAATTCCCTTTCAATAAATTGGTGATAGAGGATCTAAGAGACGGTTCACGGAACATGAAAGCCGTTTTGGTTGGTGCAGCAGATGGAGAAAGAGACGTGAACGCCCCATTTAGAGAGGCGTTTCTACATTGTGTTGAGGCTGCAGGTGAAAATCTGGACATAAAATCATTAGAAAAACTTAATACAAAGTCTGAAAAGTATATTCATAAAGCAGGTAAAGAGATTGCTGACTACTGGAAAAATCGTGTAGACTTATCCTCACTGGCACTGGATGAATATTCATATGAGGATTATACCCGCTATCGACCATACACCACGGAAGAGCTTCAACGGATGATCCCTCGTGGTGTCGCTAAAAATGATTTGCCTTGTTTCCTTATTTATGGCCTCTTGGAGAAAGGCCACATCTTGCTCACCATACAGGAAGGAATGACCCTAAAAGAGGCTTTTGATACACTTTTAAGCACATTTTTGTTCGTTCAAGGAAGGATTAATGATGAATTCTCAGTACTGAGAAAGTCGGTCGAATCAGAACTAAAAATGGCCGGCCAGGTACTTGAAGAAGAATTCAATAAGGAATTAGACAAAATTTTAAATACCAAAGGAGTCGAGCTTTTGAGTTTTGATTACTTCAAGGAATTTTTTCTAGAAGTTTATCCAATTTTTTCAGAAAGACCTTCCGGAAGCCTTACCAATACTGGTGAAAATACTCAAGCAAGTGAGCGACTTTTTCCTCTCATTCAGCATTTGACAATTAAGGAAAAAGAAGTCATCAAATTCATAGTTCAAGGGTTGTCCCTACGAGAAATTGCAGAGCAGCTTATGTTAGTCCCCCGGTCGGTAGATACTATCTATAATAATTTACGTCTTAAGCTGAGATTGAACCGCAAAAGAGAGATCATAAATTTTGCCTTAAGAGTAGGGTTAGTAGATTGATTTGCACTGAGCAACGAGTAGCTGGATTCACTGATTTTCAGCCAATGAACCAAATAGTTATGATGTAACAAAAAAGCACTTACGAAATCGTAAGTGCTTCTCTTTTTCAGCGGGTGAAAGACCGGATTCGAACCGGCGACCTCCTGAACCACAATCAGGCGTTCTAACCAACTGAACTACAATCACCATGTGCCGTTTTTCTCAAACGGATCGCAAATTTAAGTGAATCAAATGCATTCACCCAAGTTTATCGAACAAAAGTTAATCGCTCTCCTTTGATAGATTCGTCAAATTTACCTTCGTCCCATGCCAAATGACCGGAAATAAATGTTTTGGCTACGCTTGACTGGAATTGATGGCCTTCAAACGGTGACCATCCACATTTTGCCAGGATATTTGATTTTTCTACGGTCCAGGGATCATTTTCCTTCACCATCACCAAGTCAGCCCAATATCCTTCCCGAACATATCCTCTTTCTTCCATCTGAAAGCAGATCGCCGGTGCGTGGGCCATTTTCTCTACAATGCGCTCTAGAGAGATCTTTCCTTGTTTGTAAAAATCCATCATTGCTACCAGCGTATGCTGGATCAATGGCCCGCCACTAGGTGCCTTTAAATACGAATTGCCTTTTTCTTCTAACGTATGTGGTGCGTGATCCGTCGCAATAACATCTATCCGATCATCAAGCAGGGCTTCCCAGATCTGAGCACGGTCATTCGCTGACTTTACCGCAGGATTCCACTTGATGAAGGCGCCTTTCTTTTCGTAATCTTCATCAGAAAACCACAAGTGATGGATACAAGCTTCTGAAGTGATCTTCTTCTGTGCCAATGGCAGGTCATTGCCAAATAAATGGGTTTCCTTACCTGTAGAAATGTGTAAAATATGAAGTCGTGTATCGTGTTTTTTGGCCAGCTCAACTGCTTTGGACGAAGATAGATAACAAGCCGTTTCGTCCCTGATGATCGGATGTTGCGTAAACGGAATGTTCTCACCGAATTCAGCAATGGCACGCTCGGTATTCGCTCTCACGGTCCCTTCGTCTTCACAATGTGTCGCAATCAACATATTGACCTTTGAAAAGATATTGTTCAAAGTTTGTTCACTGTCCACCAACATATTGCCAGTAGAGGAACCCATGAAGATCTTCAGGCCACACACATTGGACACATCCGTTTTTAGCACCTCTTCTATGTTGTCATTGGACGCACCCATATAAAAGGAGTAATTGGCCAGGGAATTCTTACGCCCGATTTCATACTTCTCAGCCAACAATTCCTGCGTAAGGGTTTGTGGCACCACGTTAGGCATTTCCATATAAGAAGTTACTCCACCAGCTACAGCCGCTTTGGCTTCAGTGTAAATCTCCGCCTTGTGTGTTAAACCCGGCTCCCGAAAGTGCACCTGATCATCGATCACACCCGGCATCGTGAGCAGAGATTCACCATCAATTTCAATTACATTACCAATGACATTAATCGTGCTGTCAATTTGTTCAATCCTCCCTTGTTTGATCAACAGATCCGCTCGTTGCTGTTTTCCTTCGTTAACAATGTTGGTATTTCGAATGACGTAAGTCTTTTTCGTATTCATGTATTGATGGTTTTCTAATTGAATTTAATGGAAATGAAGATGCTTAACCACGAAGTTATTTGATATGACAAATGATAACCAATTGATCAATAGTTCTTTAGCAGAAACTTGCAAATAGTGTTCTCTTCATTGAAAAAGAAAAAAATTCCTTTTGACAACCAGCGAAATGTCGTATCATTGTGATAGAAAGATGGATAATGGTCTTTCTTTCCATAGCTGGTTGAAAAGATCTTGTGGGGTTAGGTTTTGCCTTTCCCCACACAGATCAACCTCCTTCGACCTTGATCCGCTCCTCATCAAGCACAATTCTTTTCTCTCTGTTGGCAATCTCCCACCCGGTATAAAACACTAATCGAGCCCGTTTTTCCATTTGCTCAAAATTGATCTTTTCGATGGTATCTGTTGGCCGGTGATAGTCCGCATGGGTGCCGTTGAAATAGAAGATCACGGGAATGTCATTTTTAGCGAAATTGTAGTGGTCTGATCTATAGTAAAACCGATTTGGATCATTCTCATCGTTGTATTTGTAATCGAGGTTGATCCCTACAAAGGCATTATTTACCTTTTCTGAGAGGTTATGAAGTTCTGAAGACAGCTTATCGGAACCAATCACATAAATGTAATCCGGGTTATCGGTATGTGCGTCATCTACACGGCCCACCATGTCAATATTGAGATTGGCTACCGTATTTTCCAGAGGGAAAATGGGATTTACATCCGTATAGTATCTGGATCCTAGTAGACCTTTTTCTTCTCCCGCAACCGTCATAAACAAGATGCTCCGCTTGGGTCGTTTACCTTTTTTAGCCGCTGTTGTAAAAGCTTCTGCAATTTCCAATACACTGGAAGTTCCTGAACCATCGTCATCCGCACCATTATTGATCTGATCTCCAATGATCCCGATGTGATCATAGTGCGCCGTAATAACCAACACTTCCTCTGGTTTCTCACTGCCTTCCAGAAAGCCAAGCACATTCATACTTTCTTTCGGAACGATCACTTTGTCAGCATTAAGAATAAAACTCGCTTTATCTCCAATAGCCAATTCGGAAGCACTTTTTCCGAATAACCACCTGGCTTTCTCACTATTCATAATGAGCAGCATATCAGAATTATTATCAAAATCGAACCTTAGCCTCGGACGGAAAAACCTACCAGCACGACCTCTAAGACTATTGAACTGACTCTCATCTTCCATGATGGAGATCACCCCTTTGGCACCAAGCTCCTTCGCCTCTTCCATCGTTTGTTCGGTTAAAACATCATTAACCGAAGCAACGAACTTACCATCTACGTTTAGGTCCTTCACGTTACTCCCGTCCCCAATGAAAATGGCCTCAATGTATTCCTCGCCCATGGTTTCTGCCTGAGAGAAATAAACAAAGCCATCAAGGTTTTCTACTTTTTCTTCGTCTTTTCGCACATACAAATTGGCCCAGGTTGATTGCTTCAAGGGAAGCATTTGGAAATAAGACATTTCATCGCCCATGGGGACTGGGGGTTGAAGACCATAAGATTTAAATTTATCAGCGATGTACTGCGCAGCGATTATTTGTCCTCTTTCTCCGGTTTCCCGCCCTTCGAGGCTATCATGAGCAAGCACCGACAACTTTGCCCGTAAATCAGCTGCCGTAATTGTCTTTCCATATCTCAATGATCTTTTGTCTTGAGCGACCGTTTCTACGGCCAGAAACAAAATCACGATCCAAACTAGGTTAATCAACTTCATGTGATTCAAAATTTCCCTAAAACTAAGGTTTTTCAGAACTTCAAAATACCCACCTTAGTTCTACGGTGAATAGTGCGGGGTATTCGGTAATTCCAACTCTCTCATGTAGATTTGCGGTTCGTTTTTACCCCCTTGTTTTCGAGAGAATAAATTATGCTTGTAAACCTGAACAAAAGAGCACCATTTGAGCACCGACACAATGGTCCTGACCGGAACGAACAAGAGGAGATGTTGAAAGCCATCGGGGCTGAAAGTATCGATGACCTCATTCAAAAAACTATTCCGGTTAACATCCGATTGAAGCAGGATTTGAACCTTCCTGAAGCACTGGATGAGTACCAGTACCTGACAAAAATGAAACAGGTAGCTCAAAAGAATGAAGTTAGAAATTCATTCATAGGGCAAGGCTATTACAATTGCGAAGTACCCACGGTTATTTTAAGGAACGTACTTGAAAATCCAGCATGGTACACGGCTTACACTCCTTACCAGGCAGAAATTGCACAAGGCAGACTGGAAGCTTTGATCAATTTCCAAACGCTGGTGATTGACCTGACGCAAATGGAGATCGCTAACGCTTCTCTATTAGACGAAGGTACCGCAGCCGCGGAAGCCATGACCATGTTCTTTGGGCTAAGAAAAGGAGCGAAGAAGAAATCAGCCACCAAATATCTGGTGGATCACAGGGTATTCCCACAAACCCTGGAGGTCTTGAAAACACGAGCCTTACCCATGGGGATTGAGGTTGAAATTGTCGACATTGATAAAGCTGACCTTACTTCTGAAGAAGTTTTTGGTGTTTATTTCCAGTATCCTGACAATGATGGCGAGGTGATAGACCGCTCCTCATTGACTGCAGCGGCCAACGAAAATCAGGTTTTCGTAGGCGTAGGTACTGACTTACTGGCGCTTTGCTTATTTGAAGGACCTGGGAAATGGGGAGTTGATGCCGTTGTAGGAACTTCACAAAGATTTGGCGTACCGCTAGGATTCGGTGGACCACACGCAGCTTTCTTTGCCACCAAAGAACAATACAAACGAGCCGTGCCTGGTCGAATGATCGGGGCGTCAAAAGATGCCGAAGGAAATGATGCCTTCCGCATGGCACTTCAAACACGTGAGCAACACATCAAGCGCGAAAGAGCCACTTCGAATATTTGTACGGCTCAGGTACTGTTGGCTGTCATGTCATCCATGTATGCCGTTTATCATGGCCCTGCTGGTTTGAGAGACATTGCGCTTCGCGTGAAAGGTTTGGCACAAACTGTCGCGGATCGACTTGGTCAGGCCAATGTTCAGGTAGTCAACAATCGCTTCTTCGATACAGTAAAGTTCATATCAAACGACCTGGACGGCTTGAAAGCACGTGCAGCAGCCAAACAAGTAAATGTTCGGTACCTGGAAGATAACTTCGTAAGCATTTCCTTCGATGAAACCCATCGATTGGCAGATGCTGAATTGATCCTGGAAGTCATTCTGGGTGAAGCAACCACTATTTCTTCTGAGGTAAACCTGGGTGATGATTTCAGACCACAAGATTACCTGCAACATTCAGTGTTCAATTCTTACCAGTCGGAGCACGAAATGCTTCGATACATGAAAAAGCTGGAAAGCAAAGATCTTTCTCTGGTTCATTCCATGATCTCTTTGGGTTCATGTACCATGAAATTGAACGCAACCACAGAAATGATCCCTGTTACCTGGTCAGAATTTGGAGATATTCATCCTTATGCACCCAAAGAACAAACTCAGGGCTATCAGGAACTGATCGGTGAATTAGGCACCTGGCTTTGTGAGATCACCGGTTTCCACAGTGTTTCATTCCAGCCGAATTCCGGAGCACAAGGTGAATACACGGGGTTAATGGTGATTAGAGCTTATCACCTACACAGAGGCGACACCCACAGAAACATTGCTTTGATCCCTTCTTCTGCACATGGCACCAACCCTGCAAGTGCGGTAATGGCGGGTATGAAAGTCGTCATCGTCAAATGTGATGACGAAGGCAACATCGATGTAGAAGATCTGCGGGCAAAAGCCACCGAGCATTCGGCAAACCTGGCTGCCTTGATGGTCACTTATCCTTCGACTCACGGCGTATTCGAAGCATCGATTATCGAAATTTGCGACATCATTCACCAAAATGGTGGACAGGTATACATGGACGGAGCCAACATGAATGCTCAGGTTGGTTTGACGTCTCCTGCCAATATTGGAGCGGATGTTTGTCACCTGAACTTGCATAAAACATTCTGTATCCCTCACGGGGGTGGAGGACCAGGTATGGGCCCTATCGGCGTAGTAGAGCACCTGGCACCGTATCTACCAAAACGCCCTACTGATGAAGGACTTTCTTCCAAGATAACGGCGGTTTCTTCGGCTGAATATGGTAGTGCGAGCATTTTACCAATCAGTCATGCTTACATAGCGATGATGGGCGGTTCAGGGTTAACCAACGCCACTAAGATTGCCATTTTGAATGCGAACTACATCAAATCTCAGATCAGCGAGGCATATCCGGTATTGTATTCTGGCGAGAACGATACCAATGCACATGAATTGATCATCGACTGTCGTCATTTCAAAGCGGCAGGAATAGAGGTAGAAGACATTGCAAAGCGGTTGATGGATTATGGCTATCACGCACCTACGGTATCTTTCCCAGTCCCTGGCACCATGATGATCGAGCCCACCGAAAGCGAAACCAAGGCTGAATTGGATCGATTCTGCTCCGTGATGCTAGCAATTCGCGCCGAGATTGAAGAAGTACTAATAGGAGTAGCGGACAAGGACAATAATGTGCTCAAAAACGCTCCACATACACAACGTGTCGTACTAGCTGAGCAATGGGATAAACCATATGCTCGAGAGAAAGCGGCCTTCCCACTACCTGAGTTGAGATTCAATAAGTTCTGGCCAGCAGTTAGCAGAATCGACAGTGCTTACGGAGACCGAAATCTGATTTGTAGCTGTCTACCCATCAGCTCTTACGAAGAAGTGGAAGAAGAAGTAATGGCTTAATGAAGTCAAGTTCGGTGGTCATTAGGATCACCACGTCAACTATATAAAAGAAGCGCTCTGATGGGCGCTTTTTTAGTTTTAAAAATATCTGGTAGCTATGTTGGCGATCGAGGTTTTCCCCAGGCTTATCGTCTATTATACTTTAGAAAAGGACAGAATAAAATAAAACAGGACTACCGTGGCAGTCCTGTTCATAACAGTTGGTTGAAAAGACTTGGGTCAAAGACCTACAGAACTTTATCGTAAATCGTGCTGAGGACCTTAGTTTATATCCCATGTCACATGGTAATACGAATGTAAGTGCACGAATTAAACTAATAAATTGAGCGAAACTCAAGGGGAAAAATCAGCACGTGAACGAGTACGGAATTATAGATTCCGTCAATTACAAATATCAAATTGAAAGCGTCCTTCTACTGTATTGGCATCATCAAAAGTGGCCTGCAAATAACCGATTCCCCGGAGCCCCGTGAGTTGAGTGATCTCAATGAACCCTGAAGCTGCTTGAACGGCAGCATTGCTCCCTGCTTGTTGAAAGACGAGTGATTCACCATTTTGAGGTAAATTATAATTACCGAGGCTTGATGGGATCGTAATCGTCAGATGCGTATTATTGGAATTCCCGATGGCACAAGGGTCGTCTCCAAATTCTTGTTCTGAATAAAAGGAGATACTGAACTCTTCACCAAATGGGTCTCGAATGGCTTTTCCCAGCTTAAAAGTCCAGGTTTGTCCACCAACCTGCCCATTGAGCAGAGGTAAGTCTTCTCCTAATTCATTATCACAGGCACTAAGTACCACTAAGGACAACAGCGCTATGGCAAGGCAAATACGATTCATTGATCCGCTATTTTGATATTGAACGATGAAGACTGGGCGTCTCTTGCGCCAACCGGGAATGATTTTTCAGTAAATGACAGGTTCCCTGATTTGTCGACCAGAATCACGGTACTACAACAAGTTCCATAGGTCGGTGTAGCAATGCATATAGAAGAAAGCGCCTTTTCCCACTCGTAGGGCACGCCGGTTTCCGGTAGCGCCTCATCGGACGCTTTTTGGTCATCAGTCAGCAATTCCAACAAGGAATCGACATCAATATTGGATTGAATGGACTGGCTGAAATTTTCTTTCAATTTTTCGAGCTTTGGCCAAGGCGTATCCAATAAGGCATTGCTCAACCCAAAGACTCCTTTGTCCAGGGTTCGAATTTTGTCGCCATAATTAGAAAAATAATACCCTTTGCCAGCTTCAAAAAGCAAGAGATTGAAACCATTATACAAAGCAGCTTCTTTCTCGACTTGTTCTAAATAGGGCAAAGCTGGTGTATCAGATATTAAATAATCTTTGGTTAAATCGCCACGGGTCTTTGCCGTAGCACTGATGTTTTGGGGATCCCGGTAGTTGGTAACCGCCGTAATTCTTCCTGCCCTGGTCACGCCCATCCAGGTCCCACCTCCTTTTAAGTCTCTGCCACCAAGCACATTTGGGTGATCTTCCCAAAAATCAGCATAGGAGGTAGGGCGTTCGTAAAACTCATCGCGATTAGCCACCAGGATCAATGGGTAATCAGGGTGTTCATTCAGGGCAAATGCTATCAAACACATATTCGATGCAAAAGTGCTTAATATTCCCGATTTGAAATAAGAAACCAGATTGTACACGAGACCTTTATATGGAATGCCGCCAAAAGTCAATCGGAAAAATATGATCTGCTATCATTCCGCGCTCTCCCCTGCCTTTCGTAAATTTGAAGGATGGATTTAACAATGTTGGGTTTATTGGCGATGGGTTTGGCTGCAGGTGCTTCCATCGGTTATCTCCTGTTCAAACTAAAGGCTCCACAAAAAGAAATCACGGAAGAATTGCAGCAAGCAAAGCTTGAACTCAAACTTGAAAAAGAAAGATCCGAGCGACAATCCGAAGACATTGGTAGCCTCAACTCTCAGTTGAAGGAAGAGCGTGAACAATTGCTACGTATAAACAGTGAACGTGCGACGTTAGAAGCCAATTACGAAAACATGGCCAAACGACTGACAGAGCAGAAAGAAGAATTGACCGCTCTTCAGGATCGATTTACAGCACAATTCAAAAACCTGGCCAATGAAATTTTTGAGGAAAAAAGCCTGAAGTTCACCAATCAAAACAAAACCAATCTTGACGAGCTGCTCAAACCTCTCGGCCAAAAACTAACAGAATTTGAGCGGAAAGTAGAACTCACTCATAAAGACCATGTTGAGCGAAATGTGGCTTTGCGGGAACAGATCAGTGGCCTCCGGGAACTTAATAAAAAAATGAGCCAGGAGGCTGAGAACCTCACCAGAGCACTAAAAGGAGATTCCCGGGTGCAAGGAAACTGGGGTGAATTGGTATTAGAGCGCATTTTGGAACAATCTGGTCTTCAGAAGGACCGGGAATATTTCACCCAGGAATCCATTACCACGGAAGCAGGGAAAAGATTACGTCCTGACGTGATCATCCGCCTACCAGACAACAAAAATCTGGTCATTGATGCCAAAGCTTCTTTGATCTCCTACGATCGGTACATCAATGCGGAAAATGACGAGGATCGGGATCGGTTCTTAAAGGAACACATGCTTTCGGTAAAGACCCACATCAGAAGCCTGGCCAACAAAAGTTATCACCAGCTCTTCGAAACCGGATCTCTGGATTACGTACTGATGTTCGTTCCCATCGAAGCGGCCTTTGCACTCATCATCGAACGAGGTGGTGAACTCTACAATGAAGCACATAGTCAAAATATTGTGATCGTAAGCCCAGCTACGCTGATCGCAACATTACGAACAGTCGCTTCTATCTGGAAGCATGAATATCAAAACCGTAATGCCCTGGAAATTGCCAGACAGGGAGGTCTCCTATACGATAAATTCAAGTCCTTCGTCGATGATCTCGTGAAAGTGGGACAGACCCTTAGTACGACTAAAAATACGTACGACGAGGCCATGAAAAAACTGGTAACTGGTAAGGACAATCTGGTGAGAAAGACAGAACGGCTCAAAGAGCTAGGTGCTCAGGCCAGCAAATCCATCGATGATAAAGTGCTGACCAGGGCTCAGGCCAAAACGCAATTGGAAACGCCACCAGAAGAACAATCAGAACCCGAAACTCAAGCGAACCTTTTTGGTGGCTAAATGTTGAATCTGTTAGATTTGCGCGATTTTAAGAGGAAATAGATGGAATTGACTGCTGACAATAAACTTCAAAAGTTGATCATTGTAGGTGATCGGGTACTGATCAAACCTAAAGCCGATGAGGAAAAGACCAATAGCGGGATTTACCTCCCTCCCGGCGTACAGGAGAAAGAAAAAGTACAAAGTGGTTACATCGTAAAAGCGGGGCCAGGCTTCCCTATTCCCTTACCCATGGACGATGACGATGCCTGGAAAGGTGAAGAAGATCAAGTTAAGTACGTGCCTCTCCAGGCGAAAGAAGGAGATCTGGCAATTTTTCTGCAAAAAAGTGCCTTCGAAGTGCAATACAAAGGTGAAAAGTATTTCATCGTTCCTCAGAGTTCTATCCTGATGTTAGAAAGGGAAGAAGATCTTTTTTGATTAAACAACGTCTAAATAAGTCACTCTGCTAAGGAGTATCCCGGCATGTTAGCCGGGGTATGCGTATATAACGACTTTAGTAAACAGAATTCTGAAGTTCACCTTGTTCGAAAGCATGGATATTCTCCAAAGTAGTTCTGGCGATTTCAGATAGCGCTTCCTGTGTAAGGAAAGCCTGATGTGCCGTGATTAGTACATTTGGAAAACTGATCAATCGCATGATCAAGTCATCCTGAATGATGTGCGCTGACAAATCTTTGAAAAACAAGCTTTCCTCCTGTTCATAAACATCGATGCCCAGGTAGCCGATATGTCGACTTTTCAATCCGGCAATAACATCTTTTGTATTGATCAGCCCTCCACGACTGGTATTGATCAACATAACACCCGGCTTCATCATTGAGATGGTCTGTTCATTGATCAAATGACTGGAGTCAGGAGTCAATGGGCAATGCATCGAAACAACATCACTGTTCTTGAACAGATCTTCCAGACTTACATATTCCACTCCATCTTCGGCTAACGCTTCAGAAGGATAAAGGTCATATGCCAACACCCTGGTCCCAAAACCTTTCATGATCCGGCAAAAAGCCTGACCAATCTTACCCGTTCCGATAACGCCCACGGTCTTTTTATACAAATCAAATCCCACTAATCCGTGCAAGGAAAAATTACCTTCCCGGACCCGATTGTAGGCTTTGTTCGTTTTTCGGTTCAAGGAGAGCATCAATGCCACGGCATGTTCCGCCACGGCTTCAGGGGAGTAAGATGGAACCCGAACAACCTTGATCCCCAGTTCCTTGGCTACATCAAGATTAACGTTATTAAAGCCTGCGCATCGTAACGCAATGAGTTTGATCCCGTAAGCATGAAGCCTGTCCAAAACAGCATTATCTAACTTGTCATTGACAAATGCACAAACGACCTCATATCCTTCACACAAATTGACGGTCTGCTCGTCTAATGATGCTTCAAAATAGGTGATGGATAAGTCTTGATTCGCCTGATCAAAATACTCCTGATCATAAGACTTGGTGCTAAAAAATGCGACTTTCACTGGATTCTTGCTATTCATTTTGAGGCAGCAAAAAAACCAGTTGCTGCTAAGGTGTTAGCTGACTTTTGTCAGGTCAGGAGGTGAAATGTCTGTTGTAAATAAGTCCGTCAAATGAGATCCCCCGACACTTTTAATGTAAATCAACGAAACCTTCTAAAAATTACTTTCAGTAGTTCCTTGACCTCATCGGAATTCATATCCCAATCAAATTGTCGGGCATAATTGGTCACCAGGTGTTCGACCGCATCATCAAAAGAGCCTGAATATTCAATTTCAGCCAGCGCCTTTTGAAAGGTATTCGCATCTCCATCAAAAAGCTCCTGAACAAACATGTACTTCTGATTCACAGAGACACTGCTCAGGATTGTTCCCGGTTGCTCTTCTTTTTCCAGTTTCTCCGCCAATGATTCTTCCTTGGCTTCACTGAATTGGTCATTGAGCGTAGCCGTTTCAGTCACTTCCGGTTCAGGATCGGACTCTGGCGTAGGCTCCGGAGTTAATTCCGGTTCAGGAGTCGGCTCCGGCTCTGGATCGGGTTCTATTTCATCCAAAACATCTTCCGGATCACTTGAATCTTCTTCAGGCTCATCAACAGGCTCTGGATCAGGTTCGGGTTCTTCCTCGGGCACTTCCTCGTCAACAGGGGCCTCCTCTTCCGGTTCATTAACTTCTTCTTCTGCAGCTATTGGCTCGTCTTCAACTTCAAGTGTGGCCTCTTCCTTGGGCTCCTCCGCAGCAGGTGCTTCCACTACCTCAGGCTCCAGCTCTTCCTCTTCAAGATCTTCATCGAACTGTGTGATGTCTGCAAATTCCTCTTCATCCAATAATTCCTCCAGTGTAATAGGAGCTACCTCAGACAAATTGGTAAATAGTCGTTCCTGACTTTCCGAAAGGTCTACATCGGCGAAATAATCATCGGCGATCTCGAAAACTTCCGCGTAAGAACCTGTGGCCTGTGCATTAAAAAAGTCATCGAACTCCTCGGTCAATAATTTCAAATATTTAAGAATAGGTTTTGCGTGCTTGGCTTGAAAAGTCTGCTGATCACGCCCTGCAAATTCTTGCCTCACAAAGGCCGCCGGGTCGGTTACAAGCACAAAACCTTCATCTAAAGCTTTGGAGATCAAATCTTTCAAAGTCGCGGCACTCACTTCGATGTGCTGAGAAAGCACATTCATGAACTGAACCAAGGCCTTCTTGACATCAGGATGCTTGTAGTCGAAATAAGGACTTTCCAGTCGCTTCATTTCGTCCTGCCATTCCTGAAACAGCGCCTTCATGATGAGAAAGTTCAGCTGCTTGGAAGGCGTAAGTGTCACCAGTTCTTTTCCGGATAAAGCGTCTTTCGCCTGGAAAGATTGATGAATTATTTGTTCAGTGAAGGTCTTTTTAAAACCTTTTACAAACTCAATATTAAAAAGTCTTCTCATCCAATTCTAAATTGCGACGAAATGTTGCGGATTACAGTTCGAAACCTATTAAGTAAATCTATCGATTGCAGCGATAAAAATACGAAACTGCTTCATATTTTGCTGCAACACACCGATGTGATGCATGCATGCGGGGCCAAAGGCCGATGCACCACATGCAAGGTAAACGTAATAGCCGGTCAAGAAGGTTTGCCAGAAGATTCGGAAGCTGAAAGAAAATTCCGACAATTGGGAAAACTTCTCGATCAGGAACGTCTTTCCTGTCAATTTATTCCAGTCAAAGACCTGGAAATAGAAATCCCCGATGTTTGTAAACTTCCTCACCTGAATTATATCTACTGATGTTTATAGAACCTTCTAATAGCTCTGCAATCAACCGCCGAAGTGGCTGGGTGGAAGTCATTTGTGGCTCCATGTTCTCCGGTAAAACGGAAGAACTGATCCGTAGACTGAATCGCGCATTGCTGGCCAAACAGAAAGTTGAAATATTCAAGCCCAAGGTAGACAAACGGTACTCCAAGAACGATATCGTTTCTCATAATGAAACGACAATAAAGTCTACGCCAGTGCATTTCGCCAGGGATATATTGTTGCAGTGTGACGACAGTGAGGTAATTGGGATCGATGAAGCACAATTTTTTGACCCGGATATAGTTCTAGTCACAAACGAATTAGCCAATCGCGGTAAACGTGTGATCCTGGCCGGACTAGACATGGATTTTCAAGGCATCCCATTTGAACCAATGGATAAGCTCATGTGCATCGCTGAATACATCACCAAAGTGCATGCCATCTGCATGGACTGTGGCAATGTGGCTTCCTATTCTTACCGGAGAGGGCGATCCACCAAAAAAGTAGTGTTGGGGGAAAAAGATATTTATGAAGCACTTTGTCGGACCTGTTTCCAACAAAAAATGAGCAATGGCTAGATCTCTCCTTTTTTTATACCTGTCTTTTACATGTCTGTTGAGCTATTCACAGGACATCCCGGTGGGGACCTGGCGAAATCACTTCAGTTTCAATAGCATCCAATTTGTTGCCAGTGATGGTGAACGAACTTTTGCCGCCAGTGAGTTTGCGCTTTTTCTTTTCGAGGATGAAGAAATCACCAGACTCTCAAAGATCGACGGCCTCAACGGAGGCGCAATTACCGGGCTGGCTTATGCAGCAGAAAATGACGTCTTGTTGATTGGATATGAGGATGGAGGCGTTGATTTGATTCAGGAAGGCGAGTTGATCAACCTTTCCGAGCTGACGGCTCTCAACTTCGGAACAAGTCGAGCGGTCAATGATTTCGTTATTACCGCGGACAGGGCTTATGCGGCAACAAACTTCGGTATTGCAACCATCAATCTGAATTCAAAGGAAATCACAGAAATCTTTCGTGAGATTGGCACGGATGGTGACATCCTACGAATCAGTGAGATTCTTTTCCAGGACGGAATCTTATACGCTGCCAGTAACCAGGGTGTACAAAGTGGAAATCTTGCTTCCAACTTGTTGGACTTCAACAATTGGACATTGGCAGCCAATACGATGGGATTTCAAAATATCATCGCTTATGAAAACGAAATTCTCGCCAGTCGGGACAGTGTGATTTATTCCTTGAATTCACCAATGAATACCTGGGACACCCTGAGACAAGTTTCTTTTGAAATTAATGATCTGGACGCCCTCAATAACCAACTTTTCGTTTTGGGAACTCAGGACCTTCTATTATTTGAAGGTGAAATCATTAACGACATTGCTGTTACCAGTCTTGCTGATGGTAGTGAAGTCAACTTCAACCAGGGGCAACTTTGGATAGCTGATCAAGAGAATGGCCTGATCAATATCATTGAAGGAACCGAGCGGGTGATCAGGCCAAGTGGCCCTGCTTCTGATGATATTGCTAACCTGGAGTTCGCCGATAACCTCTACGTTTTTTATGTGTCGGGACAAAATATCAATGAGCAAGATTCAACAGGTTTCGCGGTTTTTAGCAATGGGCAATGGGAGAATCAAGCAATCATCGGCCTGTACAACGTCTCAGATGTGGCCATCTACGAAGGAACGACGTACTTGAGTACACTTACGCAAGGTATTTATGACTTCACTAACTCACAGTTTGTGAATACACTCTTTACAGGGACGAATATTGCTATTCCTGCACTTGCTTCGACTTCTGACGGCCTTTACGCCATCCGACACAATGATACCAATGCGCTTTACCGGCTTAATGAAGACGCATGGGAATCCTGGACCGCCAATGAAGTCGGATCTGCTACGCTGGTAGACATGCTGCCTTCACAAGGAAATGTGCTTTGGTTGGAAGATCAAAGTAGAGGGCTGATTGCTTTCGATCCAGACAGTGAACAATTAAGGGTGATCAACGAAAGTGACGGGTTAGCCTCCCGAAATATTCAATCCCTGGTGATCGACCTGGACGATCAGGCCTGGATTGGCACTTCATCTGGCATTTCTTTTTTTGTGGAAGCGACCTTCATCTTTGACAATTTTAATGCATTCACACCCTTTTTCGAAAATCGGGTATTGTTCGATCAAGAAGCTGTAACTGCCATGGCGATTGATGGAGGTAATCAAAAATGGATGGCCACCAAAGACGGCATTTGGGTTTTTGACGAGAATGTCATCACCCTGGAAACCAGGTTCACTGCCGAAAACAGCCCATTACCCTCCAATACCATCCTGGACTTTGCCTACGATCCCAACTCAGGGGAAATGTTTATACTCACTGATCGGGGGCTGGTTTCTTACCGAACGGGATCTTCAGCTGGGAGCATAAGACACAGCAATGTACAGATATTCCCAAATCCTATCCGACCACAAGACACAGGACCCGTAACCTTACGAGGATTGGCACAGAATGCCAATATCAAGATCACAGATGTACAGGGAAATCTGATCCGGGAAATTGATGCGCTCGGTGGTACAGCCGCCTGGGATTTGCGGGATACTTCAGGTAGTCCGACGGTCAGCGGCATCTACCTTTTCTTTAGCAGTGTTGGAGGTCGTGAAGAAACCTTTGTCGGAAAGATCGCCGTAATCCGATAACTTGGCGGTTGCCCATGATCTCGAAAACCGAAGGAATTTCCATTAATTACATCAAATACAAGGACACATCCATCATCGCCAGGGTGTTCACGAGAGATTACGGGCTCCAATCGCTGATCATCAACGGTATTCGCAGCAAAAAATCCAGGAAAAACCCTGGGTATTTCGAACCATTTTCTGTCTTGGAATTAGTCTTGTATTGGAGCAAAGACAAAGACCTGCATCGATTAAGTGAGTTCCGCCCCAAACACATGCTATCCAACATCCGATCCGACATGAAAAAGAGTGCCATTACGCTCTTCTTATCAGAAGTACTGGCGAAGGTCCTGCAAGCAGAAAAGCACGAAAACATTGCCTTATTTGAATTCCTCGAAGCATCTGTAGTGGCATTTGATCATGCCCCTGAAAATGATGAGAACTTCCATCTCCAATTCCTGATCAAACTGACCACTTTTCTTGGATTCGGATTTGAACCCAGTTTGATCCAGGAGCAATTTGTCACGGGTCATGCCACGCAGATTGATGATTTTACGGAATCACTATCTAATGAGGATTTTTTCGCACCTATTGCTGCCTCTGGAAAAATGCGCAGTGAAACACTGGATATGATCCTGAAATATTATCAATATCACCTGGGTCATGCGTTGGAAATACGATCATTGGAAGTCTTGAAAAGCGTATTTCGCTAAGCGCTTTTCCGACAAGTCCTTCTTCGGTAATTTTGAGGGCCGAGACCATGGAGAAAAAATCACATTTTATTGTCATTGAGGGGCTGGACGGTTCCGGAAAGTCAACCGCCACTAAACGGTTGGCGCATCTATTGGAAACACAATATGGCAAAAAAGTCAAACAGACTTTCGAGCCTCATGATGATTCAGTAGGTGGTCAATATATCCGACAGGTCCTGACAAAAAAAATCACTGATTTTCATCCAAGGGTGCTCCCTTTATCATTCGCTGCCAATCGCTTAGACCATTGCTCCAGGGTCATCAACCCGTGGCTAGCTACGTCTGAAGATCATGTGGTGCTTTGCGACCGGTATTATCTTTCATCGTTAGTTTATCAAAGTTCTGATGATTTCGATATGGAATCGGTTTATCAATTGAATGAAAAAGCGATCCGACCTGACCTCATCTTGTTTTTTGATGTGTCCGATGAGATCTGCTACCAGCGAATGGCGCACCGAAATGAGGATCGGGAATTGTTTGAAGAGAACCTGGCAGTTACACGTACCAAATTTGAAGCTGCAAAATCTTTTCTCATAAATAAAGGAGAAAATATCATCGATATTGATGCCAGTGGCACTCCGGAAGAGGTTGTCAACCTATTGATCAAAGCGATTGCTGGACATTTCACAGCATTACAGCCAATCAATTGACATCCTTTCAAACAGAAAATATGAATGCTGAATAAGCTTTTTTTCAGGCTTTAGCATATTTTTAAATATCTAATCACTTCGAGATGAAACCTATCTTATATCAGGAAATACCTTCGCTTGACCTGGCGGACTTCAAAGAAGGAAATGAGGAATCAAGAAACAAGTTCGTAAAGGCACTGGGCGATGCCTATCAAAATATTGGATTTGTTGCCATCAAAAATCATGGACTGTCCGATGAATTAACGGCTAAACTCTATGAGTCCATTCAAAAGTTTTTTGGCTTGGGTGAGGAAACAAAAACACGATATGAATTTCCTGAGCTCTTCGGCCAACGAGGCTACATCAGCAAGGGGAAAGAAAAAGCCAAAGGACGCAATACGGGCGATCTGAAAGAGTTTTTCCATGTCGGACAACCTGACGATCAGAAATTGCCCGAATACCCGGATAACATCTGGCCAGAGGAAGTGGCTGAAATGGAAGCTTTGACCACCAAGGCCTACCGGATCCTGGAAGAAGCTGGTCTGTCCATGCTTCGTGCCATTGCGATCCATCTCGGACTGGAGGAAAATTATTTCGATGACAAGGTTCGATCTGGCAACAGCATTTTAAGGGCAATTCATTATTTCCCGATCGAGAATCCGGATGAGATCCCTGCAGATGCCGTGAGGGCAGCAGAGCATGGAGATATCAACCTGATCACTTTACTGATGGGTGCCAGTGCCGACGGCCTTCAGGTTTTGAGAAGAGACGGAGAGTGGATCCCAATTACGGCGCTTCCCGATCAGATTGTGGTCAATGTAGGCGATATGCTTTCGAGGCTCACCAACAACAGGTTGAAATCGACGATCCATCGGGTAGTCAATCCTCCCAAGGAATTGATGAAAACCAGTCGTTTTTCCATTCCATTCTTCATGCACCCCAAAGCATCTATGGACCTCACTTGTCTGGAGAGCTGTGTTTCGGAAGAAGAACCAAAATTGTATGAAGACATGAGTGCTGGAGAATTCCTGGATGAACGACTAAGAGAAATCGGTTTGAAAAAATAGTATGGCCATCCGGCGAGTCAGGAACATAATCTTTCTTAGAGATGTCCTCATCCTCTCCGTAACCGCCTTCGGAGGTCCACAAGGTCATTTAGCCATGGTCATTGACATGATGGTCAAGAAGCGTGGCTACATTGACGAACAAGGTCTGATTGAATTATATGCTTTGTGTCAGATATTGCCCGGACCCACTTCTACTCAAACGATCACTTCGTTGGGCTTCCGCATTGGAGGTCCTGCATTGGCCTATATGACTTTGTTGGTTTGGATGTTTCCTGCCTTCTGTATCATGACCAGTGCCGCACTCGCTGTGGACTTCATGCAGGAAATGAACATTTCCCTGGAGTTCCTGAGGTTTATACAACCCATGGCTGTAGGGATTGTGGCTTATTCAGCCTACCGCATTTCCAGTAGCGTGATCTCCTCCAGGGTCGGATACTTCCTGATGATCCTATCGGCCTTTATCTCTTACTTCCTGAAAAACCCATTTATCTTCCCTTTCCTTTTGCTAGCTGGGGGAGCGGTGACAGCTTCCAGATACAAGAAGCAACCGATCGAAGAGAAAAGCGGATTCAAAATCAAATGGACCAGCATGTTCGTCTGGATTGGCGTGATGTTCGGCGCATTTGTGCTGTGGCAACTGACTGAATGGGCACCTATCCGAATTTTTGACAATTTCTATCGAAATGGCAGTCTCATCTTTGGTGGGGGCCAGGTCTTGGTCCCGCTACTGTTCACTGAGTTCGTAGAATTCAAAAAGTACCTGACTTCCGAGGAATTTATTTCGGGATATGCCTTTGTTCAGGCCATCCCAGGCCCAGTGTTTTCTTTCAGTTCCTATGTAGGTGCATTAAGCCTTAGAGAATTGGGCATTGGCGGACAAATCCTTGGTGCTTTCCTCGCCACGGCCGGCATATTTTTGCCTGGCACCTTTTTTATCTTCTTCGCCATCAGGTTTTGGGATAGCCTGAAAAAATACCGTGTAGTAAAAGCTTCTTTGGAAGGCATCAATGCCGTGAGTTCAGGAATGGTGATGGCCGCCACTTTCTTGTTGTTTGAAAGTATTGAAGCCTCAGCAGTCAATTACATCCTTATGCTAAGTACTGCATGTATCATCTTCTTCACTAAAATCCCAACTCCATTTATTATCCTTGGTGGATTGCTCGTCGGGATTTTATTGCAATAAAAAAACCCAGGCGATCAGGCCTGGGCGGTGATAAACATTTTTTTGTAGGTCGGCTATTAGTTTCCTGTCTCTGCAGGTGGGTCAATGCCCAACTTCGCCAGGATAAGTTCAGTAACATTGTATTGCTCATCCGCATAAAGCAATACGTCAAGGCCCGCAGCTCCTGAACTAAATACGTGGGTGTACTGATTTTCTTCCGCCACTTCTTTGATCGCATTACCTACTTTTTCTACTAGTGGAGCGAGCAATTGATTTCGCTTCTGAAGCAAAGAAGTCTCAGCATCAGCCTGGAATTTTTGGATGTTTTCCTGTAAACCTTGCAACTCACGCTCTCTATCTGCTCGCACTGCTTCGATCATTGAAGCTGCGTTTTGCTGGTAGTCAGCGGCTTTTGCCTGAAACTCCTGATATTTTGCCTGAAGCTGATTTTGTAGTTGTGTTTCGTATGCCTTGAGATCTGCTTCGACCTGCTTCGCCTCAGGCAATAATGATAGTACATACTCCGCGTTCGTGTACCCAATCTTCAATCCCTGGGCATGCAAGCTTCCAACCGCCATCAGGGCGAAAAAGCCAATGAAAAATTTCAGTTTCATAATTAATTATTGTTCGTCTATTAATTCGTCGTTTGATTCTCACCTAATCCCAATTCTTCCAACACAAAGTCAGTATAATCATGGATCGGGTCGGTGTAGATCATTACCAGATCTCCGGATTTGTCAAAAACAATTTGGAGTCGGTTATTTTTAGCCACTCTTTCTACAGCTTCAAACACCTTGTCCTGAACCGGTTTGATCAGTTCTTTTTTCTTCAAAAAGTACAGTCCTTCAAAGCCAAAGACTTGCTTTTGGTAGTCTTTGATCTCCTTCCACTGCCTTTCAATTTCAGCTTGTCGATCCGCACGCATATCCACTGTCAACAAGACCTCTTCGGCCTGAAAAGCAGCTTCCATGCTTTCCGCTTCTTTATACATTTCCTGGATTTCGCCTTCCCATCCCTGGGCCAGTTTCTCTATCTCAGCCTGAGCCTCCTTGTATTCCGGAAGCCTGCCCAAAATGTAATTCGTATCGACGTATCCGAATTTTTGCGCAAAACTAACAGGAATTAGTAAAAAAGAGAGGGCCGAGAAAAAGATGAAACGTTTCATTATCTGATTTGCTGTCCTATACTAAAGTGAAATTGAGGGCCAGCTGGTCCTGTTTGTCCAGGTTCGTTATCAAACCCATATCCCCAGTCCAGACCCAGCAAACCAAATGCTGGCATAAAGATCCTCGCACCAAATCCTGCTGACCGCTTCATGTCGTATGGATTGTACTGGTCAAAATCGTTCCAGTTGTTTCCTCCTTCCACGAAGGCCAGCGCATATATAGTAGCACTTGGATTCAAAGACAGTGGATATCGGATTTCCGTCACAAACTTGGTAAAGAACAATCCGCCCCGTATACCATTTTCAACGGGCGTTATACTGTTATTCGTATATCCGCGAAGACCTATTACATCAGTCCCCAATAAAAAGTTTTGACCGGTAAGTCCGTCTCCACCTAAGGTAAAGCGCTCAAATGGACCAGGATCTACGTCTTTGTTATACGTTCCAATGAAACCAAAATGCGCTCTCGTGGCCAGGACCAACTTGTCTGCCAACTGTAGATAATATTTGGTATCCAGGTTCCATTTGTGGTATTCCAACCATTTAAATAGCTCCTGGTTAGAAGCATTGTCATAGTCAATGTCTCTCCATAGGGAATGCGGAGGTGTAGCCGCAACATTCAATGAAATACTTGAACCACCTCTTGGATACATCGGATTACTCACCGAGTTCCTTGCTATCGTGGTATTGAACGTCACACTGTTGGCATTACCCGTAGAGAATCCAAGTGAGTTACCAAAGTTCTGCAAGGAGTATTGTAGGAATCCAACAGAATTACTTAATGTAAAGAAGTCATCCGGCCAGGTCAATCTTCTTCCAAGTGAAAGCGTAACACCAGTCACCTTCAAGGCTCCAAATACTCGATCCGTAAAAGGATCCACACTTCGTTGTACCGAATGGCTCAGGTTAATCCCAAAGGAATTAGGTCGCTTGCCTCCCAACCATGGCTCAGTAAATCCTAAGGAATAGCTCTGGAATCGGCGGCCATTGGCTTGTAATCGAAGAGAAAGTCTTTGTCCATCTCCGGCCGGAGGAAAGCTGCTCAAGGCCAGTGCCTCCCGCATGGAGAAGTTGTTGAACGTCAGTCCCAGGGTTCCAATGAAACCAAAGGCTCCACCCCAACCACCGGACATTTCGATCTGATCCGAATGTCGTTCTACTAGTGACCATTCTATGTCTACCGTTTCATTAACCGGATTTGGCTTAGGAATCGGATTGACCTGTTCAGGGTCAAAATAACCCAATTGTGAAAGTTCTTGCTGGGTTCTGATCAATTCTGCCCGGCTAAATTTCTGCCCCGGCAAAGTTCTGATCTCACGAAGGATCACATGATCATTGGTCTTGTCATTTCCTGTAATGTAAACCTGATCTATGGTGGCCTGCGCTCCTTCGTAAATCCGCATTTCTACATCAATGGAATCACCTTCGATACCAATTTCTACTGGATTCACACTGAAAAACAGGTACCCATTGTCCATGTAAAGGGAGCTGATATCTGCTCCGGCAGGGTTGAAGTTCAACTTTTGATTGATCAGATCAAGGTCGTAAACGTCTCCTTTTTCAACTGCCAGGATCTTTTTCAGGATTTCATCATCATGGACGAAGTTTCCTTCCCAGGATATGTTTCGGAAATAATATTTCTGACCTTCTTCAACAGCAATCCTGACTTCAAGCGATCGACCATCCGTACCGACTAATGTGTCGTTGAGAATTCTTGCATCTCGATAACCTTTAGAATTATAAAATGCGAGTAATCCATCCTTGTCATCCTTGAAATCAGACTCAATGTATTTCGCAGTTTTGAAAACATTGACCTTGGCCTGCTGGGCCAGGTATTCGGATATTTCGTAAGTGCTATCCTTATGGGTCATGAAGTTGTAGAGGTTGACCGGGTTCACCAACTTCAAAGTCTTACCTAACAAATTAGTCCCCAAACGTAGCTCTGGTCGAACTCCGGTATTTTTTAGTTTTTTACGCAACTTGGCGGAGGTAAAGGCCTCATTTCCTTCAAAAGCGATGTTCTCAACGCGTACTTTCTTACCTCGATCTACATCAATGCTAAGGATAGCACTGTTTCTCAATAAAGTATCTGGCTGCTGTGATACTCTGATATCGGCATTGCGGAATCCTTTGCCTTCGAGGTATTTTCTAACGGTCAGCTCTGCGTTTTTGATGACCACATCCGTAAGTACCTTTCCTCTTACCAACTCCAGATCGTCTTCAACTTCACTCTCCTGAGTTTTATTTAGACCTTTAAAAAGATATCTGGTCAGTCTGGGTCGTTCTGTCAGCTCGATAACAAGGTAGATCTGGCTGCCTTCGATTTTAGAAGCTTTGATATTGATGTCGCCAATGATTCCCTGTTTCCAAAGCTTGGTAATGGCAGAAGAAACCTCATCACCTGGGATCTTGATCTTATCTCCTACCTTCAGCCCCGATAGAGAAATGAGTGCATTGTTGTCTAAAAATTCGACTCCCTGCACTTCGATACCGGCTATTTCATATTCCTTGGGACTTGAATAGTTAATAGAAGGGCCACTAGAGGTATTGCGCCTGTTTTGGCCGTAAAGCAACTGCCCCTGTACAACCAGTGAAATCTGAATAAATAATAGTAATAATCCTAATCTTCTCATGAGACAGTTATTTGCTCGCTGGTTTTTCCAAACCTTCTTTCTCGCTTCTTATACACATTAATGGCCTCTTTCAGATGTTCTTTCCTGAAGTCTGGCCATAAAACGTCGGTAAAATACAATTCAGTGTAAGCCATTTGCCACAGCAGGAAATTGCTAATCCTCATCTCGCCACTGGTTCTTACCATCAGCTCAGGATCCGGAATACCATTTGTAGACAAATAGGTGCTGATCAAATCCTGATCGATTTTGTCGACACTAACTTTACCTTCTCTCTGATCTTTCACTAGTTTTTGCACGGCTTGCTCCAGATCCCACTTACCACTATAATTCAGTGCCAATATTAAATTGAGACCCGTATGACCCGCTGTTTCCTTTTTTGCAGCTGCCAGATTCTCCTGTGCTTCTTTGGGAAGTTTGGAAAGATCTCCGATTGAACTAAGCCGAACATTGTTCTTTTTCAATGTAGGCAACTCGTCTTTTATCGTAGACACCAATAGGGTCATCAATCCATCTACTTCGTATTTTGGTCTGGCCCAATTTTCTGTGGAAAAAGCATATAAGGTCAAATGCTCAATGTCGTTCTCCGCACAAAACTCCGTGGTATCACGGACTGCTTTGATGGCATTTCTGTGTCCGAATATCCTCGAGGCACCGCGACTTTTTGCCCATCGACCATTGCCATCCATGATGACAGCAATATGCTTGGGCACCGGGCCCTCTTCATTCAACTCTTTCATGCCAACTCAGCCAAAATAGAAAGGCTACAAAAATGATACTTTTTTATAAGATTGTTTGATGATAATCAGGGTTTTAACCTGATTTAACGCTTGAACATGTATCGATTGGGAATATAAGGGAAGGGACAGGGGATCTTGTAGAGTACATAAGTGAAGGATATCCCCGTAAAAAAATACCAATCATCGGTGTTTGGATGCCCAAACTCGAACCCATCTTTTCTTGTTTGATTACTATCAGAAACCCCATCGAGGTAATCGGTAAAGGTCTTTCGGACACCAATATCTGCAGTTATTGCGAATTTTCTTCCTATCAATTGTTTGAACCCCAGGCCAAATGGAATGTTGGCATGCAGTCTGCCAAAATCGTCAGGTGCTCCGTTGACTTCTCCTAAACGCATGAATCCAATCCCTGCAAAAAAATAAGGTGTCCAGTGCACCGGAGATTTTTCATGACGGAAGTCCAGAAAGTGATATTCCAGTATACCACTAAATTCCCAAAGGTCGGTATTGAAAGAATGACCTCTAACTTCTCCGAGTGGATCTATGGGCGTGCTATCATCTCCGGCAACAGAGCCATAAGCCAGCGCAGTGCGAAAACTGATGAAGTCCGAGAAGTTCATCCGGAATACACCAAATCCGGCTAATTTGGAGTCAAGTGGTTTGTAGCCTCGAGAAAGGTCTCCTGCATAGCTCATAGCACCAATGCCACCACCGAATTCGAGAAATTGTGCTTTTGCTGAAAGCGAAAGCCCGAGAAAAAGAATAAGAAATACTTTAGCGAATCTCAAATACTACCTGAATTTAGCTGTACTTCGTCGACGTGGCGAGAGGACATATGTCACTCTGATCTGCGTCACAAAATACATGTCATTATCGTCTGGGTTCCCTCTAATGGAACCATCTATCCCAGATCCGATAAATCCATTGATGTTGTACACTGTCCCGTCAAAGCCTTGTTGAACAACCGATGCAGATCGGGTTTCACCTGTAGTTACAGCTATAGGCTCAGCTCCTCGGTCAGAGAATATACGCGCTATTGGATCATTGAATCTATCTAAACCAACGTAATTTCCGCTTACATCGTCTAAATAATCTGTAAAAAGATAGCGATAGCCAAATTCTACACCGAATGACAGTGGCCCAGGAGGGTTGAATACTCCTCCAATTCCCAATGGTACAGCCAGTTGAAACAGACTATAATCTGCATCAGCAGAAACACCAGACTGATCAGCCAGATTTTGACCTTCGGTACCGAGTGGCTTCAGGTTCACCCAATCTCCAGGACTCAGTCCTGAAGGCAGTGACGCGTCTAATCCTGATTGATAGTCAAATAAAGGTGCCTGACCTTGTGGCTGATGATGAAAAGCTGTGATCCCCAAAAAGATGTAGCCGTTGATCGGAGGCCGATTGCTTGACCCACGGTTATTGGGAAGGATATAAAATTCCATGCCTACAGACGCTTCCTTTACAAAGTTCCTGAAGGATAAATTTCTCTGATATCTGGCAGCGCTGGCCGTTCCATTCGGATCAGAGCTATTATCGTCTCCTCTCAAAATCCCCCAATTGAACGAGGCTCTCGCTGCCATAGCAGGATGAAAGCGATATCCATACATGATACCAAAACCCGGTCTAGTAAAGTTAATATCTGTACTTGCCGCCTTATTCACTGGTGCCAGATCGCCAAAGTAATTGAGCGCATTGATGCCAAAGCCAACATATTGGTAAGGACGGAAACGTGATGCTCCTCCTCTGGTTCTACCACTACGGTATTTTCCGATCGCCTTACTTTTTCCCCGACGCTTTTGAAAAGAGTTTCTTCTTCGTCTTTGAGAAAAAGCATCATCGGGGATCAAAAACAGGACCGTGATGATCAGTAAGCAGGCGGCTTTGAGTTTGAAACGCATGATATTCTTTGCTAATTCACATTCAATCTAGGAAATCCACAACTGGATCACAACAAAATTAGCCTAACGGAGGCCTTTTTACGATGATTGAGATAAAAATATTATGTTAATTCCTTCTATCCAGACCCCAATTGAGCTTATTTCTCAAGGTGCCTATG
Organism: Cytophagales bacterium; assembly: GCA_033344775.1. Classification (NCBI taxonomy): domain Bacteria; kingdom Pseudomonadati; phylum Bacteroidota; class Cytophagia; order Cytophagales; species Cytophagales bacterium. Next base: position 128,282 of record JAWPMT010000007.1, on the reverse strand, counting down.
AAACTAACTCCTTCAATACTGAGAAGTTTAGCTTTAAATTTTGCCTTGGTGATTTTCAAGCTGATGTCATCACTCACTGTCGTAGACCGTGAATCTAATGAGATCAGAAAATTAGTACTCCTACTATCTACCTCGAATCTGATTTCATTCTCATCGGATAAAACCAGCGGACGAACATTTAGATTATGAGGACTGACAGGTGTAAGAATGAAGTTCCCTGAATGTGGCATAATGATGGGTCCTCCACAACTCAATGAATATCCAGTAGATCCCGTAGGAGTCGATACCATAAGGCCATCTGCCCAATAGGTAGCCAGGTATTGTTCATTGATGTAACATTTGATTGCAATCATCGAACTTGTATCCTTTCGGATCATCGCAAATTCATTGATCGCATAATGATCACCACCGAAAGGACTGCCCGAAGCCTCCAAAGACACCAGTGAACGGTTGTCTATTTCGTATCTGCCTTTCAACAGTTTGGTCAATGCCTCTTTGATCATTTCCCGGGAAATGGGCGCCAAAAACCCTAATCTTCCGGTATTAATGCCCAGGATCGGGATTTCCGTAGGGCCTACAAGCGTCAAAGTTTCCAGAAAAGTGCCATCACCCCCGAGACTGAGCACAAAATCGAATTGATCGATTTGTTCAACCCGGGAAAATCTATTGAAGCCTTCGAAATAGGGAGCATACCTGGAGGTGGAAAATGCTTCTGAAACAGAAATTTCTACTTGATAAGCACGTAAGGTATCAATCACCTCCTTCACATAAGCTTCGACAGATTCGGAAACTTCTCTTCCGTGAATCGCTACCTTAAACATGAAGAAATCAGATTTTCAAGAAATTCAGGAGCTGATCGAGGCGGTCTTTCTCCATCATTGACCCCTGGCTTTGACTAAAGGACTCCACGACCTTGTAACCATTGGCATCCAACATGGAAATCACGTGCGAGGTATCCTCTTTATTGATCTTGATGGTGAGTTCAATTTTAGTAGGATCATCCTCTCTGGAGACGATGTAACTGCTCAGAATTTTAAGATCGACAGATTCTACGATTCTGCTGATTTCCGAGAGGTAATAGTCCCGATTGTTGGTTTCAATGACCAAAATGGCCCCAGGATGTTGGATCGTTGAGGTTTTGGCAAAAGCTTCTACGACATCTTCTACAGAAATGGCACCAATATATCGGTCGTACTCATCCAATACAGCTACGACTTTGCGGTTGGTGGAATAGGCCACCCTCAACACCTCATAAAAATGCCGGGTGTCACGGATAAGGGTCTCCTGACCAACCAGCTGCAAATCTGATATTTGAGCTTCGACTGCCGGTAAGGCCATCAGCATTTCCTCGCTTACCACACCCAAAAACTCCTCATTATCGGCAACAGGTAGTTCAGAGAGACGAAACTCTTCCATCCACTGGAGTGCCTGATCGATGGTATCTTCAGGTTTCAGCGGTGGTATTAAATAATTTATTAGTTCCTTGGCCCTCATCTTGAATTTTATGCCGCTAAAAAGCGCTCAAGCAATATATTGAATTTCTCGGGTGCTTCCATCATTGGAGCATGACAACATTTATCAATAAAATGAAGTTCAGAGTTTGGCAGTAATCTATTGAATTCATGCCCCACCATCGGTGGCGTGATGGTATCGTTCAACCCCCATATCAATAACGTTCTTGCCTTGATGTCGGGTATTAGGTCCGCCATATTGTTCCTTTGTGCGGACTTAGCCATGGCCACAATCCTCATGCACTTAGGAATACTCTTAGTAGTTTCAAATACTTCATCGACTAACTCATCAGTTGCAGTAGTTGGATCATAAAAGGTATAAGCTACTCTTTCTTTTACATAATCATAGCTTCCTCTTTTAGGAAATGATCCACCCATGGTATTCTCAAACAGGCCGGAGCTGCCGGTAAGGATCAGGCTTTTGATGTTTTCCGGCTTACGGAGCGCGTAGATCAAAGCGACATGCCCTCCCAGGGAATTACCCATCAGGTTCAATTCTTTCAACTGCTTTACCTCGAGGAATTCCTCAAGAAAATCCGTTAAGCCTTCCAATCCCGCTTCTTTCAAAGGCATGGTATAAATGGGCAGCAGTGGAATAATTACCCGGTAATTTTTAGAGAAATGATTAACCACACTGTCCCAATTGCTCAATGCACCGAAGAGTCCGTGCAAGAGCAAAACAACTTCTCCTTCTCCCTCGTCGACGTATGTAAATCCCTTTTCTTCTTTGAGTTCCATATTAACCGCAAATATATTTCTTCAAACAAAGTGTTTGTTCTTTTCCTCGTCGATCGAGTCGATAAAGTTCTCGAAGAAAGGAAAAATTGTTTCAAGCGCATTGAAGGCATTGGGGCCTATATCCTCAATATACGGATATATCCGGGATTTGGCCAGATCTTTTTCTGGGAGCAGTAATCCTCCCCCTTTAAGCATGAGCACCAGCATACTGACCAAAAAACCCCATTTTAAGATACCCAGAATACCACCTAAAAGGTTGTCAAACCATCCCAAAAAGATCAGATCAACACCTTTCTTGATCAGTTTTGCAATTAAATTGATAACCACACTCAAGGCAATGAATAGTACAATGAACACTCCGACCAATCCGATGAGGTAAAAATCAGAGTCTCCAAAAAATATTGCAGCTATGGGCCCTGAAAACTTGATGGCTCCAAACAATCCAAAGAAAAAAGCAATCAAAGAAAATAACTCGATGATCAATCCCTTGGAGTAACCCCGGATGGCGCCAAGTACTAATATTACCAGGAGAAAAATGTCTACATAGTTCATTTAAGAAGTCAGCAATTTTCTTGCTATCGCTGATATAAGTTTTCCATCTGCTCTACCAGACAATTTTTTAGTTGCAGCACCCATGACCTTGCCCATGTCGCCCGGACCAGCGGCACCCACCTGTGCAATGGTTTCCTTCACCGCGGCTTCCACTTCTTCTTCAGAAAGCTGTTGCGGCAGAAATTCTTCTATTACTGCTAATTCTTGCTGTTCTACTTCAGCCAGGTCTTCTCTGCCCTGCTGTTTGTACACATCAAGCGAGTCTTTTCTCTGTTTGGCGGCTTTTTGCAACAGTTTAAGCTCTACCTCTTCAGAAAGATCGCTCTCCGCTCCTTTTTCTGTCTCTGCCAACAAGATCGCTGACTTGATCGCACGCAATGCTCTCAGTCGATCTTTTTGCTTTTGCAACATGGCTTGTTTGATTTCCTGCTCAATCTTTGATTTAAGGCTCATTACTAAAAACTATTTTTGCTTTCTATCGGTTAGTGACTCCTATGATGACCAAACTTAGCGTAAACGTCAACAAATTTGCAACTCTCAGAAATGCCCGAGGTGGAAATAACCCGAATCTGGTAAAAACAGTGAAAGACTGTGAAAAGTTTGGGGCTGAAGGCATCACCGTTCACCCGCGGCCTGACGAAAGACATATTACTTATCAGGATGTTTTTGACATCAAAGAGGTCGTAAGGACCGAATTCAATATCGAGGGGTATCCCGATGAGCGATACATGCAGATCATTGAAAAAGCACGACCCACACAAGCAACACTTGTTCCGGACGGACCCGATGTTCTCACCTCAAATGCAGGATGGAATACCGTCGCTCATGCTGACTTACTGAAACCACTGGTAGCGCAACTCCAATCTTATGGCGCCAGGGTATCGATTTTCGTTGATCCTGACGATGCCATGGTAGCAGGAGCTCATGCGATCGGAGCGGACCGCATCGAATTATACACCGAACCCTATGCAGCTGGGTTTGAGGCCAATAAGAAGGCAGCGGTAAAAAGCTATGTTGCTGCAGCTCAGAAGGCCAAAGAGTTGGGAATGGGCATTAATGCCGGACATGATTTGAGCCTTGAGAACCTAAAATTCTTAAAGTCTTCTCTCATCGAACTGGATGAAGTTTCTATCGGCCATGCCCTGGTCTGTGACGCATTGTACTACGGCCTGGAAAATATTATTCCCATGTACAAAAGACAATTGGCATGATCCTCAATTTTAGAACCCTGGGGAAAGGGGAGCCTCTGATCATTTTACACGGGGTGTTTGGCTCTTCTGACAATTGGCAATCACAAGCCAAAGCATTTGCAGAAAAGTACAAGGTATATCTGGTCGACCTGAGAAATCACGGCAATTCTTTTCACAGTGATGCATTTGATTACCAGGTGATGAGTGAAGATGTGGTGGCATTGATGACTTCCGAAAGCATCGAAAAAGCTTACGTTCTGGGGCACTCCATGGGAGGAAAAGCAGCCATGTTTCTGGCCAGTAAGTATCCTGATCTTGTCGCTCAGCTAATTGTCGTTGATATCGCGCCTAAGCACTATTTGCCACATCATCAACAAATTTTTGAGGGATTTCATAGCGTGAATTTATCGACGCTGCAAAGTCGAAAGGATGCTGATACGCAGATGAGTCAAATGATCAAGGATTTTGGTGTCCGTCAGTTCATTCTGAAAAATCTCCATAGAGATAAAGAAGGAAAGTTTTCCTGGAAAATCAATTTGGAAGCGATTGAAGCCAACATTGAAAACGTAGGTGTCGGCTTGCCAAAAGGATATGGTTATGGTGGTCCGGTTTTGTTTGTCGGAGGTTCAAAATCCTCCTATATCCAACCAGAAGATGAAGCAGATATTAAGGCACGTTTTCCGGACTCCAATGTAGTTACCGTAGAGGGCGCCGGGCACTGGGTCCATGCCGAAAAGCCTGCAGCATTGATCGCTCATGTCCTCGACTTTTTACCTTAAGTAGCTATGAGTAAAGGTGTATTGTACATGATCCCAACGTACCTCGATGAGCAAAATGACGGAGCGTATATCGCCCCTTTAGTCAAAAGCATCGTACAAAACACACAATACTACCTCGTAGAGAATATTCGTACGGCCAGAAGGTACATTTCCTCGTTGAAGTTGGGCGTCGACATCAGCCAACTCCATTTTGAACAACTGGACAAAAACACAACCATTGAATCAATTGGGAAATTAGCCTACCCTTTGCTTGAGGGCCATGATATGGGTGTGATCTCTGAAGCAGGTTTACCAGGCATTGCAGACCCGGGAAAAGTTGCCGTAAGTTTTGCTCATCGAAAAAGTATAAAAGTGGTTCCACTCCCCGGACCCTCATCCATCATACAGGCCTTGATCGCTTCAGGGTTCAATGGACAATCTTTCGTTTTTCACGGATACCTGCCGATTGAACCTAAAAAACGTCAAGAAAGTATCAGGAAGATGCAACAGTCCCATGAAAGAAATGGGGTCACCCAAATCTTTATGGAAACACCCTATCGGAACGACAAGCTAATGACGGATCTTCTAAAAATTCTGCCCGGAAGTGCATATCTGTCTGTAGCTGCTGGCATTTCTTCGGATTCCGAAATGATCAAGAGTCAACGGGTAGAATCGTGGAAGACCAATCTACCCAACCTACATAAAATTCCGACAATATTTTGTCTGGGCAATCCTTAATCTGTGCAAGTACCGATGCCTAATGTGTAGGTCGCGACCCAAGACAAAAAATTGAGTTCAAATACTGAGATATTATTTTAAATTTACGCCTCTAAATTTATTAAGAACGCATGCCCTATCTTTTTACGTCCGAGTCAGTTTCTGAAGGACACCCCGACAAAGTAGCAGATCAAATTTCAGATGCACTTATTGACCATTTCCTTGCATTTGATGCTAATTCTAAGGTAGCATGTGAAACACTGGTAACTACCGGGCTTGTAACCCTGGCGGGTGAAGTTAAATCAGACAGCTACCTGGATGTACAGCAGATCGCACGAGATGTAATCGAGCGGATCGGATACACCAAAAGTGAATACCAGTTTGATTCTAAATCATGCGCAGTTATCTCTGCAATCCATGAGCAATCTGCCGATATCAACCGAGGTGTGGATCGATCTAACCCGGAAGAGCAGGGCGCAGGTGATCAGGGAATGATGTTCGGGTATGCAACCAAGGAAACAGAGAACTATATGCCACTGGCATTGGACCTTTCACATAAAATCCTGATCGAGTTAGCTGCCCTGAGAAGGGAAAATGACGCAATCAAATATCTAAGACCTGATGCCAAGTCTCAGGTGACGATCGAATATGATGACAACAATCAGCCTGTTCGCATTGATGCGATTGTTGTGTCTACTCAACACGATGATTTTGCAGAGGATCAGGAAATGTTGGACAAGATCAAATCTGATATCATCGATATATTGATCCCACGTGTAAAAGCTCAGCAAAAACAGGAGATCCAGGCACTCTTCAACGATGAGATCAAATACCACATCAATCCTACCGGAAAATTTGTGATTGGTGGGCCTCATGGTGATACCGGATTGACTGGCAGAAAAATCATTGTCGATACTTACGGAGGTAAAGGCGCTCACGGCGGCGGTGCATTTTCTGGTAAAGACCCTTCTAAAGTGGACCGGTCCGCTGCTTATGCAACCCGACACATTGCGAAGAATCTGGTGGCTGCAGGCGTAGCAGATGAAGTACTTGTTCAGGTATCTTATGCTATCGGAGTGGTTGAACCAATGGGGATATTCATCGAAACTTACGGAACGTCGAATGTTGAAGGCATGAACGATGGTGAGATCGCGAAAAAGGTTTCGGAGATATTTGATATGAGACCTGTTGCGATCGAGCGTCGATTGAAATTAAGAGAACCGATTTACTCAGAAACAGCTGCTTATGGTCATATGGGCCGAACTTCTGAGATGAAATCCCTCACTTTCAAATCCGCAGGAAGAGAAGTAACCAAAGAAGTGGAGACGTTTACCTGGGAAAAGCTGGATTACGTAGATCAGGTAAAAAATGCGTTTAACCTTTAACTATAAAGCAGGACTGCTTGTCGTACTGATGCTTTGCTTTCAGGCTTGTCAAAGTCCTGAGAGTGAAGAATCATCGCTCATTGAATTAGATCCGGTAGCTACTGGAAAATCCTTCAATGCTGCATTCCTTATCATTGATGGCGTCTACAATTCCGAATTGATGGCGCCATATGACATTTTTCAACATACCATTTTCCATACAGAAGGAGGTATCAAAGTCTTCACCATCGCTCCTGAAAAGGATACAGTGGTCACCTTCGAAGGACTGAAACTGATCCCTGATTACTCCTTTGATGAAGCGTATCCTGAAATTGACATTCTTGTAGTGCCCAGCGCCGAACACAACATGGACACAGATCTGGATAATAAAACGCTGATTGATTTCGTATCATCCACAGGAGCAAAAGCGGATTATACCATGTCTCTTTGCGATGGTGCGTTTGTACTGGCCAAAGCCGGTCTGGTTGATGGTAAGATTTCCACGACTTTCCCATCTGACATAGGTCGATACCGTGAAACGTTTCCAAGTCTGGATGTGAAAGAAGGACTCACTTTCGTTCATGATGGCAACTTACTTACCTCTGCCGGCGGAGCAAAGTCTTATGATGTGGCCCTCTATTTAGTGCATCACCTCTACGGGGATCAAATCGCTAAAAATGTAGGAAAAGGCCTCGTCATTGATTGGAATTTGACTGATTATCAGTTCTTTCGGGTCGAGAAATAGTTAGAAATTCTCATTTTCTTCCCCTGCCTACCATTTGTCCACGGCAAATACTTGAGTTCAAGCAGGTATTCTCACTATTTTCGAAGCATACTTTTCTCACCAACTGGACGATGATGCTAAAATACCGTGTGACCTTACTTACCGCTTGTCTACTTTTTACTATTTCACTGATAGCTCAAGACGAAATAGAAACCATTCAGGATTATGTCGACAAGCCCGATGAAGTCTTCTTCGGACATGTAGACGTTTACTCAGGCCTGGCCAAAACACTGAAAAAAGAAATCAGAGATGGTCTGGTCACAGAGGATAATTTGAAACCGAAAAAAATCGGGCTGATCACCACCTATTTATTTGAAGAAAAATTCACATTCCGAAAGGCACATTTTCTCTATGTTCATTCCAATGAAGGGGAGAAAAACTACTTCTTCAATAAAATGGCCACACCACTGGTCGAAGGGGTAAAGGCCGCTTTTGCAGGGTCCGAGATCGAATTGATGTCTCCATCTGATTTTCTGGAAGCCCCGCATGAGGAAGATGAATATGAGCAACTCGCTAAAAAATTAAGAACAGCTGATCCTTTTTCTAAGACCATCCGGGATTATAAAATGGATGCCAGTGGCGGCGAATTTGAATTCATTTATACCTTAAGTAAAGATGGAGAGTCCGGAAAGATCATGGATGGTCTTGCCGAATACGCTTTAGAACAAGGTTTTGATGCCATCCTAAGCATTGAGATCAATACGAAATACATGACCAAGGCAGTGACGTTCAATGGTATTCATTTTACCATGCACAGCATTAATCCTGATACGAAGAAAGGCATCTTATTCAACAGATATTCCCTCTATTCCGATATGTATTACCCGGTAGCCTTCATTAAAAATGGCAAACTGGACTGGCAAAGTTTCCAGGGATTTGAAGCTTTGGGCGAACGCGTTGCCAAAGACTACCTTACCTACATAGACGAAACCGTCGAAGAAACAATGTAAGTTTTAACCTAAAAACGAGATCAGCACCCCGGCTGCGACGGCTGATCCGATCACTCCGGAGATATTACTGGCCATGGCATATTGCAACAGGTGATTGTTAGGATCATGCTTCAAAGCAATGTCATTGGCCACCCGGGAAGCCATAGGCACAGCACTCAGTCCTGTTGCGCCGATCAATGGGTTGATCTTTTTCTTCGCAAATAGGTTGTACGCTTTAACTGCCAGAATTCCTCCTGCAATGGAGATAGCAAAAGCCACGAATCCACCCGCAATGATCAATAAGGTCTCCATGTTCAAAAAAGCTTTGACGGTCATGGTCGCGCCAACAGATAAGCCCAGGAAAATCGTTGCCGCATTCAAAATGGTCTGTGAAGCTGCCTGATGTAAGCGACTTACCATAGGGCCAATTTCTTTTATCAGGTTACCAAACATCAGTAAACCAATTAAGGGAACGGAAGAGGGCACAAGTAATGCCACCAAAGTGCCAACTGCAATCGGAAAAATGATTTTCAGGGTTTGTAGGTTTTTGATCGGTGTATTGCTCGGATACAGCTTATCCTGCTCCTTCATATTGATTTTCAATTCTTTTTCCGTAACCGTAAAGCGGACTACAAAAGGAATGATCACCGGTACGAGGGCCATGTAAGAATAGGCAGCAATGGCAATGGGTCCCAATAAATGTGGAGCCAGTTTGATGGTCGTGTAAATGGCCGTCGGTCCGTCAGCTCCGCCAATGATTCCCAGAGAGGCGGCTTCCTTCAGTGTGAATCCAAGCGCCACTGCTGATATCAACACGGTAAATATGCCTATCTGTGCAGCCGCACCAAAAAAAGCCAGGCGAAGGTTTCTTAGCATGGGACCAAAGTCTGTCAATGCACCAACGCCAAGGAATATGATCGGAGGCAAAAACCCGGTCTTGATTAGCGCATAATACAGATAATTCATGATCCCATGCTCCTTTGCAATCTGGTAAAGCGTGAGGTTTTCATCAATCTTTACCACGCCCATTTGCCCTCCAGGGAAATTGGCAAGTAACATCCCGAAAGCTATTGGGACCAATAACAAGGGCTCATATTGCTTTTTGATCCCCAGATACAAGAGACCTGCAGCAATGAGGATCATCAGTAAGATCTGAGGTTGATCGGCTATGTCTTGCAGAGCCGTCATTTCGTACAAGCGTTGTAGTAGCTCCAAAGTGCGTTAGCTTAAAATGAACAATGTGTCATCATCCAGTACTTCGTCACCATCTTTGACCAATACTTCGGTGACTGTACCTGAAAATTCAGATTTGATGGCATTTACAACCTTCATCGCTTCTATGTAGCAAACCACATCACCTTTCTTCACCTGACTGCCCACTTTTACCTCCGTATCAGAAGGGTCTTTGGTCAGGTAGATCTTTCCTTCGAGTGGTGCTTCGATCTTTCGAGTGCCTTGCTGTGCAGGTGTCGCAGCTTTGGCTTCTTGAGGAGCAGTGGGTTGAGCCACCTCAGTACCATCGTAAGAAACAGCAACCGTATACTGCTCACCATTTACATCTACATTCAAAGTTTTCGGCTGGAAATCAGGGGCAGCTACCGGAGAACTAGCAGGAGAAGCAGTTTGTGGCTGATTGGCTTTTCCTTTTTTCTCAGCCAGGTCTTTTTCAAAGGCAGCTTTTGCTTTACCAGACTTATAATCTTCGTATTGCTCGGGATGCATAGCGTATTCGAAGAGTTCCTCATCATCAGGGCCGGTCTCCCATCCCTTATCCTGCATTTTGGCTCTGTACTCATCCAATGCATCTGGCTGAAGGTCTTGAGGATCTCCCTCAAAAAATTCGCGCCCTTGTGATGCTGCCAGGTCTTTGATCTCATGAGATACTGCTCCGGGTACCTGTCCTGATTTTCCAAGGATCATCGACCAGGTACTATCATCCAGCAGCGACCAACGCTCCTTACCCTTCATCATTTGCGTCACATTACTTAGTGCTGCATTTTTTACATATTGGCTATAGGGTGTCACCAATGGTGGATAACCAATCATCGGCCAGATGGTCTTTACTTCATCGAACAGAGCAATCATCAACTGATCCTGAGTGACTTCTGGCTTGTTGTTTTTCGCCATCCATTTATTGAGGCTCCTTAGGTTACTCTCCAGGTCCGACATCAGACTACCCATCATACCACCAGGCAGACCTGGTCCTATCAGCAGGGCATTCATCTGACGGTTTTTCTCATTGATGTAATATTTCAGGAAATCATCCATGAATTCCTGTGTAAGCGAACGCGCTTGCATGTAGGCTTTCATGTTGATATCAGGAACACTAAACCCTGCATCTCTCAACACTTCATGAACAGTCAATAGATCTGCGTGACCTGTACCAAATGAAAGCGGTTCCATTCCGACATCAATAAAATCAGCCCCTGCTCGAGCCGCTTCCAGCGAAGACGTCACGGAAAAGCCAGGACCAGAGTGGCCATGATAGGTTACTTTGATATCTGCCAGTGCTTTGATCTCTTTGACAAGCTTCCCCATTGAAGCAGGTCGTCCGATGCCAGCCATGTCCTTGATGCAAATTTCCTGAGCTCCCATACCGATGAGCTCTTCAGCCATTTTCACGTAATAATTGACGGTATGCAGCTCCGAATGAGTGATACAGAGGGCTGCCTGAGCGATCATGCCTCCTTCCTTTGCATACTCTATTGAAAGCTTAAGGTTTCTGGTATCATTCAGTCCATCAAAAGATCGTGAGATGTCTGTTCCCTGGATCTTTTTCAATTTGAACATCAATCGGCGTACATCTTTCGGAACGGGATACATTCGCAATGCATTGAGGCCTCTTTCCAACATGTGCGTTTCAATTCCAGCATCGTTGAAAGCTTGTGTCCACTGCCTTACGGAATGATTGGGGTTTTCTCCATAAAGCAGATTGATCTGTTCAAATCCTCCACCGTTTGTCTCTACACGTCGAAAGCATCCCATATCTACAATGGGTTCTGCAACACGCACTAATTGATCAACACGTGGCATATACTTTCCAGATGATTGCCACATGTCTCTATATACGAGACTTAATCCGATTTCTCTTGACATGGATATTGGGTTGTTGTTATTTCTTCTCGATTTTGGTAATGCGTCCTTTACCTGCAGTGAACATCTCTACTGCTGCGGTAATGGCTGCAATTTTTGCATTGGAAATTTCCGGTTTTTTCTCAGGACTTATTGGGACAGGTGCAAATCGGTTGACGATTTGGATCAAAAGGTTTCCTATCACTACAACCAGTGACAGCACAACAAACACAGTAATCATGCCTATACCCATAAGGGTGAGTGCCTGCGAAATTTCGTTTTCCATGGGGTGAATTAAGCCCTGAAATTAAGCAATAAGCAGTAGGATATTAAATCAGATTGTGTGGTATGGTTGAATTCTTCAACCAAATGCAAAATTTACCTTATGGACATAAAAAAAGCCGATCTCAAATGAGACCGGCTTCTATTAATTTCTTGGAAGATTAATTGTTCAATTTGAAGATGATCGGCATCATCATTCTCACTTTCACAGGTCTTCCTCTTTGTCTTCCAGGCTTGAATTTTTGTGATTGACGAAGTACTCTTTCAGCTTCCTCATCACAACCAGCTCCAATACCTTTCACAGCACGTACATCGGTAACGCTTCCGTCTTTGTCTACTACGAACTGAACGTATACTTTACCCTCGATACCCATTCTTCGCGCTTGCTTAGGGTACTTCATGTTTTTACTCACGTACTTGTAGAATGCCGCGATACCTCCGGGATATTCTGGCTGATCTTCTACAATATCGAAAATCTCGTCCACTTCCTCTTCTTCAGGAGCTTCTTCGAATACGATATCCTCAACAACCGTTTCCTCAGTTACCTCAACATCAAGCTCAACTTCGATCTCTTCTTCGATTTCCTCTTCATCAGGAACCTCAATAATCTCAGGAAGCTGCACCTTTGGTGGAGGGGGCGGTGGTTGCTCGGTTGGAGGAATATCCATGATATCCTCAAAATCGTCCTCTACCTGACCCAGATCTAACAGACCTGTATCGTCGTAAGTTTTGTGTTCAAATGCCCAAAGCACAAATGCCAGCGTGAACATAAGGCCCATCGTTGCAAATGCACGAGCCCATCGGTTCAAATCTGCATGCGCAAATTTCTTCAAGAGCACATTCTCGTTTGATGACGCACTCTTCTCGAACAAGCTTTTCTGATTAGAGTCCAGAGCGAACTTCGTCAGAAACACAAGTCCTATGATGGCCACTATGAAAATGATAAGTATAGCAATCATATTTACTTCAATTAAACAATTAGTAAGCATCAAATATATCACTTAATCGATGCTAAACCACCCGAAGTTTTCAATTTTTTGTAAACGATCCGGGATTATAAACGAACGGTAGGTGATATTGAGGCAATTATTTCCTGTTGAAGATCAGTTGGAAGGCTCCTAAACCGGTGAATACTCCAATGACATTGAACAGGAAATCGTACCAATCTGAGGACCTGAAGGGTACATAGTATTGAATGGGCTCAGTGATACTTGCAAAAATTAAGCCCGTGATAATTGCTATTCTTATGGCCCTTGACGTTTGTAATTTCCAATCAAATGTCATGGCCAGTATAAATAGTGAAGTCAGTCCGCAGAACAAACCCAAATGAATGAGTTTATCGTCTCCGGGAAAGAACCAATAGGATTCCGCATTGGGATTACCTGGCTTGAAAATTCCATAGGACATCAAGAGCACCCAGGTAATCAGTCCAATTGTATATCTCAACCTCCGATCAGTGAATTATATTCTTCAGCGGAAATCAATGAAGATCCCATGTCGTCGACTTTCACTTTGATCATCCAACCCTCTCCATAAGGATCAGAATTGACTAGTTCGGGATTTCCTTCAAGTGCTGAATTGAATTCTAATATTTCTCCGGAAACCGGCATAAACAGGTCAGAAACTGTCTTTACCGCTTCTACGGTACCGAATACATCACCTTCACCGATTGTTTCGCCTTCAGTTTCAATTTCTACATAAACGACATCACCTAATTCGCCTTGCGCAAAATCAGTAACGCCTACAGTGGCCGTATCGCCATCAATTCTGACCCACTCGTGTTCTTTAGTGTATTTGAGTTCTTCGGGAATGTTCATGTTGATTTCATTTAAAGGCCCAAAAATAAGTCTTCGCAATTGAAATCTGATGACCTGAAAATGAAATGTACTTGACTGGGTAAATGACTGTCGTTATTGGGCAAAATTCAGACGTGTCTGGATACCAAATGCAGTGGTCGCTCGTCTGAACGAACCGACCTGTGGATTCGTGATCGTTCTTTCAAAATACATGGTCAGGTCCAGTTGGTCGTTAAGTTTGTACCCAATCGTTGGCCGCATCTGAAAATTGGCATTACCATTGGTGATCGTATTTTCTCCTTCCAGGTTTCGCTGAATGGTCAATGCATCCCGGATGCTCAGATTCATACGGAAAGTTACATCGTTCTCGATGGTGATGGTCCGGCCTCTGGCCTTCCATGGCAACTTGAGATTATCTTTCACAAAGCCAAAATCGAAGGATATTTCATTGTTCTTTGTTTCTGTTACCTGGGCATTGGACAAGTTCAACGACAAGTTTCGGTCTCTTTTAAACTCCAATCTTGACGTCAGGTTGGTCTTGGTTCGAATATTGATCCCAATCAGCGGCGCAAACTGTTCCGAAATAGTTACTTGCTGGATATTGTAAACCGGCACCAGGTTTCCACTGTTTTCATCCACCACGGAAGCCAGAGGATAGTCAATGATATTATTCTCCAAACCAACACCCTGATCATATCTCAGTGAGTTCGTATAATTATTCACACTGAAGACACTGCGATAGCCATGGGTAATGTTGACAGAAGAAAAGATATCACTCAAGCCTGGAAGCTTCGACAATCCAGCATAGTCCACTCGCCAGTTAGGTATCGGTATCTTCGGAAATGGTGAAGTACGCGCGGTATTGGCATCCTGATTACTATAAGCCGCAACGAATGCGGGGATCAAAATGTCCTGAGACAGGGTGTCATAGGAAGCTCCCAAGCCTGCCAATTCTGCTTGTCGGTTCAGACGATCTCGCATGATTGCGATGTTATCCGCAAACTGAAGGAAGGCATCAGATATATCATTTTCCTGTTTCTCAAAGGCAGTATTGATAGAAAGGAAAGAGATGTTATAACTACCGCCCCTTGAAGGCGAAAGCGATCGGAAATTGTTGGAGGTGGTATCAAAACTAAAGATTTCCTGAAAGTTTGAGGTATTCGTCCGTTTCGCATCCAGCTTAATTTTCAAATCACGAATAGGTTCCACATTTGCCGAAATCGTCAGGTCCGTACTAATATTCTGCTCAAATGGATTTGTCAGCGCCGGGTTGGTGGTTAACCAGCCTCCATTGGCCGCACGTTGGCGGATATCAGAATTTTGACTTCCCAAAAGGAATTCCCAACCGGGCGCATTGAATCCACTATCCAATCCGAATAAATAGAGATTTGGCAGGAACCCAGGCAGCGTTGTGCCTTCCCGAACATTGTAGTTCACATTAATAGACCGGACGGACATCAACAGACGGACCAGCCCATTGACAGCTTTGTTATCACCTGATTTTTTCTCCTCTTCCTCCTCATTTTGCTGATTCCCGCGATTGGCTTGTGCCCGGCTTCTTGAGCTGCTTCGGGTACGGGTGGGACCATTCAATTTTTTGAGGTAACCCCACTTGTTATACAATTTGACCAAATCAAATTTTCCAGTGAGTGCCTGGCTTCGGTTATTACTGATGAAGTTTCCGAAGAAGTTAGGGTCATTAGCATCTGGTGGTTCATTGCTAAATCCATCCTGTCGGTTCACAAAACCAGCTGTCCAGTTGTAGCCTACCGAATACCTGAAATCCCCACTCATCCAATCCGTAATGGGCAGCTTATCCAGTGGCAACTTGTAATTCAATGAAATATCTTGCTGGAAATTTTTCATCCGCCCAAAATTGGCAATCTGCTCCCAAATGAATTGTCGTTCCAGTCGGGTATCGATATCCCCCTCAATTCGGTCATCGGGCTCATCAATGACAGCATTAGCTCTGGCGCTGTAATCCAGTCCCAGGCCGCGGAAGAGGTTCCATCGCAAATTGTAAGCGCGCTGAAAGGTGAAAAGGCGCTCATAAAACGGTTCAATTCCCTCAATGGTCAGCTGATCGTTGTACAATTGTGTCTGCCGGAAACTTCTGTTCAGATCTGCCCTAAAGGAAAGGTTAGATGGGAACGGTGAAAAATTGATGTCTTTGATCATTTTCAGAAAAGGACTTTCAGCCCATTTGGCCTTACCAAAAGGTTCCACGCTCAGCGCAGGGGGCGAATAATTGTAGGCAAGTCCTCCGGATACGGTTTTCTGAATAAAGGATTGCTGATTGACGCTGCTCGAAACAATGTCGCTGTAAGCATAGGAGAAAGTGAAATTCTCAATATCATAAATATTACTACCCGCTTCCGGATTGACTTTTTGCTTCCGGACATTGGTAAAGTTCAAGCTTCGGCTTGTCCGACGATCTTCGACCAGTCGTTTGTATTCATTCCGCTCTTGTTCCGTATCAAAACTTTCCAGCGCTGCTTCTAATCTGGTGTCAGGATCGAGGGGATCAAATTGTGGTGTGACCCTGGATTGTTCGTAGCTCGCAAACATCGGGATCTTCAATCCTGTTTTTTCCGGCCATAGGAATTTTTCCACGTTCACGGAAGTCGATACATCATATTGGATAGACTCAGCACGGGTTCTTTCAGATATCTTTTGCTGAATGGTCCCGTAACCGATGGATGTGTATCTGGTGGATGCTGAAACAGTTGCCAGGTCTGCAAGTTTTACACTCAGTCTTGCGTTGGCCGCCCAGCCTTTTCTGGAATCAAAGTCGGTAACACGCAATTCATTCGCCCACATACAGATAGATCGTGCTTCCCGATCTTCAGAGCCGGGATTTCGCACCCCAATCAGCATGGTAGTGATGTTACTGATGTCCGGGTTACCTTTTACTGTCAATACAAATCGGCCATCGTCTGTAGGTTCTGAGAAAGGAATCCCCACATCGGCTTCCGATCTCGTACGGTTCCTTTTGGATTTCAAGGCCAGAATTTCAAGGATTGAAACATCAATTTCATTGGCCTCGGGCCATACGGCCCTTCGAAGCATGTCTCCAGTCACACCAGGATTACCCGGCGTTACTTTGAGCGGAACTTCAATTTCATAGTAGTTTTCATTCTCATCTGATCCTAGTCGCAAGAAACCAACCAGTTGATCGTCTTGTAAACCTGAGCCACGATAATCCTGTGCATGCAAGAACATTTTGATGCGACCGTAGTTGATCAAGTCATAATTCAGATTGGTCTTGAAAACGGCACGCGCATCCCGATCTGCCAGTTCTTCAACACAAAGCTGCAAGGATTGCTCATTGACTCGACGGTTAATTGCCGTGGTATTATCGCGATCTCTGTCTAATCCAGGAGGAATCACATAACGAATGCCTTCACCACCGCCACCATTTTCTTCAATGTTCACCACCGAAACATCAAAATCACTAGTGGTCGTTTCGGGAAGCTCATTCAGTCCCAACTCGTTCAAAGCCGTGGTAGATTTTCTCCATTGGCTACCCACTAGCTGGAATTTCGCCATTCGCAGCACGACAGGCTGATCGAAGTTGGTCATGAACATCCGTACATATTTGATATTGTTGAATGTAGGCGTTCCTACGATTCGATAGTTCTGAGGATTTCTTATAGGAATTCTGAACTGATACCACATCACTCCGCCTCGACCTTCCACCGCATCAATGATATTGTTGGTACCAACTTGTAAGGAGCCTGGATTCAGAGAAACGCGATATTCATAATATTCCTCCAGATCGGAAATCGTATTGTCTTCATTCAGATCCTCATTGTCTGGGAACTGCGTGGATGCCGGGGTAAAATTGCCGCCACTACTGACTGGTGAGTTGCCCTCTGGCCCGTTAAAACTTTTGTATCGTTCCAGAATTTTAGCATCTCGTACGTTGAGGTTGTCACCCAGGTAATACTGGAAATTGTCCCCCGCAGGATCTTCCACCTGATCGTTGGTGTATATGGAAGGAAGAGGCCCCACCATGGAGTAGTTAAAGTCATCACGCTCTGCGGCATCATTGAGCCCATCTAAACCAATGTCCTGATTTGCTCGGGCGTTACCGTCATTGACAAAGGCATTCGTCAGGAATTGACTGTTCGTAACGCGTCCCCAGGCTGATGTGGTCGTGTTTTCAATCGAACCATCCTGAGGCAGCCCGTTTTCAAAGGCATGACGTCCATCCCGCATGATGTCTTCTGATACGCTTCCCAGGTTGAAATACAGGTCTCCACCTCGCGTGTTATTTGTCGGCGAAGGCGAGCCATCATTCACCACACCTAATGGACCATCGATGAACGGATCCAGCAACCAAAATTCCAGGTATTCGATGTTGGTCGCCACAAAGTCAACATTTGTAGTGATGGCCCGACTGATCCCCGCCCAGTTTTCGCGATCTCCCGGGATATTGAATTCTGTATGATCACTCTGAGAACGAGTGGCCATTGGGTTGAAGTTGTAGGGGCCTCTTTCGGAAGGGTAGTAGGCAATATCGAAGATTGGCTCGTTGGTGGTGACGAGCTCGGCATCTCGCTGAGTGAAAATCTCCTGTGGCAGTACAAACCTCACATAGTGATTCTCCAGGTCATCTTCATTGATGTTGGGGGGTCGGTTGACGCCCGTAGCCCGATAAAAAATAGAATTATCAATGGTATACCACGCCATCTTCGCCCGATTGTAATTCAATTCACGGCCGTTGAAATCGCCAAATCGCTCTCTGGGAGTCGCTGCCAAACGCCAGGCGGGCCAGTTGCCCAAATTCAGGGGAGTGGTCGCATTCTCAAAATCATCAATATAGGAAGTTCCTGTTCCCTGTACGATATTGGATGTACCCGGCACCAGCTGTGCCAACTCTGCGCTGAACGTGATATTGGAAGGTTCTTTGGTACTGACAAGAGGCAAGGCATCTACCAGCTTGGTCAGGAATAAGGACTCCTCCTGCCAATTAATATTGAAACCGTACTTGGTATTTCTAGTGGGTTCATCTCCAATGGCAAATCGGGAAATTCCACCAGGTCGCTCGTTGAGACGAAGTACCGTCGCTCCAATGTTGAAATTATCATTGACGCGGTAATCAAAATGAGCACCAGTCAGCCATCGGGTTTGAAAGTTGAACAGGTCCGCCTTCTCATAAGCCACACTGATGGCTTTGCCTGATTGTAAAATTGCATCATCCCTAATCCGGACCTGTCCGAGATTATAATCCACATCATAGTGCAGGCCTTCCGTCAGTAAGGTTCCTCCCGCAGTTACGGTCACGGAGCCTGGAGCAATGTTGAATCCGTCCAATGGGATCACATTCGATACACTTCCCGAGGAGCTACCTAAAATGATGTACTTGTTGAGGGCGGATACTAGTTCGGCATTGGCCTTTGTCGTTCGATAAAGGGTATCATATACGAATTGATCCACCAGATTGCCTTCATCGGGATCGAAGAAACTGGCTAATCGGCTACCAAACGGTTCAAGGACCGGAAAAATGACGTTACCATTCCTTGTATCAATCGTCACTCCCGGCACAAAGTCAAAATTTCCATCACGCTGACGGTCACCATTTCTGTTCAGTTGGTCCAGCCCCATTAATTCGATCAGTGGCTGATCTTTCGTTCTTCGACCCAGGTGGAGTGAAGGGTTATCCTGACCTGTTCTATCGTCTTTATAATGTATTCGTAACGAGAATCCATCTTCCTGAACTTGTGTGGTTCTCAGGTTATAGATGTTTTTCATCATCAGGTCCCAGGTCGGAATCTCTGTGTCAATCTGGTTGGGACGCAACATTTTGAGGATGATGGCATCATCGTCTGGTCTGCCTTGATAGTTTTCTGTAAGCTCACCTACCTGATATCGCTGACCGATCTCCGTATACTCATAAGATACCGCAAGTACTTCATCGTTTTGTAGCCGTCGCAATAAGGTTACATAACCCAACTTCTCATTGACAATGTATTCGGAAGGATCCAGTTTTCTTGCCGTATTGATCGTAACAAAATCAGTACTTTCTTCAAATCCCTGATCGTTCAGGAAACTACGGAGATCTGCTGGATCTCGTGAGCGGTTTCTCAGGTTATCATAAAGTTGGTTCGCACTATTATCCGTTTGCGCCCGACTTGAAAGGTTGCCAACCAGGGCATTGCCATCTCTGAATACCCGGTTAGGGTTGCTTTCTCCCAGGTCCATTAAGGCGATAAAATTTCGTGTCGTCCGGGTATCGTTGTTCCGATTGATCGAATAAACCTCTACTCTTCGAACCTGTACCCCGGAATTAATTTCAGGTAGGTTGCTGTGCCAGCGTTCATAGTTGTCACGGAAATAATGCCCAAGAAAGAAGTGCCTGTTCTCGTCATACTCCGATGCCTGGATATTGATGTTATCTCCTTGATTTCGGCCACCTCTACCGGACGTGTTATTGGTAATTCCCTGACCACCACCGACCGTGATCACTTCACTCCTTCCCTGCTGTCGGGAAGCAATGGTTGTCACAAACAGTTTACCGAATTGTAATTGGGTCTTTACTCCGAACAGGCTCTGGGCACCCGTTAATAAGCTGTTTTGGACCGGCATACTTACGTTACCGATCTCTATTTTCTTGATGATATCTTCTTCGTACCCTGTGTATTCTACCTTCAGCTGGTTTTGAAAATCGAACGTATTGTTGTTGTCGAAGTTGAAGGTTACTGCAAGCTTTTCACCGATCTTTCCCACCACATTGGTACTCAATTGCATATTGAAATTGAAGCCTCCGTTTCGGCGTTGCCGCTGCGGAACCTGCGGGTTGTCCACGAATTGCCATCGGCCTCCGAAATCAAGGTTAGCAAACCCCGTAGGCTGAATATCAATATAGCTTCCGCCGAAGATGCGATCAAAAACCGGACTGATGTACAGTTTCGGGATGAGTCTACGACCACTGACGGCACTCTCTCCGTCCAGTCCGGCAGACCGGTCTTTCCAGTATTGTCGATTGATCTGACTGGTGGTGTACCGGTCGAATTCTCCAAAAGACATGGAAGTAGCGGGTCGGAAATTGACCTCACTCAGTTTTTCGAAAATCGAATAATTGACGCCACTTGTATCGAAATCTACCCTAAAATCCAGCTGAGACGGGTCATTGAGCAATAACGGCGACTGACTGGTTCGATTAGAAAAAGGATCTCCGAAGCGATACTGTGGACGATAGGTTGGTGTTTTTGAAGGTTGATAAGGCTCCACGATCGTCGTGTCCTGTCTCGTTGTATCCTGTTCTTGCCGAAACAGGAATGCCGAAGCAGGGATTGTGCCCAACACTCCAAGGAATGTCAGCAACAAAACGATTGGGAAACGTCGCCTTATGTCTAATGTTCTCTTCAAAAAAAGTAGGTCAGGCTCTTTTAAGCGCTAGTTTAATCAATTCTTCCAGACGGATGTCAGAACCATACTCTTTGATGATCATATTGATGGTCTTTTCCGCAGCTGGCTTACCGATGCCAAGTGTCATCAGGGCGGATAACGCTTCTTTGGCTAAACTATTGTCGGTTTTTAATGGAATCTTAATGTTTTGTTCTAAAAGCCCTTCTTTCTTCATTTTGTCCTTGAGCTCGAGCACAATCCTTTGTGCGGTTTTCAGGCCAATACCTTTCACACCCTGGATGGTTTTCACATCCTCCTGAACGATTGCAGCCTGTAGTTCTTCCGCAGAAAGCGAGGACAAAATCATGAGAGCAGTACTGGGACCAACGCCATTGATCGAAAGCAGGTCCAGGAACCGTTTCTTCTCCGAAAATTGACTGAAGCCGAACAGGGTTTGAGAATCTTCTTTGACACTAAAATGCGTGAATAATTTAATGTGCTCCGCTTCCTTGAGATCCGAATAGGTGATCAACGAAATTTTTACCTCATAGCCAAGGCCTCCCGTATCAATGATCACATGAGTAGGGTATTTCTCACTGATCTTTCCTTGAATGTACGCGATCATAGTGTGGTTCTCTTGTCTTTATTCTGGGCATCCACTACAGCTACTGCCACCATATTGAAAATTCCTCGGATGCTGGTTCCCTGCTGCAGTACGTGCACGGCCTTGTTCATGCCCATCAAAATAGGGCCGGTCGCTTCCGCACCTCCAAGCTCCATCAGCAATTTGTAGGCAATGTTGCCAGCTTCCAAATCTGGGAAAATTAATGTGTTTGCCGGACTTTCTGCCAACGTACTGAAAGGATAATGTTCCTGAAGCAGATCTTTATTGAGTGCGACGTTGGCTTGCATGTCTCCGTCAATGACCAGGTCAGGCCATTTTGCTTTCGCCATTTGCACAGCTTTAGCCATTTTCGTTGGCACGTCGCCTTTGGCAGAACCAAAGTTGGAATAGGACAAAGCGGCCATTCGTGGTTCGTGATCAAAGAACCGGACCACTCTCGCAGTGAGGCCAATGATCTCTACCAGTTCTTCCGCTGTTGGATTCAGGTTCACAGAAGTATCTGCAAAAAAGAAGTTGCCCTTTTTATTGGAGATGATGTACAAACCAGCCACACGATTGACACCTGGTTCCACACCTATGATTTGCAAAGCGGGAAGAATAGTCCTGGGATAATCATTTGACAATCCTGAAATCAAAGCGTCGGCCTCTCCAAGCTCCACCATCATGGAGCCGAAATAGTTTCTACTTTGCAATGACTTTCTGGCCATTCGCTGGTTGACACCCTTGCGTTGACGTTTTTGGAAGAATATTTCCGCGTATTCGGCTACTTTATCTTTCTCTTCCTGCGGATTGATGATCCGCACATCACCCAGATCAAGATCATTTTCTTTGATCATGGCCAAGATCTTCTCTCGGTTACCCAACAAGATAGGCTCTGCAATTCCTTCGTCTTTGGCCATTTGTGCCGCCTGAAGGATGTTCACATCATCGGCTTCTGCAAAAATGACACGCTTTGGATCTCTCCGTGCAATCTCCACGATCCTTGTCATGAAGCGGCGATCAGAACCAACCCGCTCTTCCAGTTCAATTTTATAGGCTTCCCAATCTTCGATATTGATCCGGGCCACACCAGACTCCATGGCTGCTTTGGCCACTGCCGGAGAAACAGCCGTGATCAGTCTAGGATCAAAAGGTTTAGGGATCAGGTAATCCTTCCCAAATTTCAATGACTTGGCACCATAGGCTTTCAATACCACCGGAGGGACTGGTTGCTTTGCCAGCACAGTCAATGCCTTTACGGCAGCCATCTTCATTTCTTCATTGATAGCCGTGCTGCGGACATCCAGGGCACCTCGGAAGATGTATGGAAATCCCAGAACATTATTTACCTGGTTAGGATGATCAGATCGTCCAGTCGCCATGATCACATCCCCACGTGTATTAATGGCGAGATCATAGGCAATCTCAGGATCGGGATTAGCGAGCGCAAAGACGATAGGGTCATTGGCCATGGTCTTCAGCATGTCGGGCGTCATGATATCCGCAACCGACAGACCCAGAAACATGTCTGCATCAACCAAAGAATCCGCCAATTCATGGCAATCTCTGTCCGTCGCAAACTTGGCTTTTGAAGGCGAAAGGTTTTCACGATCCTTACGGATCACCCCTTTGCTATCCAGCATGATGATGTTTTCCCGCCTGGCACCAAGCAAGATGTAGAGCTCAGTACAGGCCACTGCCGCGGCACCAGCACCACTCACCACCACTTTTATCTCATCGATCTTTTTTCCATTCACTTCCAATGCACTCAGTAGGGCCGCGCTGGAAATGATCGCTGTACCGTGCTGGTCATCGTGCATGACCGGAATGTTCATCTTCTCCCGTAGCTCCGTTTCGATCTTGAAGCTTTCAGGGGCTTTGATATCTTCCAGGTTTATCCCACCAAAAGTCGGTTCCAAGGCTTTGACGATCTCTATGAATTTATCGGGATCGGTTTCATTGACCTCAATATCAAAAACGTCAATCCCAGCGAATTTCTTGAAAAGTACACCTTTCCCTTCCATCACTGGTTTTGAAGCTTCGGGGCCAATGTTGCCGAGACCTAATACTGCAGTACCATTACTGATAACCGCAACCAGGTTTCCCTTAGCCGTATATTTATAGAC
Source organism: Cytophagales bacterium (assembly GCA_033344775.1). Lineage (NCBI taxonomy): Bacteria > Pseudomonadati > Bacteroidota > Cytophagia > Cytophagales > Cytophagales bacterium. The sequence goes on along the minus strand of JAWPMT010000007.1, from coordinate 104,506 downwards.
CGCATCTGGCTCTTCGGCAATGACATTACAAGGCTCTGCCACTCCTGGGGAATAGGCCAGGGCCAAATCACGCTGACTACTAAGGGGTTTGGTGGCTGTAACTTCTATTTTACCAGCAGGTTTGGACTCATGAAAGTCCAGGGCTTCACTGGCTCTTACTTTTGCACTCATGTGGGTTGGTATGGTTGGTTGCCGATGGGCTGAGAAAAATCCAGTACGCTTAGTTACCGGTCTTGAAGGTAGAAAGGATCGCGTCCACTTCTCTCACAAAATTCTTCTTACGTCCCGCCGGAGCATATACGTATCCTTCGATATAATAAAGTTTTTGGCTGGCTTCGTCCACAATCGTGTAGCTGATGAACGGTCCACCTCCGGAATTATCACTGATCTTCCAAAGCCCGCGTGCTTTCTTTGCATAATTACCCTGGAAGTTCACGGCTTCCTGAAAGACTGGTACAATTTCTTGTCGCATGATGTATAGCTCTGGTTTCTCGCTATCTCTCAAAAACTGCCCTGTGATTTCGTCCCTAAGACCGGGTAAGTCATTAAAGACACTTTGTGAGGTATATGGCTGCTGATGAATGAAAATATCCATTTCACGATCTACTTCCAGAAATCTGATCCAGGAGAAATTTGGCAGGTTTTTCGCCAGGTCCCATCCGAATGGTACCTGAATACTTACGCCTTGTGATTCAGCGATCGCTTTCTCTACTTCTGTTGCACGTGAAGCGTACAATTTCTTTTTGATCCTTTTCTGTTCTACCGACTCAAAAAACGCCCGCAGCCTGCCTTTGTTCTCATCCAGTTTTCTGACCAGGGTAGCTTCGTCCTTCGCGAAGAGATATAGTGCCACCTGCCCCTTGGCAAACTCATCATTCCGAATGGTCATCCACAAACTGGTGTCCTGTTGGATCTTGTTCAGTGACTGATTGGTGAAATATCGTCGAACCGTTTTGCTTTGATCCGTTTTGCTGTCGAGGGTCATCACAAAAACCATGTTCGTGGCTGTCTTAAGCAAATTGTTGAGCTTTCGTGGATTGACTTTATTTACCGAGAACAAAGGTTCATCCTGCGGCAACCCGATCATCGGTTCACGAAAGGCCTCTTTCAACTCATCGCCTATTGCGCCTTTCCATTGTGCCGAGTCAATAACCAGGATCATTTCCCCGATCTCACCACCAGCAGTAGGGAGCATTTCCTCCTTCAATTTCTCCGCAGCACCTTCGCAGCCAATGAGTAATACTACCAGTGCTACAAAACTCCAGGTCTGCATTCTTTTCGTCATGATCAAATAAAGATTAGTCATAGTTTATCTTGAGGTGAGAAGGCACGGAAGATTGAAAAAACCTCACAAAACAACCGCAAATTTATGTTGAATACTTGAATTTATCGGGAGAGTCAATGGACTGTTTCCCATACGTCAATACATGATCTGCCGGAAAGTCACATTTTTGACAAGATGTGAATTCCAAACCATGTAGAAATATCCTCGCGTCCAGAGGCAAATCTCTGATCCAACCTTACTTATCAGAACCGATGATCAAGGCCTGTCCAGGTTTTATGTTATTGGATTTCAGCTGATTCAACTCCTTGATGGTTTCAATTGATTGGTTGGTACTTCTGGAAATGCTCCAAAGTGAATCCCCTGATTTTACACGGTAAACTTTCTTGCCCGCCAGATCAGGCTGCCCATTCGTGCGTGCCGCATTGGTTCGCGCCGTGGTAGCATAGAGATTTTTGGTTTGGCTATTGTATGTGGGTAACACCCAAATGGCCAAACGTTGACCAACCCTGATCAGGTTCGAACGCAAATTATTCCACTTTTTGATATCACTGACTCGCACATGGTACCTGCGGGCAATTGTACCCAGTACATCCCCACTTCGCACCCGATACACTTGTTTTTGGCGACCGTAAGTACTGCCCGGCATGTTTCGCGCAAGGTATTCCAATTCTTTTTTGCCCACCTTACTTGCCGTATCGTATAGGAAAGTTCGGTTGGCCACAATGGTATCCTTCAGATCGGAAGGCACTTTCAACGCATAATTGAGGGTTCCTTCGGGTAAAGCCCCACGTTTGATGTCCGGGTTCAATGCCAGCAGATCATCCAAACATAGGTTCAGTTGATTGGCAAAAGTCTCCAAGTGAAAGTACTGGCTTACCATTACTGTGTCCCAATCCATCTGATATTCAACTTCCGTTGGAAACAGGTTGTGGTTCGCAGCGTGGTTCATGACATAAACCATTGCCACAAACTGTGGAACATAACCTCGGGTCTCTCTGGGTAGGTAACGGTAGATCTCCCAAAATCTCTTTTTGTAACCACTTCGGCGAATGGCTTTTCTCACATTGCCAGGGCCACAGTTGTAAGCAGCCATGGCCAGCTCCCAGTCGCCAAACATGTTATAGAGGTCCTGTAAGTGTCGGGCTGCCGCATCGGTTGCCTGATATGGGTCCATGCGATCATCTGTATACCAATTGCCTTTGAGGCCATACATTTTACCCGTGGATGAAATGAATTGCCATAGACCTACGGCATTGGCCCTGGAAATTGCATTGGTACGTAAACCTGACTCCACGATAGACAGATATTTGAGCTCATCGGGCATGTCGTATTTCGCCAGAATGGGCTCGAATACTTTGAAGTAGCGCTCTTTTCTATTCAGCACTTCGACGGTATAGTCCCGGTTTTTGATGGTGAAGTAGTCGACAAAACTCTTGACTCGATCATTAAAGACCAGGGGAATCGTGTTTTCCAAACAGGCCATTCGGTCCGCGATCTCATCATAAGTGACATCCGGCATGGCATCGTACTCAAACCCGCCTATTTCAGGAGCGACTACCTTAATTTCCTGCGCGACCATCACCTCCATAGAGCAAGCAATCACAGCAAGCATCACTGCCAACCGGTTCCAATTGAAGGTCTTTCCATTCATACACATATAGTAACGACTCATTCTTAGCTTAATGATACGATTTCATTTGAAAAAGACAATAACTCTCCTTCATTAAATGCACTTCCCATCACCTGAACGGCAATCGGCAATCCATCTTTGTCTGTTCCGATGGGAATAGATATGGCCGGGATGCCTGCCAGGGAAGCTAACACGGTAAAAATATCCGCCAGGTACATTTCTAAAGGCCTCTGCGTGTTCTGCCCCAGTTTAAATGCAGATGTAGGCGTCGTAGGCGACAATAAAAAATCATAGTCCTCAAGTAATGATACTGTCTGATTCCTGATCAATTGTCTTACTTTCTGTGCCTGATTAAAGTACGTCTCATAGTAACTGGCCGAGAGCACATACGTCCCCAGTAAAATTCTCCGAAGTACCTCGTTTCCAAATCCCTCGGTGCGAGTTTTCTTGTACATCTCTTCCATTGTTGCTACATCCTCTGATCGATGACCATAGCGCACTCCATCATACCGTGACAGGTTGGAACTGGCCTCTGCCATGGTAAGGATGTAATGGGTGGGCAAGAGATAATGGAGGTAATCAAATGATACTTCTTCAACCTTGTGACCTTGTCCTTCCAAACGCTCAATCAATTGCTCCGTTCCTGCTTTGATATCAGGATCAAGGCCCGGAGCATCCAGAAACGCCGAAATGACTCCTATTTTATTTGGAGCGTACTCGTTTGAAAGCACCTCCATATAGTCGGCTACCGGCTGACGAGATACCGTGCTATCGTAATCATCCTGACCTGCGATTACTCCCAGTACCTTAGCTGCATCTTCCAGGCTCTTGGAAAGCACACCTATGGTGTCAAAGGAACTGGCATAGGCCACCAGTCCATGTCTGGAAACACGTGAGTAGGTAGGCTTCAGGCCATAGACACCACAAAAAGCAGCTGGTTGCCGAACAGAGCCTCCTGTATCACTCCCTAGTGCCACCTGACACATATCCATTTGGACAGCTACTGCCGATCCGCCGGAAGAACCGCCTGGTACCCTTTCAGGGTCAATACCATTCTTCACTGGTCCATAAGCGGAATGCTCATTGGAAGAACCCATACCAAACTCATCACAGTTTTGCCTGCCGATGATGATCGCATCTTCCGCCAGGAGTCGCTTTACCGCAGTTGCAGAAAATTGTGAAATGAAACCTTTCAGAATCTGACTGCCACCAGTCACCACATGATCTTTATGGCAGATCACATCTTTGATCCCCACAACCAGTCCGGCCAGTTTTCCGGCCTTGCCATTGGCCAATTTCTGATCAATCAACCTAGCCTGAATCAGGGCTTCTTCTTCATAAACTTCCAGAAAGGCATTTAATGACCGATTGGCCTCTATGTTTTTAAGATAGTGGCTAACTAATGCTTCTACGGTGATCACACCACTCCTTATATCCTTCCGAATATCGGTAAGGGTAGTATAGTTATGTTCCACTAGTGCTGTTGGATGCAGACTGGTTGTAGTGGGATTGTCTAAATCCGATGATTATAAAAAATGAAGAAGGGGATCAGTCTTTCTTTACCTCGTTCGTTGTGTCTTCGATCTCGGTCTTGATTTCCTTGGTCGCATCTTTAAATTCTCTGATTCCTTTACCGAATCCTCGAGCAATTTCAGGGATCTTTTTAGCGCCAAAGAAAATGATGATGACAAGCACGATCAGTATCCATTCCGGGCCGCCAGGTAATCCTAATGCTATTACATTTTCCATTTTGACCTTGTTTTTGTCTTCAAATGAAAATCAAAGATAGTTATTAAATCATATCCGAATAGCCCTCAATGGATTTTTAACGGCTTTTGTTACGTAATCGGTAAGAAGGAGCAAAAGATCAGTTGTTAGAATCCGATTCGTGCTGTCCGTTTAGTTGCCAATTGAATCTGACTGCCAGTAAACGGAAGGTCACGATGAAAGCCACCGTGATCAGTACGTTCCAAAACTGCATGATGTCCAATGCTCGCAAAGCGACATACAAAATACCACCACTCAAGCAGGTAAGGGCGTAAATCTCTTTTCGGAAAATCAATGGGATTTCGTTACAAATGATGTCCCGGATCACCCCGCCAAAGACGGCACTGACCATCCCCATCATGGTTGAGATGAAAGGATCGATCCCAATCCCAAGGGCTTTTTGTAAGCCCAGGACCGTAAATACGGAAATACCAATGGTATCGAAAAGGAAAAAGGTGCGTCTCAGGTTTTGAATGTGTCGGGAAAAAACCAATGCCATGATGATCCCTATCCCTATAATGAGGATATACGAGAGGTCCAGCATCCATCCAACTGGTGTACTCCCGATAAGGATGTCACGGATCGTGCCGCCTCCGATAGCTGTAACGAAACCAACAGCCGCAATTCCAAAGAAGTCCAACTTTTTGTCAGCAGCAGTCAGCGCACCCGAGATCGCAAAGACCATCGTTCCAATGATATCAATGATGTACAAGAGGTTCACGTCGCGAAAATACATCGCAGCAGTGAACCTTTGTACTCAACCAACCAGCAGTGAGTCTATTTTCCGGTCAGCTTAAAAAGTCTTTCCTATTCCGACACTTAGCCCCATGGTTCCACCAGTGACCTTTGCGATGAATCGTTTTGCGGGGTTTTCATATCGCCAACCCATTTCAATCAACAGGGGATTCAAGCTCCTGGCCTCACCTCCGTAACCCATTGATTCCTGGGCAATGATCCTGCCTCCACTCATCAAAAATCGATTTTTTCCTTTTCCAAAGATCATGTTTGCTCCTGCTAGTACACCACGGAGGGCATAGTAATCACTTCCGTAACTAAATCCCGTACCAACGCCTATGCGCGCATTCAGACGGAATCCATCGGAGGCAGCCCTCAGTAGTTCACGTTCATAGTTCAGGGTCAAAACACTGGCAATCGTCCAGGTACCTAATTCAGCATAAACTGCGTTTTTATAAGTTTTCTTCTCCTCTGGAGTTTGGCTCCAGGAAACCTGATATGAAAAGCACCATATGGCCAGGAGAAGGCAAGTTCTTTTAATGATTTGCATGTTGTTTTTCAGAATGATGTGGTAATAAATAATGATGGTCATAGCGGCTAAAAAGCATAGCCTATTCCCACACTCAGTCCGAGTGTTCCTCCGGCGATTTTATAGGTCACGCCACCGGTAGGTTTTTCAAATCGCCAACCCATCTCCATCAGCGGTGCAGTCCCGAGTCGATCAAACTGCACGGATATATCATCAATTTCGTTGAAATTGTCGCTTAGAATCATTCCTGTGCTTAACAAAAAATGATTGTTTCTTTTGCCAAAATCCAGGGTAACGCCACCCAATACTCCGGAGATGCCATGGTTGCCATCAAATCCCAGCACAAAGCCTAAACCCAGGCCCATCCTTCCATTGATCCTGAAATTCTGTGCATCACTTTCAAAAAGTGTAGGCTCATAGTTTAGGGTTAGTGAATTCACAAATAGGTAAGAACCTAATTCCGCGGACACCCGATGTTTTGATCGCGGAAGCACCTCTTGATCTTGCGCGTGAACCATCATCGGAAGAATCGTCCCAATGATCAGTAAGCATATTAATATTTTATTCGTCATGTGGATTTCTATATGGTGGCTAAACTAGAAGGCCTGTGAGCAGTGATAATAAGGAAAAAAGCTACACCGTTACGAGCATATTGCATAATTCCGTAATGAATTAAGTCTGGCACGAAATTTTCAAATAACCGATCAATACCATGTTTTAACTGAAAGTCATTAGCTTCACTTTTTTTTCGCCTGACTTCTATCCGCTTAGCAATCATGATTGCCAGACAAAAGCAAGTATTGTTTTTCGAGAACCTGATTGAAAAAATCGGTGACAAGAACAAATTCGTCAATTCCTTATCAGAAACACTCTCCATCAGCAGAGATGGGGTCTATCGTAGGTTGCGAGGAGAGACTCCTCTAACCATTGATGACCTGGAGTTACTCAGCCGAGAATTCCATTTTTCGGTGGATGAGATGCTGCAGGATAATAATCCGGGTCTGCTCACTAAATATGAAGCCTTCGAAACATTCGATTGGGAGCGCTTTTTGCAAGGTGTAAAATCCTACTTTAATCACCATGATAGCCGTGACGAATTTCATGTTTATTACAATGCGAAGGAGATTCCCATCTTCTATTTGTTTCAGTTTCCTGAATTGATGGCTTTCAAATGCTATTTCTGGGATTACACATTTTTTGCGGACAAGCCTTTGCCTCCATTCAATCCTAATTCCTTATCCATCACCGAAAAGTCGTTGGGGAGTGAAATCCTGAAGAACTATGGCAAAATTCCCAGCGATGAGTTATGGGGAAAAGAAATGCTCAATGCCACGTTGAAGCAAATCGTGTACTTCTACGAAATCGAAGAGATCCAAAAACCACAAGTGCTCTTGCTCAAGGAGCGGTTACTCGATCTCGTTGATTTTCTGGAGGGCATTGCCGAAGCGGGCGAAAAAAATTGGGTGGAGGACCCGGCCAAGGTCAACATCTACCTGAATGAACTTTTGATTGGAGACAATACACTGATTGCCAAGAATCAAAATCACTTACGAGCGTATTTATCCCAAAATATCATCAGTTCGGTCATTGTGGAAGACGAGCAGTACTGTGCTCAGACCTTGAAGACGTTTCAAACCATCGGGAAAAAGTCAACACTGATCAGCGGTAGCTCTGAGAAGGTTCGTAAAAAGTTTTTTAAGGAATTGAGGAAGGAGATCGAAAGTAACCTGATCGCTTGAGCGAGTTGAAAGTAATCAGATTACTAGCGCTGACGCTAGTTCCTTAACCACTTCTCTGGATCGAGTTTGGTGGTGTCTTTCCAAACTTCAAAGTGCAATTCGGAAATGCCTTCATTATCTGTGTAAACTTCACCGATCTCATCCATGGCCTGAATGGTTTGACCTTTCTGGACCGAAACGTTTTTCAATCTCGAGTAGACCGTGAAATAGGTGCCATGCTTAACCATCACAAAGTTATTCATGCCCTGTAGGTAGCCTACCATTTTGACCTCTCCATCAAAGACCGTACGTACAGTCTCTTGTTCATTGGTCTGAATATCCACACCATTATTTTCTGTACGGATACGCTTCAGAACGGGGTGTGGTTGATTGCCAAATTTTTTTGAAATGAACCCCGATGCAACTGGCCAATCCAGTTGGTTTTTTCGTTGCTCAAAAGAAGTCGTTACTTCTTCCAAACTTAAGGAAGCCACAGAAGAAGGCGCGTTATTGCTTTCCAATTCCCTTCTCACGATTTCAGCAATCGTAGCATCGAGCCGATCGATGGCCTTTTTACGATTGGTTACCTCTTTCCGCAATTGCCCTTCTTTTTTGGTCAATTCGGCCACCAGGCTACTTTTCTGATTTTTCAGTGCTTGAAGCTTCCTGCTTTCCTTCAACTGATAATCCAACAAAACACTTTGTTCATCCCGCTTGATTTCCACCTCACCACGTTGCTGGTTCAATTCCTCTGTTACCACCTGGATCTGCTCTACCTGTACTTGCCTGGCATCCGAATATTGCTCCAGGTATTTCAGCCGCATGTACAATTGATTGAAGGTTGCCGCCGAAAAAAGGAAGGTTAGGATATTGAAGCCACTGTTGGCCTTGTAGGAGGCATAGATCATCTCCGCATACTCATTCTTCAAGTCCTTTAAGTCTCGCTGGAGAGCCGTCACCACGATGCTCAGGTCCTGGATCTCACCATCGAGCAGGCTGATCTCTTCGGTCAGGCCACTGATCAAGGACTCGCGTGCTTTGATCTGCTGATTGAGGGCTTGCAACTGCCCTACGTTAGCTTTCTTTTCAGATTGTGTCTCCGTTAGGATCTTCTCTGCTTCTGCAATTTTTCGCAGGTTTTCTACTTTTTCCTTTTCAAGCTGAGCTTTATTCCGCTGCGCGGAAGAGAGCAGGGGCAAAAAAAGAAAAGCAACGAGAATAAGAAGCTTAGAAGCGACGATATTTCGAAGGAGTACTAAATGGGAATCGGAGCGGCTCTTCAGCAATTTCCGCTTTACTAAATCCGATATTGATTGCGATGTTCTGACGTGTTTTTTCCACATAATTGATGGATGCTGCAATCGTAAAAGGAAAGATTTCTGCATTGACCTCCTTAAAATCACCGTAATTTACTGAAATCGTACTTTTTGTATCTACGTCCTCCACCAGCAATTTTTCAAGTTTACGTGTATCGACGCCTATGTAGTTGTTAAAGAGGAAATTGGCCAGTCTTTGATCATAATACAGGTATTCTTCTGAGCTCTCCAGCCGTTCACGCTTATAAGGATAGATCAGATTGCCTAGAATGACCGATTCGATGAGATTGTAATTGATCTCAAAATCAAACTGCTTACTCAACGCATCAAATCCCTGTTTGGAATATCGTTTTTTCAGCCGGTCGAGAACGAACAAAGAATCTTTAGTGATGAGAATTCGTGCCGCTTCCACACGCACTTTGGAAACAGACATCCAAATAAGGCTGTCTTTCTTAATTCGAATATTGGCTGTAGCCGCCAGGTTCTGCCGGGCATCCTTATAGTTGATCTTGGCCTTGGCCGTCATGTAGTCAAAGGTGAAATAATCTACGGTCAGGTCCCGATTATAGTTGACCAGTTTGTCCTTGCAAGAAACTAACGCGAATCCTAAGCAAAAAAGAATGACAAGATGCTTATTCATAGATCTGACGATCATTGATTTTCTGTTCAATTTGATCAGAAGCTTCATCCGTACGACTTGCTTTTTCCCACTGGATCACAGCCTCGGCCACCTCACCCAGTCGAAAGAGCACATCACCATAATGTTCTAGGACTGTGCCATCGGAATCGTCCAATTCGACGGCTCTTTTAAGGTACTTTTTAGCTTCCTTATATTCTTCAGAAACGTACAAAACCCATCCATAAGTATCCAGATAAGTAGGATTATCCGGCTGTAACTTCAACAAGCGTTCGCACATGGAAATGGCCAATTCGAGCTTCTCCTTACGCAAGGAAAGGAAATAACTGTAATTATTTAGCACATGATCATTCTTCGGGTTTCTTTCCAGCGCTGCTTCATACGACTCATCGGATTTCTTGTGGTTTTGTAATGCGTTGTACGCATCGCCTAACTGACCGTAAAACTCACCCAATAAACTGGGGTCCGAGGTATACTTCTTACCGGTTTCCAATGCATTTACCGCCGCCCGATAATTCTTCTGAACGTAATTACCCAGTCCGTTAAAGAAGTAGAAAATGGCCTGATTCGGAAAGTATTCCAGAGCAGTCTCGGAATGAGCGACCATACTATCAAACTCCGAAAGTTGAAGCTCCAAATTGATCACATTCTGCCAAACCGAGAAATTACCAGGACTCAGCTTAATCGCTTTCAGGTAATAACCAACGGCACTTTCTTTTTCATCTATTTGGTAGAGTACATCACCAGCAAAAGCCTGTGCCTGGTATTCTTCAGGATACTTTTCAGCCAGGATTCTGGTGCGATTCATCAATTCCTTTTCTACGTCTTCATTTGGGAGATAACTCAGAAACCCTCCCAGTAATTGAAGTTTTCTGGAAATGGCAATGTCCGAGCTCTCCAGCGGCGTTTCCAGCAGATTGAGTGACTGGGGTAGATTCCCTTGTTTCCGCTCGATTTCAGAAAGCAGTAAGTCAACCTGTGCCACTTTAGATTCATCGTTCCGGACAATCAGTAAGCGTTCCCGGGCCTGCTCATATCGGCCATTGGAGATCAGTATCTCAGCCACTTTGAATCGGTACCGGTATTCGGTAGGTGCTTCTTTGATCAGTTCATCCCAATCAGAAACCAACTGGTCCAGGTTACCTTGTTTCAAATAGATCTTTTGCTTCTCGTATAAAACAGCCTCTGACAAACCATAATAGCCCTCTGCCCTTTCATAGGCTTCCAGGGCTTTCGCAAATTCATTTTGATATTGATAAAGCTGGGCCAACTCATACAGGTACTGTTGCGTCCCTTCAATCTTGTTTACCAGATCCTCATAAATCTCTGCAGACTTCTGCAGGTTCCCCATGCTTTTGTGGATCTCTGCTGCCAAGAGGTGGTAGTATTTATTTTCAGGATCGATATCGCGGGCTTTTTCCGCATAAGGCAATGCCTTTTCAGTTTCGCTGGTTTTTACCAACACTTCAGCCAGTTTATAGTGAATCGCGGCACTGGAAGGATTGAGCTCCAGGGCAACTAAAAACAATTCGTAAGACTTGGTGTAATTTTCGAGTATAAGCTGCTTTTCTGCTTCGATCAAGGCGCTTTCAGCTTTCAGGTCAGAATTTTCCGTACGGTCCCGCAAAGTAGTTTTCTTACCCTTCTTCCCTTTCTGAGCAAACGAAACGGATACGGCTACAAGCAAAACGCATACGAACAGACTGAGCTTTTTATGCATATCAGCAGATTGAAACTTCAACTAATGCTTAACGTTCATTGACGTTTTTAGTTGATACAATTCTTTGGCAAGCTGCAAATTTACGAGAGCCGACGCAGATTCAAGACATCTTTTAGATTCTCTAGTCTGAAAACCACGAAAAAGTAAACAATCACGACAATTCCGCCTAACAGATAGCGCATCCATACTGAAAGCGGAAAAAACGTAAAAAACATAACCACCAGGAATGCTAACCCCAAATACAGGACCCCTTTCCCAACCTCATAGGGAATTGGATAGTGTTTTCTACCCATAAAATAACTGGCAATACTCATGGACAAGAATGTGATGAATGCCGCCCAGGCACTGCCATGATATCCCCATATGGGAATCAATACGACATTGAGTATGATCGTTGTAAATGCTCCTCCAATGCTTATCATAGCTCCCAGCCAATTGTTATCGGTTAGCTTGTACCATACAGACAAATTATAAAAAACACCCAAAAAGACACCTCCTCCCAATAATATGGGTACAATAGACAGGCCTTCCAGATAATCAGGCCTCCTTAGAAAGATGGGTGCCAGTTCCGGCAAAATAATCGTAAGTAAAATCCAGCTGATGCACGTGAAGTAGATGAAGCCCGTCATCACTTTGCTATTCATCCGTTTTGAATCAGCATCTGCGGCCTTTTTAAAGAAAAATGGTTCATAGGCATATTTGAAGGCCTGAACTGCGAGTGTCATAAAAATCGACAGTTTATATACTGCTCCAAATATTCCTAAAGCCGCCAAATTGGTACGACCTTCATAAAAGCCCTCCGGCAAAATGTATTTCAACAATGCCCTGGAAAGCATTTCATTCGTAACACCTGCCAGGCCAAGTACCATGATTGGTAGGGCATACTTCACAACAGGGGTGAACACTTCCGTTGAAAAGGAAAATCGGAACTGAATCCAGGTAGGGATAAAAAAGAGCAGGAAAAATCCATTTGCGATGAGATTCGCCAGAAACACATATTCTATTCGCCACTCAGGCTTGTAAATCCATTGAATACTTTCTGCTGATACAATTTCATGTTCCAACAATGCCGGAATAAGTACAAAGTAGAAGACATTAATGCCCACATTCAGCAAAATACTAGCTATTCGGAATGTTGCAAATTGTTTGGCTTTACCCAATAATCTCAGCCTCGCAAACGGGATGGCTACAATCGTATCAATGCACAGGATCAAGATCAGCCACCTAACCACATTTAACTGCTCCGGGTATCCCAAGGAATTGGCGATCCCGAAACTGGAAAAATATAGTGCCAATCCTCCGATTAGCGTAGTAATAAAAATTGAGGATTGCGCCAGATTAAAATACTGGGCAAGCTTTTCTCTTTCTTTAGTGGCGTATCGAAAGAATGATGTCTCTAAACCATAGGTGAAAATAACATTGAGAAAAGCGATATAAGCATATAATTCGGTGAAGGTGCCGTATTCACCTGGCGGAAAGAACTTCGAATGAATTGGAACCAAAACGTAGTTCAATGTACGGCCCAGAATGCTACTCAACCCGTAGATTGCCGTATCACCGAGTAGCTTTTTTTGCATGACTTATTTACCCTGAAAATTCGGCTTTCGCTTTTCAATGAATGCTGCCGCTCCTTCTTTGAAGTCCTCGGTGCCACAACATTTTGAGAATGCCTTGGCTTCTGCCTGATAGCCGTCTTCTCCGTCTTTGTAATAGGCGTTGATGGATTCAATCACCATTTCAATGGCAATTGGTGCTTTCTGAGCAATTTTCGCGAGAATTCCCTGCGCAATTTGCATGGCTTCCTCTTTACCAGCTCCCACATGGTTGACCAGTCCCCAATTCAGGGCCGTATCAGCATCGATCATGTCACCGGTCATGGAATATTCCAGGGATTTACCTTTGCCAATAAGTTGGGTAAGTCTTTGGGTCCCTCCATATCCTGGGATGATCCCAAGATTGACTTCCGGCTGGCCAAATTTTGCAGCTTTGGACGCTACTCTCATGTGACAGGCCATGGCCAATTCACATCCGCCACCAAGGGCAAAACCTCCGACCACTGCGATGACCGGCGTATGACACGCTTCAATCATTTGGAAGATCTCCTGACCAGCTTCAGAGAATTTACGGCCATTCACTTCATTGACACCCTGAAATTCAGAAATATCAGCACCTGCAACGAACGCTTTTTCACCAGCTCCTGTGAGGATGACTCCTCTAATATCATGATCTTCATAAATCCCCTGAAAGGCTTCTTTCAACTCGGCCAGGGTCTCCTGATTAAGGGCATTTAATTTGGATTCACGGTTAATGGTGATGGTCAGCAGTACACCTTCTCTTTCGAGCAACAGGTTTTTATATTCTTCCATGTAGTCCGGTTATTGGTCGGCACCAATATAGTGTAAAATAGGATTCTGACAACTGAGATTGATCAGGCAACCTCAACTTTTAAATGTTCCAGGATGTCTTGCGTCATGCGACTAAGGTCAAATTGCGGAGCCCATCCCCAGTCTTTGCGCGCTTCTGAATCGTCAATGGAATCAGGCCAACTATCTGCAATCGCCTGACGGAAATCAGGTTCATACGCAATCTTGAATTCAGGTACTTGCGCCACAATAGCTTCGTACAATTCCTCCGGGCTAAATGACATGGACCCCATGTTGTAGCTCGTTCGGATTTTCACGTCCGACTCGGGTGCATCCATTAAATCAATGGTACCTTTTACGGCATCATTCATGTACATCATGGGCAGTCTGGTCCCCGACGACAGAAAGCATTGAAATGTTTCCCCTTGAAGAGCTTTCCAAAAAATATCCACTGCATAGTCGGTGGTTCCACCTCCTGGTTTTGATTTGTAACCAATCAAACCAGGATAGCGCAAACTCCGCACATCTACCCTATATTTTTCATGGTAATAGGCACACCACTGCTCTCCGGCCTGCTTGGAGATGCCATAAACCGTGGTTGGGTTCATGACCGTATGTTGTGGGGTTTGTTCCTTGGGCGTATCAGGTCCAAAAACAGCAATGGAGCTAGGCCAATATATTTTCAAGCCATAAGTTTTGCCAGCCTCCAACACATTCAGGAGTGAATTCATATTAAGGTCCCACGCAAATTTGGGCGAGGACTCCCCTTTTGCTGATAAAACGGCCGCCAAATGATAAACCTGACCAATATCATAAGATTCAATCAGGCTATTTAATGCGTTAGCGTCCATGGCGTCCAATATGGTCGTGGGCCCGGCCAGCAACACACCAGAAAGGGGTCGTATATCTGTTGCAAGTACTTGATCAGCGCCAAATTTTTCTCTAAGGGCGAGGGTTAGTTCAGAGCCCAGCTGGCCACCGGCTCCAATGATGAGAATACGCTTCATAAGAGGGTTAATGTTGTGATTCGCAAAATAAACGGAATTTTCGTCAACCTGAAAGATATTTTTATAAGCCAAACACAATAATCTTCTTTCAGTGTTACAATCGCCAAATAAAAATCTTTTCGGATCAAAGCAAACCTTCTGTAAGCCTTTCTTGTAATGTATACTAAATAAGATGCCCTCATGTTAACGAAAAAATTAAGAATTGCGCTGATTTTAAGCTTGTTGGTCCTCGGATTTAGTTGTTCGGAAGAAGAAGATCCGGCGCCAACAATCACTGTCAGTATTTCTGAATTTACTGGAAGCATTGACGAGAATCCGGAAAATGGTGCTTCTCTTGGAACCGTTTCTGCGTCTACTAATAGCGGTTCTGTTACATATGAAATCGTATCCCAGACACCAGCCGGAGCGGTAGCCATTAATGCCACGTCGGGTGCATTAACCGTGGCCGACGCTTCCTTATTTGTGGCTGCGGATAATCCGACCATTACGGGGACGATCAGGGCAACAAACGGTGATGTATCTGAAGAAGGGAATTTCACAATTACAGTAAATGCAGTTGTCGTTGAAGTATCCATTGATGACTTTCAAGCAAGTATTGATGAAAATCCCACGAATGGAGATGTGATTGGTACCATCACCGCTTCTACAAACCAGGGTGAAGTATCCCTGGCAATTGCCTCGCAAACTCCGGTAGGAGCAGTAGCCTTAGATGCTACTACTGGTGTACTAACAGTAGCCGATGCTTCCTTATTTGTAGCTGCGACTAACCCTACCATCTCGGGGACAATCACTGCTACCAGCGGTGATGTGACGGCAGAAGCTTCTTTTGAAATCACCGTGAATTCTGGCGATATCAATGATGGATTTACTGTTTACGCGGGCGATATCATCACCTTCACCAAATCGGATGGTGCAGATCCGACAGAAGAAGCCAATCAGGATCGCATTACGGACAATGTATGGATCACTAGAGGTAACACGGGTGGGCAGATCTACAATGCAGCAACAGAGAGCATGTCTGATAAAGATAACAGCCCGGTAGATACAGAATGGGCTCTCGGAACAACCGAGCAAGGCATTGCAAATTTAACTTTCGATAAATTCAGAACTACGGTCAAACCTAAAGAAGTAGTAGACAAAAACATGGTGCTTCACCTGATCACCGATGATGTTTACATTGACATCAAATTCACCTCCTGGAGCGAGGGTAATAATGGAACAGGCGGAGGATTCAGCTACGAACGTCGTTCCGCTGAATAAAGAAACATTTTAGATTTGGTTAGCAAAGAGCCATCCATAAGGATGGCTACTTTTTTATTCAAGACTTCAATCTCGTAGGATTTAGTTGAATCTGGGAACTTCAACTTCAATTGGACCTGTGATGAGGAACGAGTAATTAACACCAATATTATTCAAGCCAGGAACTCCATATACAACGCGGTGACTGCTTTCGATTGATCTGCGATTCCTTCTGGAAACATTGTCCCGATAAACGCTCCACTGAAATCCCGAAACAGTTGTGGTAACATGGGTAAATCCGACAGCTTCCACGAATGGTACCACGCCGGGATTGCCATTGAGAAATCCGGACCCTCCTCCAAATGGTGTAACCCACTGATTATGAATGAAATTTCCATAAGTATCAAGATCCCTTAATTGCAGAGTCGTCCCCATTTTAGCTCTTGAACCAAATCGGGTATACTCTTCATTAAAAACAATCAATCTGAGCCAAATACGTGCAGGAGTATTTAAGAAAGGAGCAGGAATATATTGGAACTCTTGCGCTAAATATTCACGGGGAGCTATCCCCCTGAACGTTTCTTCTTACGATGGGAATAACGAAGCCATCGTAATCTTCCAATCGACCATTTTCGCCTGCATTGGACATGCCTTCATATAATGCAATAGCCGACGGGTTTTTGAATTCATATGCTTCTAACAATTCCAGCTGACCAAAATTCATCGACCATTGCCGTTTCCTTTAAACTAGCATCGCCTTCAATGCCATAATATTCAGAAATCTCCCAATTACCCGTTTCATCCGCAATAAAAAGTGTGGTGTTAGTAGCCTTAAATTTTTCATTTTCTACTTCAATTTCTCCACCATTATCGAAAAGACTAATTTCAAAAGGAGTAAAATAATGACTCGACCTCTGGTAAAGGTCCTTATTCAAGGTTATGGTGCCTTCTGTTTCAACGGCAATTAATGCTACCTCTTCGTCATACTCCTCCAATGTGTTGAAGGATCTGAACTCTTATTCTATGTTGTTTCTTAATTGTACGATGATGGCGTTTCCCTCCTCATCAATGTAAACCACTTCCGAATCAACATCGCTATAAATAGTGGGAACTTGTTCATTACAACTTAGGAGGACGGTACTCAGAATAATGCATAAATACGCATTCTGAAGGACAAGAATCCTCCAATTTTTAATTGAATTCATGATTTTGATATTTTAGTTTCCTATTGGTTGCATCATGAATTCAATGGTAATCAGTAAATAAAAAGTTTATTTTCAAATGACTAATCACATTGAAATTAGGGTCAATTAAGGGGTTATAGAAGCATAAATTCCATGGATCCGTCAGTGTATTTGAAACCAATAAAATTGAATCTACGCCAGGTTCAACTGGCTAGCACTTCCCGGTACTGCATCTGGTGCAGTTGATGATAATGCCCCTTTTGCTTCAGCAAGGCCTCATGATTGCCACTTTCAACAATCTCACCTTTATCAAGTACCAGAATATTGTGGGCATTTTGGATCGTCGAAAGGCGGTGTGCAATGACAATAGATGTACGTCCAGTCATCAGCTTTTGAATAGCTTTCTGGATCAATTCTTCCGTTTCACTATCAACGGACGAAGTAGCTTCATCCAGGACGATCAACTTGGGATCGTAAACCATGGCGCGCACAAAAGAGATCAGTTGTCTTTGCCCAACCGATAAGGTAGCCCCACGTTCCATCACATTGTAATCAAACCCTCCAGGTAGCCGCTCAATAAACGTGCGCGCTCCGACCAACTCTGCAGCTTCGATCACTTGCTGCCTGCTAATGTCAGGATTTTTCAAGGTAATGTTATTGTAGATGGTATCGGAAAACAGGAATACATCCTGCAATACCACGGCAATGTGACTTCTTAGATTATCCAGGTCATACTTGGTCACATCCACACCATCCACCTCGATCTTCCCTTTATTGATCTCATAAAATCGATTTAGCAGATTGATGATGGAAGACTTTCCAGCTCCGGTTGCCCCAACAATGGCCAGGGTTTCTCCTTGCTTAACACTGAAATTGATGTTTTTTAGTACCCAGTCTTCTTCTTTGTAAGCAAACCAGACATCATTGAAGGTCACCTCACCTTTCAGGTTTGCAACAATGTGTTTTCCTTCATTCGGAATGTGATCATTATTATCCAGCAGGTCCAAAATTCTGTTGGAAGAAACGATCCCCATTTGCAGTGTGTTGAACCGGTCAGCAATCATCCGTATGGGTCGGAAAAACATTTGAATCCACATGATGAATGCGATCAACACGCCAGTCTCCACCACATTGTCAATAACTAAACCGGCCCCGTACCAGACAATCAGACCGATGGCAACCGCTTGCACCACTTCCGACACTGGATAGTACACGGAATAATACATCACCGACTTCAGGTTGGATTTGCGATGCTCTTCATTGATCTCTTTGAACTTTCTGTGTTCTTCCTGTTCGCTATTGAAGATCTGTACAATGTTCATACCCGTCACATGTTCCTGCACAAAGGAATTGAGGTTGGATACAGCCGTTCGTACCTCGTTGAAAGAAGCTTTGATCTTCTCTTTAAAAATGTAGGTAGCAATGACCATCACTGGGATGGTTGACATACTGATCAACGCCAATTGCCAATCAACGGCGAACATCCAGATCATGATTGCCAATAATTGTAACAGGTCACCAATGATCATCGCTATGCCCTGGCTAAAAACTTCAGCCAGGGTCTCAATATCCGAGACATTTCTTGTAACCAATCTACCTATAGGCGTATTGTCAAAGAAAGTTAGTCTCAATTTCTGCAGGTGTCGGAACAATTTGATTCTTAGGTCACGGATCACATATTGCCCCAACCAGCTGGAAAGAAACGTATGAGAATATCGCATGAATGACTGAATGATCAATAAGACCACCAAAATGATGATCATCATCAACATTCCCTGATAATCTCCGGAAGCAATTTCTTCATCGATCGTCAGCTGGATCAGGAATGGACGCAGCGGTACCACGATGGCCATGGACACGGTCAGGAAGATCAGAATATAAAATTGCTTCATGTAAGGCCTGGCGAATGTGAAAAGTCGCTTCAGAATCTTAAAATCAACAATATTGCCGCTTATTGCTTTTTCTTTTTCCAAAATGCTATAGATATATGTCGTTTGGATAAATCACCGATGAAAGAAAAAGACCTTGTGGCGGTACCGATCGGCTCGCCGCTCGACGGTCCTTCTTTTCCAAAATAGTGACCAACTGGCCGGGAGTTAGTTTGCCGATCCCAATGTCCAACAATGTCCCCACCATAGCTCTAACCATTCCACGAAGAAAACGATTCGCTGAAACAAAGAAAATATATCCGTTGGACTCCATTTGCCACTCAATTTCGAAGATCTCACAATTAAAATGGTTCACTTCCGTCTTCACTTTACTAAAAGACTCGAAATCGGTCCATTGTTTAAATATTTTGCAGCCTTCTTCAATGCTTGCTAAATCCAACGCATGTGGAAAGAAAAAGGACTGATCTTTTTTGAAAGGGGTCTTTTTCGCATGCAGATAGTAGTGATAGCTTCTTTTGGTAGCGTCAAAACGTGCGTGGGCCTCTTTATTTACTGCTCGAATTGCATTTGCAGCAATGTCTTCAGGTAAGACCGCATTGAGTTTGTAAAGAAAACGGTCAAGGTCCAGAGTTTCTTCTGCATCAAAATGGATGATCTGTTGTTTCGCATGAACACCGGTATCTGTTCTGCCACTACCCACACATTTCGTTTCGGTCCTAAGCAATTGCGAAAGCTTGTCATTGATCACCTGCTGCACCGTGATCGCATTGTTTTGCTCCTGCCAGCCATGGTAGACCGTCCCCTTGTATGAAATGTCGACAAAGAACCGCATTGGAGTGCAAACTTAAGGGTTCAATCACCGAATGAATCACCCTTTTTTATTCGGATCAGGAAAATTTCGCACTATTCCCTAATTTTGCCCTCCTTAAAAATCCACAGCGAATGATCCAGCGAGTACAATCCATCTTTTTGCTAGTAGCCGCCATCCTTTTGATCGCTGCTTTGTTTTTTCCTTTCTGGTCAGAAACAGACACCCAAAAGCAAGAAAGAGCTGAGCTCAACGTGTATGAGCTGCGCTATGAAAAAATCAATGCAGATGGTTCCAGAGGTGAATTGATCAATGTGAAGCAGACGTTTTATCTGTCCATCTTTCTGTTTGTAGGAGCTGGCATCGCTTTGTTTTCTATCTTCCAATACAAAAACAGGCTCAGACAAATCCAATTGGGCGCACTCAATTCATTGGTGATCGCTGCTTCCTTTTTGGTTGCTTTGTTCGTCTATATCAGTAAAGCAGAACTTTTGGTAAATCAAGAAGCCAGAGGAGAATATGAGATCGGATTTTACCTTCCTATTGTTGCCCTGATCTGCAATTCTATTGCCAACCGGTTCATCCGGAAAGACGAAAACCTGGTTCGTAGCGCGGATCGATTGAGGTAGAATCCCAGCTGTACTTGCGTTTTTTGACCATCAACTATAGCATCTTCCGTTCCTTCGACAGTAATAGTGCCGTAGAGGACTAATGCGATCATTTGAGTCCTCTAAAACGTTCTTAATCCTACTTCAATGCAAGTTTGTGAAGACACAAACTTAGGCAACTTATTATCTCCCAATCCAGCCACAATGTAACCCACAAAACAGGTTTTCGACATTTTGTCATCCTGACAGGACCGTTGCAAACTGACAAAAAGTCACTTTTTCGCTGATGGAACAGTATTTGGTGAGCAGGAAACCAAATTCAAGCAATCCAATCAAAAGCGATGAAAGAAAAAGGTTCGATTTCTATACACACGGAAAATATCTTTCCGATCATCAAGAAATTCCTCTATTCCGATCACGAAATCTTTTTAAGGGAGTTGGTTTCCAACGCCGTTGATGCCACACAAAAAATCAAACGCCTTGCTTCCCTCGGTGAATACCAGGGTGAATTGGGTAACCTGACCGTTGATGTGAAGGTCGACAAAGACAAGAAGACCATCAAGATCATTGATAAAGGCATCGGTATGACTGCCGAAGAGATCAAAAAATACATCAACCAAATCGCCTTCTCAGGAGCCACCGAGTTCCTGGAGCAGTACAAAGACAAAGGTGAAGACCAGCAGATCATCGGTCACTTTGGACTTGGTTTCTACTCTGCCTTCATGGTAGCGAAAAAAGTAGAAATCAAAACGCTTTCTCATAAAGAAGGCGCTGAAGGTGCCAAGTGGGTTTGTGATGGTAGCACAGAATTTGAAATTTCTGCGGTCAAAAAGAAAACTCGTGGAACGGAGATCACCCTCCACATTGCCGACGACAGTGAGGAGTTTTTGGAAGATCACAGAATTCAGGGCATCCTGGATAAATATTCCAAATTCATGCCTGTGCCGATCCGCTTCGGAACCAAAGACGAAAGCGTAGAAGATGGCCAGGATGAAGAAGGCAAGCCTAAATACAAGACGGTCAAGAAGGACAACATGGTCAATGATACCGAGCCTATCTGGACCAAGTCTCCTAACGACCTGAAAGACGAGGATTACCTGAAGTTCTATAAGGACCTGTATCCTTTCTCAGAAGATCCATTGTTCTGGATCCATCTGAATGTCGATTATCCATTCAACCTGACGGGAATCCTGTATTTCCCTAAGTTGAAAAAGGATTTCGAGATGCAGAAAAACAAAATCCAACTGTACTCTCGTCAGGTGTTCATCACCGATGAGGTAAAGGATGTTGTTCCTGATTTCTTGCAATTGCTGCACGGAACCATCGATTCTCCGGACATTCCTTTGAACGTATCCCGAAGCTTCCTGCAAGCCGATGGTAACGTGAAAAAGATCAATGGCTACATCACGAAGAAAGTAGCGGATAAGCTGGTCGAGTTGTTCAAGAAAGACCGTGAAGGGTATGAGAACAAGTGGAATGACATTGGTTTATTCGTAAAATACGGACTGATCTCTGAAGAAAAATTCCAGGAGAAAGCCAAAGATTTTGTCTTATTACAGAACATCGATGAGAAGTTTTTCACCATCGAGGAGTACAAAGAACATATCAAAGCCACGCAGGTAGATAAGAGCGAAACTTCGGTCTTCTTGTACACGAACGATCAGGCGAAGCAGCACACCTATGTGGATGCGGCGAAGAAACGAGGATACGATGTGCTGGTTCTAAACGAAGTTTTGGATAGTCACTTCATCCAGAATGTAGAGCAGAAGTTTGAGAAAGTAACTTTCAAACGAGTAGATTCTGATGTTATTGATAAACTGATTGATAAAGGCGAGACGCAGGAGTCTGTATTAAGCGATGACGAAAAAACCAGCGTGAAAGAGCTGTTTGAAAAAGCGATCAACAATACAAGCAACATGGTAAGCGTAGAAGCGATGGCTACTGATGACCTACCCGTTGCGGTGACTTTGCCAGAATTCATGCGACGTATGAAAGACATGCAGGCAACTGGCGGTGGCGGACCCATGATGTTTGGAGATATGCCTTTGAACTTGTCTGTAGCGGTGAATGCGAACCACGCCATTACCCGTAAAATCATCGATGCTGAAAATGAAGATGATAAAGTGGCCCTGGCCAAGCAGGCCTATGACCTTGCACTGCTTTCGCAAGGCATGCTGGATGGAGAGAGCCTGACCAACTTCATCAAAAGAAGCGTCGACTTAGCAGCGAATTAAATTTTGTTTACATAAATGTCTTAAAAATCCCGGCTCATAGTCGGGATTTTTTATTTGGAAGCAACGTTGATTTTGAAGGATCACAACTAGCCTTTAGATTGCTAATTATGATCCGATTTTTTTTACCCCTCTTGATGCTCCTGAGCATGGTTAACCTGAATGCTCAAAACAAAAAACCATTAAAAGTTGGTGTTGTAGGACTTACCCATACACACGTTCATTGGATTCTCGGCAGAGAAGACCGTGGCGACATTGAAATTGTCGGGATTGTGGAACCGAATCAGGACCTGGCACAACGATACATGAAACAACACAATATGTCGATGGACCTGGTCTATCCAACGATGGAAGTCATGGTTAAGGCAGTGAATGTAGAAGCCGTAACTGCATTTGGTTCCATTTATGAGCATTTAGAAGTGGTGCAATTCTTCGCACCCCGAGGTATCCATGTGATGGTGGAAAAGCCTTTGGCAGTAAGCATGGAGCATGCCACAGAAATGGCCCGATTGGCCAAGCAGCACAATATCCACTTACTCACGAACTACGAAACTTCCTGGTACGCTACAAATAAGGAAGCCTATGAAATGGTCCGGGCTGGCAAACTTGGCACACTTAGAAAAGTAATTGTCAGAGATGGACATGAAGGTCCGATTGAAATAGGTGTCAATCAGGAATTCCTCGATTGGTTAACGGATCCCGTACAAAACGGAGGCGGAGCTGTAACGGATTTTGGATGTTACGGCGCGAATCTGACGACCTGGCTCACACAGGGCAAAAGACCTGTTTCAGTGACGGCCATCACTAAAACTTACAAGCCTGAAAAATATCCCAAGGTCGATGATGAAGCAGTGATCCTGCTCGAATATGAAGACATGACGGCCATTTTGGAAGCTTCGTGGAACTGGCCTTTTAACAGAAAAGACATGGAGGTGTATGGCGCCACCGGATATGTCATCAGTGACAATGGCTCAGATATGCGCGTAAGACTGGCCGGCGAGGACCGGGCAACGGCCATGAAAGCCGATCCTTTACCCGCAGCAATCAATGATCCTTTTGCTTTGCTCACCTCCGTAATCAAAGATGGATTCAAGATTGAAGATCATGATGTCTCGGCCTTAGCAAACAACCTACTGGTCGTCGAAATTCTGGATGCAGCAAAGGAAAGCGCAAGGACGGGGAAGAAGGTATTGTTGGAGAAATAACTCTTCGAGAAAAAAAAGAGCAACCCGATAAAAATCAGATTGCTCCCAAAACAACTAAAGGCTACAGTCGGGCGACTGTAGTGACACAAAATTAAAGGAGTTGTCTATAAATAAAAACTTTAAAGATCAGTTTAATGCTAAGAAAAATGCAGGAACCCATGGAGAAGACCTTGCAGAAGCATTTTTGATCGATGCTGGCTATGAAATCCTGGAACGAAACTTCCGACATGGAAAAGGTGAAGTGGACATCATCAGTCTTTTGGACAATTCTCTATTGGTCTTCGTAGAGGTAAAACTTCGGAAGACTGGGGATTTTGGAGAACCGGAAGCTTTTGTGTCCCAACAACAAAGCAATCGCATTATTCAAGTCGCCGATCACTACATCCACGCCATCAATTGGCAAAGAGACATCCGTTTCGATGTGATATCCATACGTTCAGATACGGGAGAGGTGAAGTGGTTTAAGGATGCTTTTTATTGATAATAGTACACCTCGAGGACCTCAGTGTACTTGTAAGCTATTAAACGCTGAGACGGACAAGGGCCTTAACCTTCGAGAATCTCAAGGTGCGGTAGGGCGTTGAGGTGCTCGAAACGCCCTAAAACAGCGCATCATACGCAAAGCCACCCAGGCGGATCAGGATTACCACGCCTATCCAGACGGAGATAAGCACCTTTAGGCTAGTGGCGAGTATAAATCCCATGAAGGAACCAAAGCCTGACTTCACGGCTGCCTGAATGCGGTTACCACCGATCAGATCACCGATGATCGCACCGCAAAGTGGGCCTAGAATAATGCCGAATGGAATTGGTACAATGATCCCTGCAACTGTACCAATTATACCGCCCCAAATGCCTGCTTTCGTGCCGCCAAATTTCTTGGTGGCCATGACGGGAAGGGAGTAATCGGCAATAAGGATCAGCAGCACGACGATGGCCCAGATAATTAAAGTAGTATTCGTAAAAGCAGCCTCAGGACTACTGTTATGCGCACAAATCAGTGCGAGGTAGGATAATATTGGACCCGGTATTGGTGGCAAAACCGAAAATACGATCCCTCCTGCAAGGAGCAGAAATGCCAGGAAAATTAAGACGTAAGTCATATTTCCAAATATACCCGAAATAAGAACTTAAATGCTCGAAAGTGCGATCTGCTGAGCGCCTACTATTTCGTAATTACTGGCTTTCTGGAAATACACTACTAAAGAACTATTGGATTCATCCAGGTCAGTTGGAATACCAATAGATAAGCCCAGGTTCTTTTGGCTTACAGGTTGAATGTCGTAAGCGCGAACCACGTTATCGTGACTCAATTTTCTGCCTCGGTTTTCGCCACGTGTCACTTGTTGGGAGAGTCCTCGCTCTATAATAGCCACATTTATCAACAGGTCTTTTTGATTTTCGGTACTTACGGAAAACGACAATTGATCTTTACTTTTAGTAATTGTGCCCAGTTCGTATTTGAATGATGGATTTTCGCTACTTTCTGTAGTCAGCACTCTTGCCCAGGTTCGTCGGTCCGATCCAACAAACTCATGTTTACCATTTACAACCATCTGTGGCGTGTAAACCTGATAGCTTCTGAGCTTGGTTGCATAGGCTCTTTGACGGTCCGTAAATGCCCTGCGTGCGTACGGATCTTTCCATCCGATGTAATCCCAGTAGTCGACGTGAAAAGATAGACCGATTACTTCTACATCCGATTGTTGTTCATCTACAATTTCGGAAAGCAACTTATCTGCCGATGGGCAGCTGGAGCATCCTTCGGAGGTGAATAATTCAACAATGACAAATGGCTTTTCAGCGGGAGTCTCATCAACAGGAGCGATGAATTGCAGCAATAGAAAAAAGACAGAAGTATACATACTTCCAATAACGGGATTCCTCAATTGAAAATTTACCTCAAGAGCTTATTCTGGGTAGGATTGTTGGCTGGTGGACAAATTTTTGTATCACCCCGTCTTCGACCACCCCCTTTTTCAAAGGGTGAATTTTCTTAATCAAATGCCTGGACGATTATTCATACAAGAAGCTGCCTTGCTTGCCATGGATCTCTACGCTGGTTTTATCCGCGGCTTCTACCCTGCCGACGATTTTGGCATGTACATTGAAACTTTCTGCGATCTCAATGATGTCATCTGCAGAATCTTCGGGCAAGTAGATCTCAAAGCGGTGGCCCATGTTGAAGACCTGATACATCTCTTTCCAATCGGTTCCGCTTTGCTCATGAATCAATTGAAACAGTGGCGGAATTTCAAATAGGTTATCCTTGATGACTTTCAGGTCTTTGATGAAGTGCATCACTTTGGTTTGTGCTCCTCCGCTACAATGCACCATCCCATGGATTTGACCGGAGAGCTCCCTCAAAACTTGTTTGATGATTGGTGCATAGGTTCTTGTTGGAGAAAGCACCAGTTTACCAGCATCTAATTCAGATCCTTCAACAGCATCAGTCAACTGCTTATTCCCAGAATAGATGAGGTCTTTGGCGATTGATCCATCGTACGTCTCAGGATACTTATCGAAGTAGCTGTGATCAAATACATCGTGTCGGGCTGACGTAAGACCATTACTGCCCATTCCGCCATTGTACTCCATTTCGTAAGAAGCTTTCCCATAGGATGATAATCCAACGATCAAGTCACCGGGACGGATGTTGTCATTGCTGATCACATCCGCTCTTTTCATCCGGGCTGTGACGGTACTATCCACGATGATGGTACGCACCAGGTCACCTACATCCGCCGTTTCACCTCCGGTTGAGGTAATGCCAATACCATTGTCACGCAACATCTGTAGTACTTCTTCGGTACCATTGATAATCGCCGAAATGACCTCTCCGGGGATCAATTGCTTGTTTCGGCCAATCGTGCTTGACAAGAGGATATTATCCACGGCACCTACGCACAACAGATCATCCACATTCATGATGATCGCATCTTGGGCAATGCCTTTCCAGACACTCAAATCACCTGTTTCTTTCCAGTAAGCGTAAGCAAGAGAGGATTTCGTGCCTGCTCCATCCGCATGCATAACGATGCAGTGTTCTTCACTGTTGGTCAGGTGGTCAGGAACGATCTTGCAAAAGGCCTGTGGGTACAAGCCTTTGTCGATTTTGCTGATCGCAGCGTGTACATCTTCTTTTTGGGCGGAAACTCCCCGCTGGGCATATCGACCACTCATGCGTGTTTTTTTGCTGCAAAGAAATCAGAAATTATGGGTATGTGAAAGCTTGCAGGGAATTACGAACTGTCCTAAAGTAAATTTTCAATTCACTAGAGTACTATGTTAAGTTGATCGGCCCTAAATAAATTCTGTATTCATCTATCAACTTTAGCACTATAATAAAAGTATTCGTCATTCTGATGGCACCGGCCACCGGCGAATGCCGGAATCTCAATATCATTTAGTACTTCTAATTTTGAGATTCCTGAACACAGTCCCATCCGGGAACGGCAGGAATGACGCTAAAGTTGATTCAAAATTTTGGACAAAATTAAATTGAAGCCTTTGCGTTAAGGCTTACCGTCTTCCAGTAGCTCGTCTCCGAAGAAGAATCGGTCATACTCGTCACGTTCGCCATCCTTAGGAATGTCTTCCTCCCGGTCCCGCGGATTGTAGCGCAATACCTTGAACTCTGTTCGACGGTTTCTCTGGTGCTCTTCTTCTGTAGTAGCTTCTGCGATCAATAACTCAGACTCACCGTAACCACGTGCAGTTACCCGCGCGGCATCCACTCCAGCGTTAATGATGTAAGTCACTGCGGATCGGGCACGTCTCCAGGAAAGATCCAGGTTATATTCGTCAGTTTGTCGGGCATCTGTGTGAGAACCCAGCTCAATATAAATCTCTGGATTATCGTTCATGATTGTCACCAGGCTATCAAGTACTAATGCGGCATCTGATCGAATGTCCGACTTGTCCAGGTCGTAGTAGATGTTCTCTAACACAACTGGTTTTTCAATTACAATTCGTTCTAGCGGGATCTCTGTTTCAAAGTCCACATTTGTAATGGTTTCAGTCAATTTTGTGCGATCCACAGACTTACCAACGGTTGAGAAATTGTCTCGGACTGTGAAATAATCGGTTTTCTCTGCCAAAAGTTTGTAGTTTTCTTCACCGTATACCCGGAAGCGGAATTCTCCCTCTTCACCAGTAAAGGCCTCATCGAGTATGGTGCCATCCTCTCCAATGAGCGTCACCTTTGTATTCGACACAATGATCTTTTCACCACCATCGTCTTTGGTCACGGTTGTACCAGTCAGGTAGTAATTGACGATCTTCAAATCGGGATCATCATTGATGAAGGTATAAATGTCATCGTCCCCTTTACCTCCTTTTCGATTAGAGGCCAGGAATCCTCGAGTCAGGTTGAATTCGAAATAGGCGAAATCATCGGCATGCGAATTCATGGGTTTGCCCAGGTTCTGAACGGTGATATGTCCTCTTCGTCGGGTGGCTTTGAAAATGTCCAGATTTCCAAACCCTGGATGTCCATCTGAAGCAAAGTAGAGACTACCATCTTGTGACACAAAAGGAAACATTTCATTCCCCGGTGTATTGATGTCAGGACCCATGTTGCGGATGTCTACCCATCGACCTCTGCGATTAAGTTTTGCAGAGTATAAATCTGCTCCACCATGGCCACCGGGCCTGGTACTAGACCAATACAATGTTTTGCCATCATTGCTCAGAATAGGCGTAGAATCCCAGGAATCTCCTTCGTTAATAGAAAGAGGTCTAGGCTCCAGCCATTTGCCATTTCTATAACGCGTAAAGAAAAGGTTTACTTCGTTGGTACCAGTAGCCTTTCCTGTGTTCCCTTTTGCATAGATAATGGAGAGACCGTCTGGTGAGATCGTAATAGAACCTTCATTTACCGTAGGATCATTGATCAGCGGATCGAGTGCTTCGAGGGTTTTGAGGTTCACATTCGCACCTCTGGTTCTGATGCGGTACAAGTCTGTGAACGGGGTTCCTGTACTGCGATAGATTTTTCCTCCGTCACGATTGGAGGTGAAATAGAGGTAATTATTTTTATAGACCGGAGAGTATTCCGCATTTGGGGTATTGATGTCTTCCAAATTCTTGACCCGGTAATAATTGTCTTTTTTGGTCAGGTCATCTACATCATTGAGGTTGCTCAGCTCCTTATCGGCCAATTCCATCACCTGATCATTACGACCATCTTTCACATAGGTTTGAAGCACTTTCTCCGCTTCATCGTATTGCTGATTGGCTTTAAGGGCTTTGGAATAGTGGAAATAAGCCGTTTCATCATCGTGTCCCTGATCGATGGAAGTTTTATAGAACGGAACTGCTTCCGCGATCCGATTGGATTTCCGGAAAGCTTCGGCAATCTGATAATTTACTTCGGAATCATTCTTTTCTGGTGATGTTTCAGCATAACGACGAATGACGTCATCATAATCACCTTTGGTCATTGATTTTTCCAGCGACCCGCAAGCAGAAAGGATCACAATCATGATCAGGGCAAAAATCCTCATAGCTTCAATAGGTTTGTAACTTTAAATAAACGGCGAAATGACGCAATTGGATGTGTTTTAAGACAACTTTACAACAGCACAGTATGCAAAAACCCTACCGGAAATAGCGTTTCAACCAGGAATCTCCTGCAGGAACCATCCATGACTCGCGGTATTGTTCCATACTAGCCACCGAATTATTAAATACGACTGTGCTTTTGGTAAGCGTTCCCTGAGTAGCCAGGTTTTTCAAATCGGCCAATGGTTCCAGGGATACTTTGTCCTCTTGTAGTAGCGCTACTTTGCTGCGATCCAGGAATGATAAATTCAATTCCTGCTCCAGTGTCCGGATCAATTGTACCGAACTATCAATGCTACAGCCAGTCGCTCCATTGTAAGACTCATCAACAGCAAGGACCAGGAACTGGTCGTAACGCACCTCAAAGGAAGCCCTCAAAGACTTGCCATGCGCTTGCCATTGTTCCACGAAGTTCGCCGTGATATTCGTAAGAAGCTCTACTTCTTCCTTGCTCAATGAACGATCGGCCTGGTACACCCATAACCTGGCGTGCCCGGGTAATTCCTCAAATTCCGCTCTCATGATTCAAATGTAGTGAAAAGACTTTCGTAAACGTATTACAAAGGAGTCTGGCGGAAAGTTTCCAAAGGGAGTTTTTATTCAGAAACTATGAACTTCAAGCTTTAGGCGTCTACCGATTCGGCAATAAGCTCTGCCAAATCCCGGACCTGTACCTGATCTTCTTTTTCCTTGTTTTTCACGCCATCGCTCATCATCGTCATACAGAAAGGACAAGCTACGGCAATGGTACTGGCACCAGTATCCAGGGCTTCTTCCGCTCTTTCGATGTTGATTTCTTTGTCTCCTTGCTCTGCATCTTTGAACATCTGAGCTCCGCCAGCACCACAGCACAAGCCTTTGGTTCGGCAACGCTTCATCTCTACCAGCTCTGCGTCCAAAGCTTCCAGCACTTTTCGAGGGGCTTCATAGACGTTGTTAGCACGTCCCAGGAAACAAGAATCATGATAAGTGATTTTCTTGCCCTTGAAAGTTCCTCCTCCTTTCAGGGACACCTTTCCGGAATCGATCAGCTGCTGTAAATAGGTAGAGTGATGGATTACATCATAGTTTCCACCCAGATCAGGGTATTCGTTTTTCAGCGTATTGAAACAGTGTGGACAAGCCGTGACAATGGTTTTGATCCCGTAGCCATCCAATACCTGAATATTGGCCATGGCCTGCATTTGGAACAGGAATTCATTTCCTGCACGTCGGGCCGGATCACCCGTACAAGTTTCTTCTGGTCCTAAAACCGCGAATTTGATGCCCACATGGTGCAAGATCTTCACAAAGGCTTTGGTAACGCTTTTATAACGGTCGTCATACGAACCCGCGCATCCTACCCAAAACAATACTTCTGGGGTCTCGCCTTTTGCGGCAAATTCTGATGCGGTGGGAATAATGATCTCTGACATAATTTCTTTTTCTTATTGGGTTATGATCCTATTTGTTAATATCTGTCACACTTCCTGCCAAGCCGGCTGGCTGGCGAGAGCCTCAGTGTGACGATAATTTATCAATAGGATTAAGCTTTATCTTTTAATTCTTCCGCCCAGTTGAAGCGGTCTTGTGGCGAAAATTTCCATGGTGCGAAATTGGTTTCTACATTTTGGAACATGGAGTTCCATGAAGCAGGCGAACCAGACTCTTCCATGGCAACATATCGACGCATCTGCAAAATGATGTCCAGGGGATTGATGCTGACCGGGCAAGCTTCTACACAAGCATTGCAATTGGTACACGCATTGATCTCTTCTTTGGTGATGAAGTCACCTAATAATGACTTACCATCCTCCAAACCTTTTCCACCTTTATCGAGCGACAATCCGACTTCTTCCATTCGGTCCCGGGTGTCCATCATCACTTTTCTAGGGGACAATTTCTTACCGGTCAGGTTCGCAGGGCATTCTGAGGTACAACGTCCACATTCCGTACAGGAATAAGCATCCATCAGGTTTTTCCAGCTCAGATCGTTGATGTCTTTCGCTCCGAATTTCATGCCTTCAGGGGGTGGTGCCTGATCTCCTTCGGCTGGCATACCCAACATCATTTTTACCTCATTGGTGATCTCAGGCATGTTGTCCATTTGGCCTTTTGGCTGAATTTTCCCGAAATATGTGTTAGGGAAAGCCATGAAAATGTGCAGGTGCTTGGAATAGGTAACATAAAGGGCAAAAGCGAAAATGCCTACAATATGGAACCACCAGGCGGCCCGCTCCACAATTACAAGGGCTCCATCTCCCAATCCCGAAAATAGTCCAGTCATGCTACTGCTGACCAAAAAGGCTCCGGTCACCGGATAATGATCTGCTCCCCGACTTTGTAACACCAAATCCGCTGCATTCATCGACAAGATCGCCACCATCAGCACAATCTCGATCACAAGGATCAAATTTCCGTCCATGGCCGGCCAGCCATTCATTTCAGGTTTAGTGAACCTAGGTACTTTCATAACGTTCCTTCGGATCAAAAAGACCACACAAGCCACCAGTACCAAAACAGCCAACACTTCAAAGAAGGAAATCAGCGGGGCGTAGGCTGAACCGAGCAAGGGAGCAAAGATCCGGTGGCTACCGGTGACACCATCAATGATGATCTCCAGTACCTCCAAATTGATCAATACAAACCCCACATAAATAAAGAGGTGGAAAATAGCGGGAATGATGCGCTTGAACATTTTCTTCTGTCCAAAAGCAATGAGGATCAGGTTAGACCATCGCTCCGGATCCGGGGCAATGTCCTGGTCTCTTCCCATTTGAATGTTTTTTCGAATCCGCGTGACGCGTTTATAGATCAGGAATCCGAAGAAACCAGCGATTAAAATGAAGGCGATTTGTGCAACGATAGCCATGTCTGATGAAGAATGGATTTGGATTAATGTCCTCAAATATAAAGGAGACGTGAAATAATAGTATGCATGCAGAGTAAATTTATTATGCATGCAGAGCATTTTAAAATTACTTTGAGCAATTTTCTCACAAGGCTTGGTAGTTAAATAGTTTTATCTACTTTTGCATCCACTTTTTCAGGGTGCTGTAGCTCAGTTGGTAGAGCATCGGACTGAAAATCCGTGAGTCGGTGGTTCGAATCCACTCAGCACCACCAAATGGGGGAAAGTATTTTTAGAGTACTTTCCCTTTTCTTTTTCCTCTCTGTAATGAGCTGATAGTGTGGGTATTACACTGAAATATATGTTTACTCTTTCGGTTCGAACTTCGTCTTTTTCTCGATTATACCTGACTCCCTCTGGAAATACCAGAGATTGAATATTTTGCTTGCCCAGAATATCTGCTTCTCGCCACATTTTCAGCAAGTTACCGCTTAAATTGACGGTGTATTCTACGCATTGCTCAAGGTTCGAACTGCTAATTGAGGCATTTTCTAACATTCCCTCGATTTCCAGTTTCTCCCCTTGGTATTTAAGATGATATTTCTCGAATATAGGACGATCTATTTCCCCAATGGCAAATCTCTCTTCTATGGTTTCCAACCTGCCTGTAACCTCTGTTAAATTGGCTTTGTAAGCCTTTAATTCCTGTAGCTTATCCTCATTCAGTTTGAAGAACAGTTTCTTCATCTGAGCCGCTAATATGTCCTGATATCTGCGATCTAATTGAAAGCTGCTGAGTAGCGATTCAAATCCCTGTTTGACTACATCTGCGTTTCTGTTTTTGCTGCAGCCTTTCGTTCTGCACTTGTAGTAGTACAGTCCTTTCTTCTTGACCAAGTAACCAGTCATAGGCGCTCCACAATCATCGCACTTGGTGAATACTTTCAATGGCAGTCTATCATTGTGTAATTGCACCTTGTATCCCTTCTTTCTCGGATGATTATGGTCTGGATCATTAATCTTCCAGAATAGCTCTTCAGTAATCAAAGGGATGTGTTTTCCTCGATATACTTCTCCGGGTAGCAAGCGACTGGTTAGTACGCCACAGTAAAATGGGTTCTGAAAGATCTTGGACAGTTTCTTGTCTGTCATCTTCAATCCCTGATTGGTTAACCGCTTAGCAATATCAACGGTCGGCATATCTCTTTCAGCCTTCCAATGAAACGCTTGTCTGAGTAACTCTCCTTGCTCTGTGATAATGAGTTCATGTTTATCGGCTGTTTGTCCCTTGTTTAAGTTCTTATAGCCAATTGGAATAGCCCATACCCAATGTCCTTCTCTGATCTTTTCGCGCATCCCTGTGATGGATTTCTCTGTTCTTTGGGTATTGTCAAACTTGCCGAACAGATAGAACATGTCTCTTTGAAAAGCCCCTGTTGCATTTTCGGGATTGACTTCCTGTGTGACTGATAAAGTAGAGACACCATACTTCTTT
This sequence comes from Cytophagales bacterium, assembly GCA_033344775.1. Taxonomy (NCBI): domain Bacteria; kingdom Pseudomonadati; phylum Bacteroidota; class Cytophagia; order Cytophagales; species Cytophagales bacterium. The sequence continues at coordinate 70,745 of JAWPMT010000007.1, read as the reverse complement.
TGTAAGTCCTCACTGATCATCGCTCCATTATTGCCAGAGCGGGAAAATCGATCATAGGAATAGACAATGATGGCCGCAACGTTCTTTGATCGCTTTACATAGTTGATCATGCGTTGAAACTCCTTTCGGTCATCTGATTTCGCTGATTCGTAAGTGCCACCAAAGAAAGCAACAACATTCAATTCCTTTCTGCGAGCAAATTCCTTACAGTACTTCATCTGTGTATCCAAACTTGCCCCATTCTCCATTTGATCTCTGGAGGATACACGGGTATAAATGACGACATCTCTTGAATTCCTGATGGGTACACGAACGTTTTTGTTAGCGAACTTCAGGAACCGGTCTAAGTTTTTATTGCTCATAATGTTGTGATGTCTTGGGTGTACTAACGTAGTTTTCGTAGATAAGGATGCAAAAGCCATGGAGAAAATCGATGAGTTCCTGCCCTTGTTCTTCTTCAATATCCTCAAAACCATCAAACTGTCTTAGTTCTTCGATGGTGAGCTTCGTCTCCTGTAAGTCTTTCTTTTCTGATATTGAGCTTTGCCTCATGATGTCGTTTAGCTATTCCTTTCACTGTTGTTATGAGGATAAGATTAGCTGTGAGGAGGAAACAAGACAAGGTTCGCTTTTGTACCAAGGGTATAAACTAATGTTTGACAAAAAAATCTTGATTCATCCTCACTAAGGATGATAATACCCGTTTTATCGTGTCAAAATGCCCCATTTTGTTGCAATTCATAGCGCGTCAAAAAGTGCTCCATATTTTCAGCCGAAATTGAACCTGTTTTTGTGTCCTTTTTTTGGCTCAACCTATTTCTTATATCAGCATTTCAATTATGATCTTCAGCCTTTGGAGATAGTTTAGAAATGAATTGCAGGAAAGTGCCTTCAAGCAAGTCGTATTTCTCAACAAATCCTTCATAGTAGTAAGGCACCGATAGCTTCTCCTCACACTTTTTAGCCCCGTAAAGGATGTTCCGTTTTGTTAATCCAAAGTCTTCAGCGATTTTGGAATAGCTCAATCCCGTGTATTTTTTGAGTAAATGATAGCAAACCATCCTTGCGTCTCTGTATTCCTGGATGTTGGAAGTAAAGAACAGTTTGTCATTGAGTTCGAAGACGCGGATGCATTCTGTAATCAGGTAGCGGGATAGCATCTGGAACTTCTGAGGTTGAGAAACGGCAATGTCTGAGGAGTCGATAAAACTTGACAGTAAAAAGATGGTTTTGTCTAATCCGATCTTGCCGATTACCTGGTCGATTTGTTGTTGTAATTTGCTGTAATTGTTCAGGGTTTTGTTACTCATTGTAAATTAGATGTAAAGCGAGATGAAACTCATTGTAAACTATTTGAAAACTGAGGTGAAAGAAATTGTAAACTAGTTCAAGTATTTGTCTATCAATTACTTACAAGTATAATTAAGCTGCTTTCTAAAGTCAATTTTCGACGATATTTCTGTGCCTGAAAATGGCAAATCGGTACAAAAACATACCTTCACACTTACCTTAACTACACCTATTTAGTGGTGATAATTGATGAGAATGTTCGGAAGGATACCTGGAGGCTACCAATAAGTGATATTAGAATTGTTCAATTTCCAAGAAGGGTGCTATGAGTTTTCCTCACAAGGCAACTGGTGGTAAGAATAATTGATGGGAAGATCAGCTATCCCTTTTTTAGAATTGTGATCAAAGTACTTCCATAATCTAAGAACTTGACCGTTCTTCGATACGGTTGGCTCTCTCAATGATCCTTTTTAAGGAGATTAGAGGCTCCGTGTCTTACGCTTATTTAGCTACCTCCTTAATTGAACTTTAATTTATCCCACATATAAATTACTGCCCACTAATAAGTGTTGAGGTAGATCATCCGAACGCCTTTTAGTTGATGGAGTCAGATTGGAATATCACATGCCACCAGTCATTATTTATGAGCAGATCGATAAGGTTTAAGGAAAGCTATTTGCTAGAAAAGTGAGATTCCGTTCCTTTCTTGAAATGAAATATCTATTAAAATATAATTTTTCTAAGCTACTCCTCAAGAAACCTCATCAAATAATTGTACTTGGCTAAGAAGTCGAATAGAAATGTCATGCCCATTCCTTAAGGAACTTGTTTTCATTGTAAGTGCATGCTGATATGAAGCCCCCCGCATTTCCTTAAGAAAACTTGATATTTCCTAAGGAAACCTTTTTGATGTAGCTACATTCAATATCTTGCCATTTTCAGCTTCTCCCTACTTTAGCGATGAGGTGCATTTGCTAAGGATTTTTAAGAAATGCTAAGGTCTTTTTATTCGCACACTGCTTAAGGTGGGTGTGTTGAATTTTGAAAGCTCTTAAGGAAACTCACACCACGTAAGCGCTTTTCCTAAGCAAGTTCGCCTTGTTGAAGTCAATGTTCATACATGGTATTTTAAAAAAGCGGAGGTGCGCTTAAGAAGCTCGTTATGATTGCAGCGCATGCTGATAAGAGAATCACCGTATTTCTTAAGAAAACTAGATATTTGCTAAGGAATTTTAAAGAACGCTTAGGATTTTTTATTCCGAAACTCCTTAAGGCGGGTGTGTTGAATTTTGAAAGCCCTTAAGGAAACTCGACTATGTAAGATCCTTTTCCTAAGCAAACTCGCCTTAATGAATTCATACCTCTTACATCCGTTAAAAAATCGCAGGAGCGCTTAAGGAAGTTGTTTTGACTAAAGCGAATTCTGACATGTAAATCACGGCAATTCCTTAAGAAACCTTGATAATTCCTAAGGAAACCTCTTTGATGTAACTACATTCAAGATCCCGCCATTTTCAGCTTCTTTCTCCTTTAGCAAGGAGATGCATTTGCTAAGGAATCTTATGGACTTAGAGATATTGGAGATTGTAAATAAGGATACAGCTTGATATTCCTAAAGTTCAACGCAGCGGCTTGACTTTTTTAAAAAACATCAGATTTTGGCAAAAAAGATGATCCGATATACTATTTGACATTGACAGGTTTAGGAATTGTAGCTGAAATAGCCCACTAGATTATATGGATAACGTTCATTGCTTTTATTGAAACCAATTGCAGCAAACTCTAATATTCCCTTTTCTTCTTTGAGCTGATTCATTACCTGATACATGAGTTCGTCTCTTTCATCTTTATCAGATAAATCGTGAAAATAAATCATCAATATATAGTCTATCCCAAGTAATCGGTAACGATAGTTCGCATAAATAAATTGGTGATTCTTTAAATTTTCTTCTCTTAAGCTAAGAATACCTTTTTCAATTTCTTTTTGATCGCCATGAGGGATGTTTAGTAAAAAGGAAGTGAGCACAGACCATCCTGGAGTCGATCTATCCTGCAACGAATTGATGATATCCATGAAGTATTGGGTGGTATTAATTGATGGCTTTTCGTCTCGATCATTCAAGAATCGTCCTGTACTGTAGATTTTATATATAGAGCTTGCTAAATCGCTTATGATCCAATTCGTTTCTGAGTTCTCCGGCAAATTGAAACTTGTTTTTAGATATAATCCTAAGAGGTCGAGTTCATCACCGAAATAGTTGAATGATTCTTCTACTACTTTTCTTTTTTGCAGATAATGAATTTTGTGAGCCTGATTTGGTAGGAGGTTCATTATTATCTGTAAATCAGGTAGTGAAATGGTTGAAATAAGATCCCTATCAGAGATGTCGAGCAGTTCTGCTTTCTGCAAAGTTGGTGTATGCGCGCTCAGAAAACCCATTGGTTTTAGTGTAACAATAAGTTTAATCCATTGCTTGATAGCACTTGTATCGAACTCATTAAATCCGCCCCCCTTTTTTGGCAGACGTATCGGCCCCTGATTCGCTTTGAGATACGTCGTAAATGACTCTAATTGAGTATATGCTTTGATAATGTTTTGTTTAAAGTCTTCTTTTAACCTTCTAAGACTTCCTCTTTTTGATGAATCAGAAAGATCAGCCGATTTACATTCAACCAAGATTGCCGTATGATCTAATATTAATAGAATATCATTTTCGGTATCTGTATTCTTCTCATTTCTAAGTTCACTACTTGTAAAAATTGAGGCTTGCGAGAAATTATCCTTTAGTAAATTGAGAGTGGCTTCTTCAAGAAATTTACCTTTTATCTGTTTGTCTAAGTAATACTTGTTCAAGGGTGGAGAACTGCGTATAAGTTTTTCGATTATTTCTATCCTGTAGTGAGATAAACTCCAATAGCAAGGGATTTGTAATTCGTCTTTCTTTAATGAAATGAATGGTTTTTTTAAGACTGGATTATCCATAAAAAAATGGGCAGTCTCTTTATCATTTAAATCACCAAATGATATTGATACAGCTTCAATAACATTCCAAGTATCTGGGTTTTTCAAATCTGTTGGATGAATTGTAAAAACTTCAGATAATTTCAAATCATGATGACTTGATATGAAACCTATTGTAGTTGCTAGCTTCTCCTCATCGGATTTTAGGCCAATTTTCAAAAACTCTGATTCCATCTGTTTTGGGTCTGGAGTTACACCAAGCCGAGTCCAATAAACATGGAGTGCTTCTTGCCAAGTTTTTGCATTATAGGCAGGATTTATCAGTTCAGAATGTTTGATTATCCTATCTGAAATCATCCTGTTTATGTTATCAAATTCCTCTAATAAATCCTGGATAGATACATTATAAATTTCATGAAATTTTTGGTTGAGGGGTTTAAATAATTCTTTGGCAAATTCTACTACCTGAAAAGAGAATGCCCAATCTCGTTCGATTTTAGTTTTGCCTTGTACATGGCTCTGAATGTACTTTTTATAATTTTCGGTATTTTGTTCCTGATCGCTGAGTTCCTTGTATGCTTTAGTTAGGTCTGCATGGAATAAGTCTGATAGTGATTTTTGAAATTGCTCTATGTGCTTTCCAAGCATTGGATGTTCTTCGAACTTTTCTATGGGAAGTTTAAGGGTTAAAGCCTGTACGAATTCCACGTATGCGGGTAAAAGAAAATCTTGGGGTCGTTCTTTCGTCTGATGAAAAATTGAAGTGTAATAAGCTAAGACCGATGGAATTTGTAAAGGATCAAATTGAGTTATGATATTCTGGAGTGTATTGAGACTATCCTTGAATATCTTCTCTGATTTTTCTCCAATAACTTTTAGCTTCTCTGTGTCTGACTCCTGATCTAATAAGAAGAAGTTGAGTTCTGAACTGCCTTGGTCGTCTTTGTTTTTCCCCTTAAACATATAGGTAACTGCATCTGGCTTTCCAAGCGAAAGTAGTGCTGAATACCAGAAAGGTAGCTACGAATTAACGCCGAGTCGTTGTTTTTAAATGAAAATAAGATCTAGTTATATGAATTCCACTCCAAGAAATGACCCAATTACTGTCACAGGTAAAGAAAGCCAATCAAATCCATAGGACTTCAATAATCCTAAGTAGCTGTGTACCTGACGAATAAATGTCTGCTGTGAATTCAGTTTGGTGAGGCTCAGTAGCTCGAATATTCCTAAGCCAAACTTTACCCAATAATTAACTCTTATAGGTCAATTTACCCCTTTTCCTGAGTTCTTATCTCACTGAAGGTCCAAGTTACTTGACTAATGTACCTTCCAGAAGAATATTTAAAAACAACTACGACTTAAGTTGGAGTGAGTTGATTGATAGTCCATTTTAAGAAGACAAATTCTGGATATCTGTTTGACTACAGGGCTGGTTTAGTCTACCCTATGGCGAGGAAAGTAGAGAAATTCAGCGAACTAATTGAATTAGGAGTACTTCATCAAAGATAAAAGTTTCTAAATTTCCAATTACCTGTTTCGAAAGGTTCTTTTATGGATCAATTACTCAATAAATACTGCTCAGACGAAGTAAGTAAGCATGGACTTTTTTTGCTAGATCTTCCAACCGGATTTGGAAAGACTTACCACATCTTGAATTACATTTTCGAGAACCTTGAACATCTTGGCAAGAAGAAGATCTTTTTCATTACTTCCCTAAAAAAGAACCTTCCTATAGAATCTCTTAGAACAAGATGCTATGATAATGGGAAGGGAGAAATTTTTGATAAATCAGTTCTATTTATTGATTCAAACCAGGAATTGGTCATCAATAACCTTCTCATAGTAGAAAGTGATATCCCTGACTACTTTAAGAAGAACAGTTCATTTCAAAATTTGCGATCTGAAGTAAAGTATTTACAAGATTACAAAAATTCAAGAACAGGTAAAATCAAGTCTTTTGAGCTTAAGATGATTGAGCAATCAGAAAAGAATATCAGAGAGAAGTTAGAGCCTAAATTCCGGAGGTTTGTATCCGAAATGTTGTCTAAAGATTTTCCGAAAAAAAGAGATCGCAAGAAAGCAGTTAAGAAGAATTCCGACTTTCAATGGATTGGAAAGCTTTATCCTCCAGTTTTCACAGACGAGAGAAAAGTATATTTTCTAAGTATTGATAAATTCTTTGCCAAGAATACCACGATCATAGAACCATCTTATTTCTTTCATGAACACGAAATAACAAAAGACGCTCTCATTTTTATCGACGAATTCGATTCAACTAAAGAGCGAATTCTGAATAGGATCATAGAAAATGGTTTAGATAAGAAAACAGACTTTATTCATCTTTTCAATGAAATTCATACTTGCCTGGAAACAAACAGATTTCCCTTTAGCTTATTAGAACCTAGTCGGGAAAACTTGGAGTGGGATAGAAAAAACGAAGAGGAAGGCCTCCCTCCAGTGCAAATGCCGGAAGACATTCTGGAGCAATTCAAAGTGAAAGCAAACGAGATCTCAGAAAGGTTTAGACTTCCTTACAGTTACAAAACTGTAGATGCAGAAAATAATACTAGAAATCTCTTATTTCATGATTTCACCTATCACACGGTACTCCAAGATGAAAAGAGGTTTGTGGCAATACGCTATAATTCAAATGAGCAGTTTAATGCGATTCATTTTGTAAATGAAAAACCAAAGTTAGATGAACAAAGTGTATTGTGGTTATTAAATCAAATACGAGGATTTTTGAACTATTTCCAAAATGGAGTTAGGCTCATTGCTTCTAATTACGTTCAGAGGAGAAAAGGTGAAGACCAAAGGCGAAATGAAGATTATACATTTGAAGCTGCTTTACATACCGTACTAGATGAATTTCGGCTTGAGAGACGTCATCGAGATTTTATCATTGACAACATTGTTACTGAGAGTAAAATTCAGCAAGATACTGACAGAGACCTCTCTGTGAATCTTACTGTTTATGATCAGGGGTTTCGGTACTATGATTTTGTAGACAGTGATGAACACGCCACACAATCCAAGATATTTATCTATTCTTTTCAGAATACACCAGAGAAGTTTTTACTGAAACTTTGCAAAAAGTCGAAAGTAATAGGTGTGTCAGCAACTGCAAAGATCGATTGCGTAACCGGGAATTATGATCTACAATACCTTAAGCAACAACTCGGTGAAAGATACCTAACATCAAATAAGGAGGAGTTGACTTATCTGCAAAAGATATATGATAACGCCACTTTAGGTTATGACCAGTTGAAAATACATATTAACTACTTGTCGAATGCAAAAAAACTTACAGATGCGGCATTCGAAGAACTATTTGAAAACAAAGAGATCGCCTCTGATGTCTTGAATAGATTAAGGTCTACACTTGATAAGGATTACAATATCAATCGATATTTAAAGATCGCCAGATGCTATAAGGCCTTTCTTTTAAAAGATGACATTAAGGCCTTTTTGTGCCTCTTAAACAAAATGCCCAAGCCGAATGATTATCAGTTAGACTTAAACATTCTGGAAATAATCTTCAAATATCTAATCGCTACAACTAAATACGACAAGATTAATCCTGAAGAACCAGATTCGGTGAAACGTACTTACGATTTACTCTATGGAGTGGATTTTGATAATCAGAAGAAGGAGTTAATTGCGAATCTTGACACAGGTAAAAAGATTTTCATCATATCCACATATCAAACTATGGGTGCCGGTCAAAATCTGCAATTCCATCCAATGGATGATCAAGGTCTGATAAGAATTAATGATTTCAATCAAAGAGAATTAGAAACTGATATTAACGGGCTTTATCTCGATAAGCCTAGCCACTTATTAGTTAATATCTCACCAGACTTGGATGAAGAGAGTTTTGTTAAATATTTGTTTCAACTGGAGTTTCTTCAAGATCACGGAGACATTTCAGCTAGGAAACTTAAAAACGAAGTTAAATATGCGTTTCAGAATCTTCAGGCAAATCCATATTCTGGGAACAAACCGGAAAGACCTGAAGATTTTGAAAAAGGGATGTATAACAAACGGAATTATGCCAATCATTTAGCAAAGGTTATTATTCAGGCAGTGGGCAGGATTTGCAGAACCAATTTGAAAGAGCCAAATATTTTCATATATGCCGATGAGGATATATATCCCTTTATAAAAGGAATTAATAGTGAGGAAATGCTAGTTCTTCACGAGTTCCAAGCGATGCTTCTCAATCCTCCGATTTCCCCTGTAGAAAAGAATTTTGAAAGTGAAAAGCTAGAACGTTTAGTGAATCTGGGTAATCTCTTTGCTAGAAAAACAAATAGTAAGATTAAAGCAATATTGAGTAAGGACTACTGGAATCAAGAGTCCATAACAACTTGGAAATTCTTTCGAGAGCAAGCTTTAAAACATCCCTTTATTGAAATTGAGGAAGTTCAAAGGTTTCACAGAGAGCTAAAGCTATATACACAACTCCCAACGCTCTCGGATCAATATTCTTACACAGAAAAACAGGATTTTGATACAATACATGTGAACTTCAATGGGGAAGGGAAAAATTGGGTCTCTGCAAAAGCGGCGAGGTTGTCGAGTCTATTACGTATTCCTGGCTTAGAAGCCCATTTCGGTTCCATGGGGTGGAAAAAATCCTTTGAACAAAGCTTTTATCTTTTAAACCCTCCTATGTTCAGAAACATTTATTTAGGAGCATTGGGGGAGGAAATTGGTAAGTTCATTTTTAACGAGTATCTCAATATTCCTCTTCTGGATATGCCAGATCAATATTTTGAGTTGTTTGATTTTTGTATCGAGGAAGGAATATATGTGGACTTCAAACATTGGCGTGAAAGTACTGTTTTTGATGCCAGTGGAGAATTGGAGAAGATCAATGGGAAGCTAAATAAAATCGGAGGAAAAAAGGTGTTCATCATCAACATCCTAGCGGAAAGTGATTATCAAGTCACATCATCATCAGATGGCAGAGTCGTTGAAATTCCATATTTGTTTAGTATCACCCAAAATAAGGTTAATGAAGAAGCACTTATTCATCTTAAATCCGAAATTGTCTAATGGTTGAATGTAACAAACTAGATGTCGAATTTAACTACAATGCAATAGCTGAGCGATTCATGGTTTTTAAATTCTCAACCGGAGGAAGGTTCATAAAATTTGGAGCCATGATTCTGGATCTGGTAGATAATTCTATAAGAGCGAACTCCATTGTATTTGAAAAAGGAAATTCATTTTACGCTCTGTTAGCTGAGAATACTTCACTTTATGAGGTTCGATCCAAAATTTCAGATTTAGATGAAGCTGACCAAATTATGGTCACTGATGAATCTAAGAACTTAAGACAATTACCAAAAAATACTCTCTTAAAGCTCTTACTCAATTCTTTAGCGAACTATGATCATCCGTTTCTCCAATTCAATAATCTCACTGGACATCTATATTTAATTCATCCTGATAACCTTCAAAGATGGAGAGGTAGAGATAACTTAATAACAAAGGTTATGGCTTTGAAAATTGATGTTTCTCCTGACATGCTGCTAAACCTAAATGTCTCCACTTTCACCAACTTGAGTTTGAAAAATAAACTTCGATTTGAGAAGAAGAAATTGAAAGACTATGCGAGATATACCATTCACGAAGGGAAGCTAGTAATGAGGAGATTGATGCCTTCAGATTCCTTAGACTTGGATAAAACATATATTATAAAACAAGAACCTGGCAAAAAATCGGTAATTCCATTCATGAATTTTGAAACCCCGGAGGCTTATAATAGCTCCAAATTGGGTTTATATTATGAGTTATGGAAACAAGTAGAAGAAAGATTAAATCCATTCTTAAGCCTGCGCTTTTCCAAGGTTGATAAGATCAATAATCTACCTTTTTCGAAAAGTTTAAATGATTTTAAAAATGAAGCAATTCTCAAGAGCCTGAATAAGCAAAAACTACGATTGATAGATACAATATCCGATGAAGATTCCAATGAATTTCTATCGGATTTAATTGATCAATTGAGCGAGTTGGTGCCTGGTCTGAATTTAGAAAAAGCAGATACTTTGGATGAACAATCTCTAAATATCAGGTTAATCCATAACAAAGAATATTATGAAAAATACAAAGTAGAGGACCCGTACAAAAATACCACTGATTCTACAGTACAGCATCTCACATATGAGGACTTTCGGTTTTCTGCAAAGGCAGCCATTAACAATGTATTCAAGGAGTTAACAATAAAGTCAGATATTCGAAATGCTCAAATAACGATGGTTGATTGGGTGGAATATGGATTTGATAAACCATGGGTCTTTGTTATAAAAGAAGATGACCTTTATTATACTCTTACAGTTTCACCGAGAGGAGAATTGGAATTTAGTTGTTTAGAATCCGATATTTTTTCTGATCACAAATATCAGGATTTCTTGGACGTCTATGATCTACATGAGCAAGCAGAGGGATTAGTAGTGTCTGATCAAGGGCATATAAATGTTATAGAAAAAACAGGACTCTTTACTATTCCAAATTTTAGAGAAGTGGGCAAAGAGTTCGATTTGGTTCGAAAACCTCTGGTTCTTAGCTCCAAACGACTTTGTCAGTATTTGAATGAATTTCGGACTCAGATCACTGACTTAAAAAAGCAAGAACAAGTGGATGCGTATGTCAGTCACTTTTTGATTGACCCCCAGGAATTGAGCAGGGTCCAGATCTTAAAAGTCATAAAAGATAGATCACTACGCAAAGCTTTTAGTAAATGGCTTTTTGAAAATACTGGCGAATTACTACACTACTACTTTCGAGACCAGCGTCGTTACGAGCTTTTCGAAGGTAACATGGATATCGGCTATTGGATAGATGGAGAAGGTCTTTCTTATTTCGTAGGTGAAAAAAGTAAAGGGATCCAAGCCAAATTCCCAAAGGCTTCAATTATTAGAAATATAAAACCGTACGGCGATAGCGAACTTTTCTTTGATAAATTGATTCCTACATTGAACGTGGATTTCGTCAGAAACGAAACTTTGACAGTTGTTCCTTTTCCATTCAAGTATTTGAGAGAGTTTATAAAAAGTAATTCTGCCGATTGAATACTTGCGATCTATTCAAAGAAGTTTGAACATTTTGGATAATAAGCAAGCATTGGAATTATGTAAGTTTTCGCAAATCAACTTCAGAGGAAGCCAACAGAAATACAACACCCTTCATTCACGGTTAATTCTATTATATACTCCAGAACCCTTAGGTAACACGGTAAGATGTTCAGCGGTTGTTGATATCGGCTAAAATGAAAAAATAGAGCCGTTCATCGAAGTTATTGCTCTGTCCCTCGTCATGGAATTAATTTCACTTCATAAATAGTGAGTAACTATTTTCCATAGCTGGTTCTTAATGAGAAGCGATGCGTATTTGATGTGTCGCTTTTTTTGTCGCTGTAATAGAAATGATGATAAAGTAGTGGGTGAGCCTCCTTTCCCGCCAGTCTTCGCAGCCCTGGCCAATGCGATCTACGGAGCTACAAACAATCGCCTTTATCAGCAGCCGTTTCTCGCTAAAGAGGTGAAGTTGGGTTAGGGTTACATATTGAGGGATTATATATTCAAGTCAAAACAGGAATACAATTTTTACCTGAAATGACTTCTCATCAGCTACCCCACTGAAGTATTTGGTAAATGGCCAATGCAATACCTGCCAGGATAAGGTATGTATTCACCGCCTTAAATAATGGCTGGAAACTTTCCTTGGTCCGCCAATAATTAATGATCAGTACAATAGGGATCAATGCCAATATCTGGCCTAATTCCACCCCCAGATTGAAACTTAGAATCTTAAGTATGAGACCTTCCTGATCCATGGCAAATGATTGTAAGCGTGCTGATAACCCTAGTCCATGGATTAATCCAAATAGGAACACCATCCACATTAAATGGGGTGGGTTTGATTTGAGTAATTTTTGAAATAGCCCTAGGTTTTCAAAACCTTTGTAAAGGACACTCAATCCTATAATTGCATCGATGAGATGCTCGTTGACGGCTATGTGTAAATAGGTGGCTGAAATAAGCGTTATGCTATGGCCGACCGTAAAAGCGGTAATGAATCTAACGATATCTCGGAAATGCTTGAGATGAAAAATGACGCCCACAAGGAAAAGCAGATGGTCATATCCTGTGAGCATGTGCTTTGCGCCAACCCAGATATAAGCTAGTAGACCTCCACTCTCTAGTAACGCTCGATCACCTCCGGACACATCGTGGGCAAAAGTTGCAAAAGGCAGGACGGCTAACAGGAAAAGAATGATTTTGAGACGCACTTCCTGATTTTGTTACTTTCGATTAAACCAAAAATATAATCCGACAATAACAAGTAAGCTCAATAATCCATATAGGTAGCCAGATATTCCCTCTTCATGGCTGTGTGAATCTTCGTCATGATCATGTGCGTGACCGCTGCCAATACCAAAAGTAACCGTTGCCCAGTTTGACTCATGAGTAAGGCGCTCTGTATTCACTTCCACCAGATGTATCGTTCGCAAGTACCAAATGCCTTTGTCGGTAATTGGAACACTTACTATTCCCTGAGGGTCTGTCCTCAACTGGAGCATTTCATCGTGTTGGTGGTCAGTTTCAAGGACATGAGAATGTGTATGTCCATCATGCGTGTTTTCATGTGATGCTGCCTGGTGACCAACATATACCAATTGATTGGCAAGAGGTTTTTGTTCAAACAATAGTTTGACTGGTAGGTCATGACCTGGATGCAGGTCATAAGGATTTCTGAGAAGGATAAACTCAATAGGATAGCCAAGTTCCGTTTTGTAATCATCAGTGAGTCGATCACCAACCTGAAAGATGGTCTTTACATGTTTTGAGTATTTTTCAACAGCGGAATCTTGTAGTGTGCCATTTTCCCTTCGTAATTCCAACATGTCCAAGACACCATCATGTTTAAGGTAGTCATTGAAATCTTCTGCTGATTGGCCAAAGGTTCTTGCCCTGGTTGAGACCCCTGCTACCCATGTTCCTGGTGTATCTGTATTGATTCTCAGGTAAGTGGTGCTGTCTTTTTCATACCATGAAGTGGTATCAACATTAATCCGTTTGTTATTGCTGAGCAGGCTCACATCAAGCATTCGGTCCCGTGTGATCACATTTTCGCTCCGGTCAAATGTGCCATTAAGAAGCTGAATGATACCTTCTGTTCCAGGTTTTAGCCAGTACTGATTGAACTTGAGGTACATGTCATGGCTACACAAAAATAGTGTAAGAAAAAAGCCGAAAAGGATTCGTTTCATAAGCATTAAAAAACTGGTTGCAAACTTAGTTTTTAGACAATAGAAATTAGATCGATTCTTTTTCACTGGTCATAGAACTACATTCGTAATCCATGTTGTACGAACAAGCGCTCTTATCAAAACAGTGTGATCAATACTTAAATTCTAACTATTTTTTTCCATGAAGTAGTTGTAAATAATCGTTAAGCCAAGCACGAACATTCCTGCTGTAATACCCAAAAGGATGTTGACGTATGGAGGAGCGGTTAGTGAAACTCTAATCAGAATTGTAGCAAAAGCGAATGAAGAATAACGGAAGAGATTATAATACTTACTACTGTATCTAAGTGAAAAAAGAAGGATTAGAATATCTGAAAAGATCAGCACCGTATAGAAGGTATTGAAGGAATCTTTGTATTTACCAGTGAACATGAACTGGAACACATCTGTAATTCCCAAATAGAGGAATATAATTAATAAGACAACAGCCAAAGTCTTTTTGAAGTGAATGAATTCTACTTGTTCTTCATCATTTTTTGTAATTCTCTCATGCTTCTGTTTACGATAATAAAAGCCAATGATCAGAAAAATAATAAGGGCTCCGAAAGCGTCGCTCAGCATGTGAAAAAGTGGATCATATAGAAATGTGGACCACTCTACAGGATGATCGAAAGTACCAAATTCTTTAAATGCTGAGCGAAGTAGAATGACTGACAATATTTCAAACTGCTTTCCTACAGAATCAGCGACTGATCTTGGCAGGACAAATATGAGCCCCAGTATTTCGATGATAAGGAGAATTTGGAAAGCAATATCAATTGCAAGAAAGTAATTGGTCTTGTCGGGAAGGAACGACAAACTCGTATTCCGAGAAATAGCAACCAGAAGAGCACCTAGGAAAAATCCACTGATTAGCCCTTGGCTGATCAACTTATCTGTCTGATGGTGCTGCCATTTAATAGCAAGAAAATCGAAGAATTTAGTAGCGAAAGACATCACTTCAGTTTCTTTTTATTGATAGCGTCTCTGATTCTGCTGGCGCTCTCATAGTCTTCTTTTTTTAATACTTTTTCTAACAGATCTTCCAGTTCGCTTAGAGGGAAATTGATAAAAGAGCCTCTTTTATCTATGGGAAGTCCTTCTGTGTCCACAGTGAATCCGGTATTGTCCAAAATAGAATCAAATGTATAAATGGGACATTCAAACCTTACAGCAAGAGCAATGGCATCTGAGGTTCTAGAATCAATTGAACGCTTCTCTTCTCCAATTCTCAAAACGATTTTTGAATGATACCTGTCATCTACAATTTCGTCGATAATGACTTCCTCCAATGATGCTCCAAGAGTGATGATGGCACTGTGAAACAGATCATGCGTCTGAGGCCTGGCTGGCTTCATCTTTTCAATAACCATAGCGATGGATTGTGCTTCAGGAGCACCTATTGTAATGGGCATTCGCCGTTTCATTTTAATGTCCTCCAGTACCAAAGCAAATTGGCCCAGATGGCTTTCACTATTGGTCAATGCTATCAGGTTCAATTCAATTTTCTTCATAATCCCATGAAGCTGTAGACCATGAAAAAACCATAACCAATGCAAAGCACCCCTGATAAGAGAACAAATCCATTTTGAAACTTATTCCTTACTCCACTATTGGCGGTAATCGGGATTTTGAAGAGAGCGGCTACAATGGTCATTCCTACGATAGAGCCAATTCCAAACAGAAGCATATAGATAATACTAAGTGAAGAGGATTCTATTTCCGACATGGCAATAAGTACGACAGCACCACTTCCGGCAAGTCCATGTAGCAGGCCAATAGAATAGGCCAGCTTACTATTTTGGGGAACTACTATTTTCTTGTCTGATTGATTTTTTCTTAGATTGCCAATGCGGTAAATACCTAATCCAACAAGCGTAACCCCGACCAAAACTTCCAAATATTCAAATGAACTCAAATTGAGGGTGAGTTTGCCTATGATGATGATGCATCCTACTAAAAGTATGGTTGATGTATGTCCAAGTCCCCAAAAGAGTCCATCCTTGATTGCTTCTAAGAATGACGTTCTCCTGTTAGCAATATTTCCCACTGCTAGAACATGATCCGCTTCAAAAGCGTGGTTAAATCCGATGACAGCTGCAAAAAGTAGGGTAGGTATGGTCATGTAGTAAGGGGTTTTAGTATGACGCGGTGATTGCCTGTATCGGCAATGGCCATTAGGTTTTCTTCTATACAAATGGAAAAAGGCCAGTAAAGGGCATTGGTCGTTCCCATCATGGTCTTGGAATTCTCACTTCCGGTACCAAAGTCATCGTGTCCGATCAGGCTATGGGCTGATGGATTATTCTTTTCAGGAAAAGGGGAAAACCTTAATATTCTGCTATTCCCCGTATCGGCAATATAGAGATCTCCTTCATGAAAGAATGAGTCATAACACCAATTCAGTGTGAAGGCTGCTGGCTGTAATCTGTACTGATTTTGTCCATTACCTTCAAAGTTTTCCTGTCCAATGATGACATCTGCTTTTTGATTAAGGCCAGTTTTCCAGTCATGCCAAATCAATACCCGGTAGTATTGAGTGTCCGTAACTGCCATTTGACCTGTTTTGCTGATGCGGATGGAATAGGGCCAAATTGGATCGGTATTTTCATAATCTCGCTGGGTGAAATTCTCCTTTCCGATCACTTCATCTGCTTTTTGATAATTGGTGTTCGGGATAACTTTGAAAAACAATACTCTTCTATTTCCTGTGTCAGCGATCCAAAGGCTAGTACCATCAGAGAATACACCATAAGGCCAGTTCAGGCTTCTGGAAGTTGGGTCACTTCCTACTCCCTCCACGTTGGGTTGATTTGAACTAAATTCAGGTTGACCTAATACAACGTCGGCTGGCTGGCCATTTTGATTAGGAAAACTATTCCAAATCAGCACCCGATGATTCCAGGCATCTGCCACAATGAGGCGTTCTCCATCTGACCAAATCCCTGAAGGATAGTGTAAGGTACTTGCCGAAACTGATTGTCCACTGTTGCGCTTGGTTTCTGTTGCATTTGACTGACCAAGTGTGATACTAGGTTTTTGATGCTTTTCAGTTGGAAGCTGATTCCAAACGAAGACTCTGTTCTGACCTGTATCAGCTACAAATATTTTTCCATTGCTCATCCAGACTCCTCTCGGGGCAAGCAAAGGATTCCCCTCATCTCCATAGAATAGGGTGCTTTCCAATAAGAAGTCGGTCGTTATTTCATCCAGGTTCAGCATATTCTTGGAAGTTGCTCCCCTGGAAGCATGGTTAAAGCTCTTTTGCCCCCAATGGCACTTGTCATGATGACTTGTTTAGGATGATTTTTGGTTACAGTTCCAATGATCGACGCGTTTTGACACGCCTCGTGCGCTTGCAAAAAAGATAGGTATTGATCGGCAATATCCTTGGAGACGATACTAATGAAGACGCCTTCGTTAGCTACATACATCGGATCCAGGCCTAGCATTTCACAGGCTCCTAGCACACTTTCATTCACAGGTAGTTCCTTATATTCCAAGTCCATGCCTAGATTACTCTTTTCAGCCATTTCCTTAAGTACTGTGGCTACGCCTCCACGTGTGGCATCTCTCAAGACATGAATGTCAGAACCAAATTTTTCAATACTGGATTGAACCACCTTGCTTAGGTTTTTGGTATCGCTTTCAATGTCTGTTTCAAACTCCAAACCTGAGCGGACAGACATAATGGCGATACCATGTCTGGCAAGTTGATCACTGACTACAATACAGTCGCCGGACTTAATATTGTTAACCGAGATATTAGATTTTGGGTGCACGGATCCAATGCCCGTCGTATTGATGAATATTTTGTCACCCTTTCCTTTATCCACCACTTTCGTGTCCCCGGTGACAATTTGTACACCAGCATCTTCAGCCGCAGCTTTAATAGAAACTAAAACTTCCCAAAACTCGGTCATCAGTAGCCCTTCTTCCAGTATAAAGCTCAAGGAAAGATATTTTGGAATCGCACCGCACATAGCAAGATCATTGACTGTGCCGTAGACAGCCAACTCACCAATGTTTCCTCCAGGAAAGAAGATGGGATTAATAACGAAACTGTCTGTTGTAAAAGCTGAGGCGCCTGATAGATCTAAAATAGCTCCGTCATGTTGCTCTGAAAGCTTATCATTTTTTAAAAGATCAAAAACGCCCGCATCAAGCAATTTGTGAGTCAATATCCCACCACTTCCGTGACCTAAAGTGATTAGATCAAAGTCAAGTTTTGGCATAGGACAACTCAATTCCATTTTCATATCAGACTTCTGCTAATTCTGTTTCTCCTGAATAATTGTAATAAGCCGCACATGCACCTTCAGAGGAGACCATTGGAGCACCGAGTGGATTGGACGGTTTACATTTCTTGCCAAACTGAGCACAATCAAATGGTTTCTTAAGCCCCTTCATGATATCGCCGGCGATGCATTCAGCATGTTCTGATGCCTCTTCAATAGTCACCTCAAACTTTACATTGGCATCATATTGCTCAAGATCTTTCTTTACCTGATAGCCACTAGAAGGAATGACATCCATACCTCTCCACATGCGATTGGTGACATCAAAAACTTCAAAAATGGCTTGCTTAGCATTTGGGTTTCCTTCTTCGCTCACCATTCGGGTATATTGATTTTCCAATTTTGCTACGCCCGCTTCCAGCTGCTTGATGGTCATTAAAATACCTTGAAGTAAATCCACAGGTTCAAACCCTGTCACTACGATCGGAATATTGTATTCTTCCACCAATGGATAATATTCCTCTAACCCCATGATGGTGCACACATGACCTGCTGCCAAAAAGGCTTGCACCACACTTTCTGGATCACTCATGAGTGCGGATATAGCAGGTGGAACGAGCACATGTGAGGCAAGAATAGAGTAGTTAGTCAATTCTGTCCTTTTGGCGTGCAACACCGATAGGGCATTTGCAGGAGCTGTGGTCTCAAATCCAACGGCAAAGAAGACGACCTCTCTTTCAGGGTTTTCTTTAGCAATTTTCACTGCTTCCAATGGCGAATAGAGGATGCGAATATCAGCACCATTCGCCTTTGCTTCCAATAAACTTCTTTCTGACCCAGGCACTCTCAGCATGTCCCCGAATGAGCACAGGATTACATCCTTCTCCTCAGCTAGATAAACAGCTTTATCAATCAAATTAAGTGGTGTGACACAAACCGGACAACCAGGACCATGAACCATGGTAATTTCTTTGGGTAACAAATCAAGTATGCCATACTTTACTAAACTGTGTGTTTGACCTCCGCAAACTTCCATGATTGTCCAGGGTTGCGTAACGGTTTTTTTGATTTCGTCTAGGTACTGCGTGACCAGCTCCGGATCTCTATATTCGCTCAGATACTTCATAATTATTGATCTTTTAGTTGGTCGATGGAGGCGGGTTCCAACTCATCGAGCTCTCCAGCTTCCTTTAGAAACTCGAACGTTTTTTTGGCTTCCTCTTCATTTACGACACTTATAGCTACTCCCACATGGACAAGGACATAGTCTCCTTCTTTGGCTTGAGGTACCATTTCCAAACTAGCTTCTTTAGTAATTCCCCCAAATTGAACTTTGGCCATCCGCAGAATGCCATCCATTTGTGATTCGATGGCCTTTATTTTTCCTGGTATTGCTAAACACATGATTCAAACTGTTTAAGATTTTGGTTTTCTTTTAGCATTAAATTCTGGGCATAGGCCAACTGACCGTATGCGATATTTTCATCATTCGGTGATAATTCGGTATGGAAGTACAGCTGGAAATCTTCGTGAAGTTGATTTGAGATCAAATCCATCAACAGACCATTTTGAAATACGCCTCCACTGAATGCTACCTTTTCAAATCCATATGATTTTGCCACGGTTCTTATGATTTCAACCAGGGTCAAATGAAATCGGGCGCTGATGTCATGTTGGAGGTGTTCTCGGTCGTTCATGATTTCGTGGAACGTTCTTTCCAATGAAACCTGATCACCATCCAGACTAAAAGAATAGGGTTGAAATTGTCTTGCTGAAGCAAAAGCTTTTCTCGCATCCTGCTCTACAAGCATGGCAGCTTGACCTTCATAGTTATTTTCTTGGGAGAGGCCGGAAAGAAAAGCTACGGCATCAAATACACGACCCATACTACTTGACAATGTTCTCCGAGTATCAAGCGCCTTATTGTAAAAGTCCCATTCCTGCGACTTGAAATAGGGCTTTAGCTTTTCACGGTCTTGGATTCCAAGGATTGAGAGTGCGCACAATCTGTTGTCGAGGGCCATTCGGTCAAATGCCAGATTATTGAAGTAGGCAAGGTGAGCGACTCTGTGCATTGTGTAATTATGATATTCGAAGAATTCTCCGCCCCAAATATGTCCATCAGATCCGTAACCTGTCCCATCCCAAACCACCCCTAAAACCTTATCATCGTGCATCAGTTCTTTTTCATTCAATATGGCGGCAAAATGGGCTTTATGATGCTGCACTTTCGTTAGGGAAATATTTCTTTCCATGACGAGCGTTTTTCCGAATTCATGTGAGAAATATCCGGGATGTTCGTCAACGACGATTTCCTTAAGGTCCGGACTGACTAGTTCTAAAAAACTATTTAAGATTCTTTCAAATTGAATTCGGTTGTCGTAATGGCTGAGATTTCCAAGGTATTGAGAGATATAGGTATTGTTATTTACTGTGAGCCCGAATGATCCTTTCATTTCCGCTCCGAGGGCAAGTGTGTCATGATTAGGTGATTTGATACCTTGAAAGATGCTCGGAGAGATTCCTCGTGACCTACGTAGTACTATTTGACGTTTAGTGAACGGACTAAATTGAATAACCGAATCATCTTGAGGAAAGGTAATTGGTCGATTGTGATCAAGTACTATATCAGCCAGCTGAGAAAGTGCTGAAATATCTTCTTCGTGTATAATGGGTGCTCCACTGATATTTGCGCTTGTGGCGATTAATGGTCCTGCAAATCCAGAAGAGATGATCTCTAAAAGCGGGGCATAAGGAATCATTACGCCCAGACTATCGAGACCTGGAGCAATCCAATCCATGAGAAAGGACGATCTATTCCTTATTGACAGTAGAACAATTGGAGAGACTGGTCCAAGTAGTTGGTCTTTCTCTTCTTTACAAATGTGGAAGTGCTCTTCAACTGCAATGATGTTTGGAAATAGTACCGCAAATGGCTTGGTTGGTCGTTGCTTTCGTTTACGTAAAATTCTTATGGCTTTTTCGGATGCTGCATCGCAAAGAAGGAGGAATCCCCCGATTCCCTTTACTGCAATGATTTTATCCTCTTTCAGTTGTCGATTGACAGCAGTTAGGATCTCTTTTTGATCGAGTTCAAACTTTTGATTATTCAGGCACAGTTTCAATTGTATCCCGCATGTTTGACAGGAATTGGTCTGTGAGTAATAGCGCCGATCTAATGGTTCGTTATATTCTCTCTTGCAGGATCCACACATTTCGAACGAGTTCATGACCGTAAAGGGACGGTCATAAGGTAAACCCGAAAGTATTGAATATCGAGGACCGCAATGTGTGCAGGTGATGAAGGGGTAGGATAATCTTCTATCCTGGGGATTGTGTAGCTCGGCTAGACAATTTGAGCAAATCGCAAAGTCGGGTGAAATATTAATTTCAAGTTTACGATTCTGACTTTCTACAATTTGGAAGTCATCAAATGCTTCCGGATTGACTTCTCGAAAAGAAGACTCAGTAATCACAGCCAATTCCGGTTTTTCGGTTTGGCAGATTTGATAGAATTGCTGAGAAACAGAATGTTTGGCAGTGCCTCTTACATGTAGTCCATCGGTGGCATTGCAAACCCAACCTTTGATGCCTAATTCAAGAGCTTTTTGATAGACAAACGGGCGAAAACCTACACCCTGAACTCTTCCTTTGATATGTATATGAAAAGTGTTCAAAAGTTTTATGCAGTAACTGCAGCGTTCTCTTGCTTATGTTTTAACCTTTCTTCAAGCCACTCACACCAATTGTCTAATCCTTCACCAGATAAACTGGATATTTGAATCGCCTCAATGTCGGGATTGACGTCTCTTGCATCTTTAATAGCAGCTTCTACCGAGAAGGGGATATAGGGTAGCAGATCTGACTTGGATACTAGCATTAGATCGCTGGTATGGAACATCTTTGGATATTTCTTGGGTTTATCATCACCTTCTGTTGAAGCCAAAAGTGTTACCCTGAAATCCTCGCCCAAATCAAATGAGGAGGGGCATACAAGGTTCCCTACATTCTCCACAAAAAGTAATTCCACACCTTCCAGATCAATTTGCTCCATCGCTTGCCAAACCATTTGAGCTTCAAGGTGGCAAATACCGCCCGTCACAATTTGCAAAGCCTCGATTCCTGTTTCTCTGATCCGGTCTGCATCTCTTTCAGTTTCAAGATCCCCGACTAGCACTTTCATGTTGACTTTAGAAGAGAGTCGACGGGCTGTTTCCTGCATTAATGTTGTTTTACCACTTCCTGCCGAAGAGGTGATATTAATCAAAAGTATCTTTTTGTCAGCAACAAATTTGCGAATCGTGTCTGCGACGAAATCGTTGGCTTTCAATAAATTAAATGAGCTATTGTCACATTGTACGGTGCCTCTTGCTGCTTTGCTTGACTTTTCTGCTGCCATTATTCTATCAGTTTAACCTGGAATTTAATGGGCTGAATAGAATTAGAAAAGGCTTTCTAGAGTTTAGAAAATAATTTCTAAAAAATCATTCATCAAAGTGGACGCGCGCTATTGTGAGTTCATCCCCCTGAATGACGTTTTTGGTGGGGTGACCATTGCGACATTTGAAAGAGTAGTTGATCACTTCGGATTCATCGCCACACAATTCACATTTAACAATAATAGGGACAACACTCACGTGCAATTTGGTTTGTAAAAAGCGTTGCTGGTCTTCTGTTACGGCCTCAAAAGCATTCTGCATCAATATAGGCTCCACGTTGGACAGAACACCTACTGTGAGGTCTATTTGGTTGAGCTTGTCAAGTTCGTCTTCTCTGAACTCAGCCTCCAGCGTTCGGAAAATGTTTCTTACCAATGAAATTTCGTGCATGCTATCCGTTCAAGATGGCCAAACTTAGTGCTGATAGTTGTTCCAAATGGGCTTTGGCCTGGTTCATTAATTCCTGATTATTTGTCAACTCTTTGACCTCTCTGGCCTTGGCCAACATATCTTTATACCGTGCTCGCTCCATAGTATTGTTGATATTGTGGACTCTCCAGCATGCCTCTAGATAATTCAGTATCGAATGAGCTCTCTCATTAGGAAAGTTCTCGGCATTTCGAATTTCTAAAGCTTCGAGATAATAGTAGACTGCCTTTTCCGCATTGTCTCCTGTTTTGGCAGGTGGGTATTTCAACAGCGCATTGGCATAATTGTTAGCAACCATCGCGTATTCGTAAGGATAAACGTTCTTTTCATAGAATTCCAAACACTCTTTGAATGAGGTAGCTGAGAAAGCGGACCACATGGCTTTTTTCTTATCATCTGCGGGCATTTCGGCATATATCACAGCCATGTTGTGATGAATCTCGGCAAAAACATGAGGAAAATGTTCCCGGGTAAATGTCTTTATGGCTTCCTGAAAGGTGTCAATAGCAGCCTGATAAAACTGCGGGTTGCCGTCTTGAGCCCATGTGTAAAGTAACGTCCCTTTTCGGAGGTAAGCTGAAGCCAAAAATTCTGGCAGTTCCTCTTCACTGTATATAGTAATGGCTTTGGAGATGTATCCAAGTGATTCGGAATAGCTCTTTTCGAGATTGGTTAATTCCGAAGCACTGGAGTAGAGGTTGGCAACGACCCACTGTGTATTTTGATCTTCAAAGTATTTGATGGCATTCCAGATCAGGTCCTTAATTTCTTCCGCATTGGTACGATCCAAATTGGTATGGTGGGTAGTCATGAGTACATTGATCAGGTCAAGTTCCAGATATTTCTTGGATCTTTCGCTCAAGGCCAGTTCGAGATATTGGCGGATCAGTTCCTCAGCAGCTTCCGTGTTATGAGTATCTAACAATTGAACAGCCAGATGTTTGGCTGTACAGGCGGCATGCTCTTCGGAAGGAGATATCTCAATGGCTTGTTCGTAAAGACTTTCAACAGAGACTTCATTGTACAAATGACCAGCGTAGTGTGCGAGTATGGCATGATTATGCCATGAGAAGTAATCAGCATGGTCGGAAGGAGGTGTAAATATGAGTCGATCAAGGTATTGGAGCTGAAGGCCACATTTTATTGCATCAAGAACCAGTCGTGAAGAGTTAAACTGCAGGGCTTGCTCTGCGTAGCCTAATTTGAATAGTATGATGCTTATGATGTCATCTAAATCGAAGGGAATAGGAGCAAACATGACGGGAGGTTCGGTGCCATCCCAGGGAAGCGAGACCTTGATATAGTCATGATCAATAATCAAATGCGGCTTGGTTTCGTCAATTTTGGCCAAAGATTCGATATGGGTAGCTTCGGTCAATCCTTCGACATTGCCAATTGCCTGCTTTATCTCTTCCCAATTTTGGGATGTATATAAGTAGATCATACTTGAAAATTAACCTAATTCAATTCGTAGAAACTTCTTCTCTTCATTAGCAATGCAGGGTAGGTTTCGATCACAGTCATCAATTTCATGGTCAATGATCACTTCTCTTATGGCTATACTTTTAGTCCCAGCCTGATCTTTACTTTTCACCATGAATACCTTCGAGCTATGTAGCTTTGGAAACCATGTATTCTCCTCAGGTGATACCATTAAAATATCATGATCTTCTTTGTAGGAGACATACACATTATTGGTTTGCTGAAGTATTCTCCTAGCCAGTTCTGCTGGAATGATCAAATGGGATGCTTTGATCTTAATATCGCACTTCATGCGTTGCTTTTAACTCTTCTAACATTAACCGAACCACTTTGTCGCCAGCTTCTTTTACCTCTGGAGATAAATCCACCTCCAATCGAGTATTATCAACTGAGATAAGATAAACCTGAATATCTTCGGGATATTGATCCTGCAGTATTTTTTTAGCGTATGAAAGTGCCTGGTCCCATTTCAAGCTATGCAGAAAAACCATTGGATCTTCTTCCGGGGTTTTCATCACTTCTCTGGCCGGAACTTTGTAAAGCGTGCCTGGAGGTTCTCCTGTGTTGATCACCGCATCCACAATCAGGATCTTGCTATGACCTTGAAGTTGATACAGCACTTCAAAAGCTGAAGTACCCATATCGAGTATGGTGATATCTCCGGAATCAAGTGTTTTTTTTAGCTCATCGATTACGTAACATCCAATCCCATCATCGCTGCGGACAGGATTTCCAAAGCCCATTATTGCCGTTTTCTTCATCACACAAAAAAAAACCCGTAAAACTTACGGGTTCATGATTCGATTAATTTAATTGATTATAGTTTGAATTTTGCCAACTCTTTGCCGGATTTCTGGTCATGGGCATGTACGGTACAAACCAAACAAGAGTCAAAGGATCTAGCTACCATACCTACTTCTACAGGATCATGCGGATCTTCAATCTCAGTACCTTCAAGAGCTGCCTCGATTGGTCCAGATTTTCCTTCCGCGTCATTTGGCCCGACATTCCATGTGGTGGGGGCAACAACCTGATAATTTTTTATTACTCCACCTTCCACTTCTATCCAATGAGCAAGAGCACCTCTCGCGGCTTCAGTGGCACCAAATCCCTTACCATCTTTTTCTTCAGGTTTGATGTAGAATTCATCGTCAAGCACAATCTGTGTTAACCATTCATCAATGTAATTGTACAATCTTGGAGCTTCATGCACACGGGCCAACGTTCTTGTGAACACGCTTGGTCCTAATTTTTCCATGATGTCGCCGAACAACGGATCTTGAATTTGATGATCCATGTTATTGGGATTTGCATTCATGATCACACGTGCCAATGGACCAGCTTCGGCTGCATTGCCCATATATCGAGGTGCTTTTGCCCAACTGTACTTACCGTTGAAATCGGAATTTTCAAGATTTTGAGAAACTACCGGAGTTGGAAGCGGCTCATCCCATGGATGCGCCGGTTTTTGATGTTCAAACCAAGAGTGATCCACATGCTCAAAGATTTGCTTGTGATCAAATTCATGGTAACTCTTTCCGTCGTAGAAACCACTTGAGCTAATCAACGCATGATTACGGCTATCAATTGTAGGTGTATTGTATCTATCCTTGTGCAAGTATGTCCCATATGCAATGTATTTACCGACTCCTTGACCAAATTTGTCAAGTCCAAACTCGAGCGATGCCCTAATGAAAAGACCTAAATCACTATTTCGTTGAGATTCGTTTTCTTCAACCCAGGCCATCAAATCATCCCAGCTTTTGATCTGCATATATCTTTCAATGGAGCATCCCAGCCACGTAGTTTCTAACCAGTCATTTCTGAATTGGTTCATAATAGCATGGGCTCTGGTGATATCTTTCAATGTTGGAGCGCACATAACTCCTCCAGGAACCATGTAGCTGGAGTGAGGCCATTGGCCTCCGAATAGTGCATATACCTCGACTGGTCTACCACTTGCGGTCACTCCAGATTGAAAAGAAGTACCCGTGTAAGCAGCAAACCTTTTTACCACTTCTTGATAAAGGGGTTTGCTGGCAAACTTCTTGTTCGCCAAATCCGTAGCGAAAATGGCATAAAACCATCTGGGTATACTCTGAATGGTTTCTGTAGCTTGGCCGATTGCTCTCAAGAGAAGTGCATTTGGAGACAACTTCGTGCCCCATGCGGTATCTAATGCCGAAGAGGCACAATACAAATGTGAGCCCCCGCAGATCCCGCAGATTCTTGGTGTTACAATCAGTCCAGATTGCGGATCTTTTCCAGCCATGATTCTTTCGAATCCCCGGAACATTGCCGCCTGTGTGTGTGCCCTGGTAACGACACCACCTTCCATAAAAACTTTTACGTCCAGGTCTCCTTCTACGCGACCTACTGGAGATATATTCAATTCTTTTGTTGCCATTATAACTTATTTGGAAGTTTCAGTTAATGCCTTATTGACAGGGAGGATTTTCTCCCAACCTGCTCTTAAATAATACAATCCTTTGGATTGACCAGTTGGTACTTCCTTGGGGAAGATCCCCATGGTCCTCATGGTTTTCAGAACACTTCCTTTCCGTAAGTCATTGTGAGGGAATCCTGGTTCTGTACATCCTAGACATGGGTGGTTAGCCCTCGTTTTACTAGATGTTCTGTTCCACAAAATTCTGTTGCAACTCGCATGAGTCATTGGCCCTCTACAACCGACTTCATAAAAGAGACATCCTCCTCTTTTACCAAACCCTCCATCTACTTTTTGTGCGAAATTGTTTACGTTGGTGCAGCCTGTTTGTACAAAGTCCGTAAAGAATGTTTTTGGTCTATGATAGTCATCAATCAAAACATCACCAATGCGTCCTGTTGAAATGGCCACTAAAATTTGCGTGACCCAATCAGGGTGTGCTGGACAGCCAGGTATATTGATTACAGGTAATCCGCCTTTTGAAACATAATCTGCTCCTAATATTCCACCCTTCTGCTTTTTTAGGAATTGCATACCGGTAGATTCACTTGGATTAGGCGGCACTGCAGGTATTCCGCCCCATGTTGCGCAATCTCCGATTGCTACGGTAAACTGTGTGACAGCTGCTAACTCTTTGACCCAATCCATCATTGGGCGCTCAGCAAAGTAATTCATTGTGCCAGTACCATTCGGGCCTTGAATTATACTTCCTTCGAAGACAAAAATGTCAAGCTGAATTTTGCCTTCAAGTATATCTTTAAGAAGGTCAGTGACTTGTTCTCCTATTTCTAAGCCGATGGAAGGATGCCAGAGAATATTAATTCCGAAATCCGTGACTAACTCTACTACGGTAGGCTCTTCAGCGTCCAAAAAAGACATTGTGTTACCACTGCATGCTCCCCCTTGGAGCCAAAGTACATTCGCCATATTTTATTCGTTAGGTTAAATGTTTATCGTTAATTGGGGAGGATTTTTGAAAATCCATCAAACCATACCCTCCAAAATAGGGGATTTTGAATAATTAGAAAAAAATTTCTAGAAATATTTTTCTAATTATTCAACTGAGGCACTTGAGACGAATTTGCTGTATTCAACCATACCTTTCTTTGTGAGATAGGGATATAGCTGTGACCAAACTGACTTTTTGAAACTCTCCAAGCTCTCATCCATGTCTTTAATAGCTTGGTATGTGTACCAAAAAGTGACAGACATACACATGTTATCAGCCAGTTGATAGATATGTTCTAATTCCAGACTAGATTTCACAATTCCTCTCGACTTATTGTACTCAATTCTTTTTTGGAATTGGACGACCATCTTAGAGATGTAATCTTTACGTACTTCGTGAAGGTTGGGATGATTTCTTTTTATCTCTAATATGTCAATAAAGTAGAATGGGTACTTTCTGATAAAATCGAAATAAAGATCAAGCTGGTAATCTAAATCACGGAGGTCTGGCGTTACTCGATAGTTACTTAATATTGATGACAATTCATCTCCAATCTTATAGTAAGCAGTTGAGACTATAGCTTCCTTATTTTTGAAATGATAAGCGAGATTCCCTACGCTAATTTCTAGTTCATCGGCAATATTTTGCAACCGTACATTTACAAACCCTTGCTCGTTAAAAAGCTCAATCGCGGCTGAAATAATTCTTTCTTTCGTGTGACTCATGAATTTAGACCTTAGTTATCACAACTATGAAATATTGATGCATCAATCCTTAAAGTTCCCCTTTGATCCTTCGCTGCCTGCCTCCGCATAAAATTGGCAGTGAGCTCTGCTCTTTTAAGGGTCGTACATCTAGTAATTTTTCTTTTTATCAGTTTAAGAGGATCCGAAACATGGGCAAATACTAAATAGATATCCCAGTTACCATTGCGCTCAATTACATTTTCAATAACTGCACTGTCCAATAACCATTCATCCCTGTAGAATAAGTCCAAATCCATATATTCTCCTCTTAAATCTGTCATATGCTGCAGGTTCATCAGATCTAGCAGTTTACCGTAGCACCTCTTATCGATGTATACCTCTAGATTCATAATGGTATTGCTTTCCACTTGATCAATTGATCATATTCCTGTTTACCTATGTCAGATAAATAGGGCAAAATTAATTGCCACATCAGAATTTTAAACTTTTCCGAACTTAAACTACTATTTTCAGCCATTGTCATTCGCTGGGACCAAGAATTTTCAATGAGCCAGGTTAGATCAGCAACCTGACTTATAACGTCATCTTCTAAAGGGATCAATGCACCTCGGGATATATTGAATTGGAGGATTCTGAACAATTGATCCTTTTCCCATTTGGTATGTTCTTGGCATTTAAGGAATATCTCATTACTGTAGCGGAGTATCTCAAGCGTATCTTGATAGAAAAATGCATATTCATATTGAATTTGAAAAACATTATCCCAGTGTCTATCCAAGTTTTCGAAGAGTGGTACAATATTCAGCTCATTAATAAGCTCAACCTGTTTCAAAACTAAATCCTGGTAAATGTTGGCCAATAGGTCCTTCTTCGTTGCAAAGTGATAGGCTAAATTGCCTATACTGACATTTGCCTCATCGGCAATATGTTGAAGACGCACACTTGAAAAACCGTTTTGGTTAAACAACTGCAAAGCAGCTTTAAGAATGTTCGGTTTTGTCTCCTTCATGGAAAATAATTTAGAATATTTTTTCTAATTAGACAAAAACGTAATAGAGCTTTCGTTGGTTTAACATGCTCTAGTAATGACTGTTCTACATCGGAATTAGTAAATGTTTTCTAATAATTAGAAAGTATTTTCTAATTTTAAGAAGATTCGATTGTAGACGTAAAATATGAATAAGATAATACTTCCGCAGGCTGAATGGTCTTCATTGATGGCTCGTTTGGTAAAAGATTTCCCGGAGACATTGGATGAAGATGGGAATATTCTTAATCTAATAAAAGGTGAATGGCAAGAAGCAGGTAATAGAAAACCATTTCATTCTGCTCTGGATGGAACACTGTTGGGGTACTACCCAATGATTACCTCAGATATCTGTAAAGAGTCAGTGACTTATTTGTCAGCATCGAAGAAAAAATGGGCAAAGGAGTCTTTGGAAGTTCGAAAAGAAATGGTATCCCAGACCTTGGATGATATGGATAAGGTCAAAGAATTCTTGGCCTTTTTGTTAGTTTGGGAAATAGGGAAACCATTTGATCAAGCATTAGATGGAGTAAATAGGTGTATATCAGGGGTCCGTTGGTATCTGGAGAATATCCATGATATGATCGGAGCCAGGAAACCGATCGGAGTGGTGTCCAATATTGCTTCGTGGAATTATCCCCTTTCTGTTTTAGTCCACGCCTGTTTGGTTCAATTACTCTGCGGTAATGTGGCGATAGCAAAAACCCCCTCTGATGGTGGGCTGTTTGCACTGACAGTGTGCTTTGCCATTGGACATAGACATGGACTACCTATGTCGCTAGTCAGTGGTTCCGGAGGTGTACTAAGCGAAGCGCTCGTTAAAAATGAGCAGGTGGATTGTCTTTCGTACGTAGGAGGCAAAAGCAATGGCCGAATCATCGCCGCTTCATTGTACGATCGTAACAAGAGGTATATGCTCGAAATGGAAGGGGTGAATACTTATGGCGTTTGGAATTACAGTTATTTTGAGAAGTTGGGAAAACAGATCAGGTCTGGATTTAAATATGGAAAGCAGCGCTGCACTGCTTATGTGAGATATGTGGTGGAACGATCACTTTTTCCCGAGTTTTTGGACATGTATTTGCCTATTTTAAAATCATTGAGTTATGGTCATCCCTTGTTAGTAAATGAGGGAGAATCAAAGCCTCCGAAGCTAGACTTTGGACCGTTGATAAACTCCAGGAAAGTGAGTGATTTGAATGTTATGTTGACTGATGCGATGGGAAAAGGAGCAGTAGCTCTCTATCAGGGAAAAGTAAATCCATATGATTTTCTTCCTAATCAGGATCTTTCTGCTTATTATGCTCCAGTATCGCTACTTAACATTCCAAAGAACTCTACTTTGTATCATAGTGAGCCTTTTGGACCACTCGACAGTATCGTTCTTGTGGATTCCAAAGAAGAACTTATTAGCGAGATGAATGTGTCAAATGGAGCCCTTGTTTCAAGCATCGCTTGTGATGATGAAACAGAAGCAAAAGAAATTGGCTCTCAGTTGAGAGGTTTTAAGGTCGGTCTCAATAAAATGAAGTCTAGAGGCGATAATGAGGAGACATTCGGTGGTATAGGAGAGTCCTGGAAGGGTTGTTTTGTAGGAGGCAAGTATTTGGTGATGGCAGTAACAGTTGGAGAACCAGATGAAAAACTTGTTGGAAATTTCCCTGAGTATACTCTGTTGCCTTAATTCTACACTTGACAATAATTTGTCATCGAGGAAGAAAATACGGAGAAGTCGTAACTAGATGAAGTTACATGAATCCGATATTTATTGCGTGCTACTAGTTAGCGTTCAGCGGTTACGTAGAAAAGGGACTTGAATTAGTTGGGTCCTTTTCTTTTTACTCAATTATTTTCACTTATGCTTCCCGTTATTGTAATCAAAGGGATTCGCTATCTCACGCCTTCTACATCGAACTCTATTGCCATAAAGCTCATCCATTCCAGTGCTGTTAAGATTGGTAGTTAAGTGAGTAAGCACTCCTTGAGAAGGGAATAAGTCGTACGTAAAGAGAAGGATTTCGGCCATTACATTGCACTCATTACCAAAGAACTTCAGAGTATCTTTGGCTCCATAGTCATCAAAGCAATAGGTTTTAAGTTACCACTCCATATTGTTGTGTCTAAAGAAGTGATCGCTAAATTGTTGGATTACTTTGTAACCTTCCTGGATGAATTCAAATGATACCTTTCTGCAGGAACCATGGTGTGATGGTTGTGGGCTGCTGTGATGAACTGGAAGAGGTTTATGAGAATATTTTGCCAACACCGATGGGTCAAGTCAATAACATGCCTTTTCTGAAGCTGATGCAAAGTTTCTTTCTGCATTGGCCTGGTCCCTCATGAAATAGACCAGCAGTTTGAAGATTACTTCGTGATAATTGACAAGGGAATAAGATTGAAGGCCAAAAAGCAAGTGTTCTGGATTGGTCCCAATAGGTTGGTTCCGATAGTTATCGGAATGATAAGCGACCAATACAGATCTCTTACTTGGCCTTAGCTTAGGAGCGCAGCAAAAGGGTGCGGTTCCCCTGTAGAAATCGTCGCGTCAGGGAAGTTCCAACCGGCAAGCCGGAGAGTTTGGGTCAGGGACACCTTCTCAACTAGCTAACTTAGTACCAATGATCTAATGGAAGTGACAGAGCTTCGAATTAGTGTTTATTACCTGTCAGGGAAACTTGTCCCGGCTATTGGATGTAGAGTTTTATGGTGATGTCATTTTCGGATGATATTCCCGCTTAGGATGATATTGTTACTTACTGAATAGCTGGCCTTTAGATCATTTAAATATGAATGATTATGAAAAAAGGCCTCAATGTAATCCATCAACATGCTGCTGGAATAGATATCGGTAGCAGAGAGTTCTTCGTAGATGCTGGTGAAGAACAGGTTAAGATTTTCCCCACTTATACGCAAGGATGTCATGCGTTGAAAGACTATCTGATTAGTAGGAGAATTCAAACGGTAGCCATGGAATCCACTGGGGTTTATTGGATCATCTTGTATTCCATACTTGAAGAGGCAGGTATTGAAGTGTATCTGGTTAATGGTCGGGATGTTCGAAATGTTCCTGGAAGAAAATCAGATGTAAAAGATTGCCAATGGTTACGGCAATTGCATAGTTATGGTCTTTTGAGGAAAAGCTTTGTGCCAACTGGAGATTTTAGAGTTCTGAGAACCTACATGCGAGTAAGGCGAGATAACATACAATCTTCTGCAAGTCAAGTTCACCTGATGCAAAAAGCGCTTACTCTGATGAATGTTCGTTTGACGGAAGCTATTAATGATATCACGGGTGCCAGTGGGTTACGTATGGTGGAGAAGATATTGGATGGTGAAACTGATCCTGAAAAGCTTGTTGAATTATGTGAAGCATCGATTCTCAACAAGAAAAGAGATTTGGTGGTCAAAGCATTAGAGGGAGAGTACAGAGAAGAACATCTATTCGCGCTTAGACAAGCCTATCGATCATGGAAGCACTATAATGAGCTTATTCATGAGTGTGATAAAGAAGTTGAAAAGTTGCTTCAGGAAATTACGAGTCAAATACCTGATGTTGAAATCAAGGGTAAAAGAAAGCCCATTCGTTATCACAAGCCAGATATCAAGGACCTGCATCAGCCACTATTGAAATTAACTCAAGGAAAAGACCCAACCACTATTGCGGGAATCACTGATTACAGCTTTCTGCAAATCGTTAGTGAAATTGGTGTGGATATGAGTGCCTGGAAAACTGAAAAGCATTTTGTTAGCTGGTTAAAACTTGCCCCTCAGAAGAATAGCTCAGGAAAGAGTAACAGAAGGCATAAAGTCAAACGGCACAACAAGGCGAGTTACCTATTCAGAAATGTTGCTCAAGGAATACTCACAAGTAAACACCTTGCTTTAGGTTCATTTGGTAGGAGAATCAGAGCTAAAAGAGGTGGTGGAGTTGCCATCAAAGCCATTGCTAGAAAAATCGCCTGCTATTACTATCGAGTGATGACCAAAGGAGAGGCATTTGTAGAGCAAGGTATCCAGGCTTATGAAGATGCATTAATAGCCAAGCAGAAGAGGTACTTAGAAAAACTGGCTTTTCAACATAACATGGTGCTGGTACCTGCCGACCCAGATTTGTGTCCTTAGGATAGGAACAAAGTGCCGTGCGTCGGCCCGGCGTGTACTGTGGATAGCCTAGCCGGCCGCACCCGACCTGAAAGGAGACGCCCAAAAAAACAACTTCCTCTTCTGTATGGTATCGATTTATATAGCCAACCTATATAGAGGAACAGTGGTCGATCTTTGCTAAAGTCGTTGAACAAATTGTTGAAGTCTATCTCGAACATTAACTTCGGTTTTAAGATGACTTGCAGGAATGCTTATTGATTGGTTGAGTTTTGATTATGAAGACCAAGTGCTTCTGGAGAAGTATGTGGTGAAGACACCCTTGAGACACGAGTTGCATTTCGATAACAGGGGATGCTTTATTTATTTCAAAGGTGTGGAGCTAAACCTGTTGTCTCCGGAGTTCAAAGGGAAAGTGAATGATCAGGAGTCGGTACTGTTCAAGTGTGGCCATCATTACCTAGATCTGCTTAATCAAACGAGTGAGGAGCATGTGGAGATATTCGTGCTACATCTATATCCAGAAGTACTGAGAAATATTTTCATCAAAGACCTCCCTCAAATCATTCAGGAACGAGCGTTTGAAAAGCAAAGTCAGGTTATAGCTTCTAATGAGGTCATTTCAAAATTCATCGAGTCGTTGGAGTTCTACTTTCAAAATCCGACTCTGGTTAATAATGACCTTCTTGAATTGAAGATGAAGGAACTCGTTTTGCTATTGGTTCAATCCAAGTATCTGGATTCTATTTTGGAACTTATTGAAGATCTATATTCCGGCAAAAGGGTACGCCTGAGGAAAACCATAGAAACACATCTTTATACTGATCTAAGCGTAGAAGAACTGGCCAGTCTTTGTAGTTTAAGCTTGTCTTCCTTCAAACGAGAGTTTAAGAAAGAATTCAGCGACAGCCCAATCAACTATATTACTACAAAACGACTCGAAAAAGCCAGAGAATTGTTAAAGGTTACCTCTTTGTCTGTTAGCGAAATTGCTTACGAGGTAGGCTTCAACGATCCCTTATATTTCACACGTGCTTTCAAGAAGAAATTTGGCTTGGCTCCAACGAATGCTCGATAGTTGGATTGCTTGACCTGATTGTCCATACCTATGGACTTCCCGTCCATTTGGGCGACCGATTGCAAGAATAATTTTGATGAAAATTGTATCTCCACAGGTTGGAAGATGCACTAAAGGAAAGCATAAATGAAATTCCTAAGCCTCGTTCAATTATTCTTGTTATGCACCACCAGCTTATCTGCCCAATCAGGAGAACACCACACGTCACCGAGAGAAAATGAAAAGGGGACTTATGAGATCATTATGTCCGGCATTTACGTGTTCGAGCAGGGCGATGACTTTGCCGGTACGGAATTCCACTTTACTTATTGGATCAATGATAGATGGGGAGGCGGGCTCTCTTATACTCGGAAGTTTGAAGAAGGTGAATCCCGCAATGGTGTAGCATTGCTTGGTAGCTGGAATCCCTCTGGCTGGATGACGCTTAATGCTGGTCCTAACTTAACATATTCCCCAAAAAACCAGACGAATGAATGGGGGCTATACGCTGAATCGGAACTAAATATCCGGCTTAAAAGATGGTTCCACTTTGGTCCTGTATTGGGAACAGTGATTGGAAAAAGCTACGAAGTAAGCACGGGATTTCACCTGGGGTTTGAATTTCAATAGGAATAAAGGTAGGTCTTATAACATAAAAATCTAACAGGGATCAAAAAACCTCTTGTTGAATAACACTTGTCACACAAAAACAGATTGATCATGACACATAAAATAGAGAATGGTAATTGGAAATGGAATTTTGCCGCAGGGTTTGTTCCGTTTACTGCAGGGTTCGTCACAATCATAACTACTCTACTATCTAAAAGCAACGGAGAAGCTAGTTGGAACTTGATATTGATGCAGTTAGATTTTAGTTATCACGATATGGTAGCAGTATCAGCAAATTCCGGAGATTTTTTCGACCTTATTTTATCGGTTAGTGGCGTTAATATTGTTGTAGGCGCTTTTTCTGTCATCATGGTTGCGCGGTACGCTTTGAAAGATGGGCACCGATGGGCCTGGTGGTACATGCTCGTGGCGTTGTTGTGGCTTGGATTCCAGGATGCTTATTGGGCGTATATATTTTTCACCAAGACCGGAGCACCACTTTTCCCTATGCCTTTTGCTTTTTGTATACTGATGGCCATTGGCTTGATCAAGACCCGAGCCATTGTACTGAATCAGGAGCCCTGATCGGGTAACCAATTCAATAAGCCCATCAGATAACACGAGATAACAAAAGTATGGATTAAAACTTAAGATTAGTCATGTCCATGCTCAATCATCAGCTTAATCATATGAGAACTTTGAAACCGAGAAAAATAAATATTGCACGAAGTATGGTATCAGTTGCAGGAGCATTAATAATGCTGGTGGTACTTACTTCCGGGCATCATTATGAGACTTCTTTGGCACTGAAACACCCCAAACTAGATCTTCATGATATCTGGGTATTTGAAAGCAAGGACCTTACATCTACTGCATTCATCCTATCTTTTAATCCAACTACTCAGGCAAATGGCGATAATTTTTCTAATAATGGGCTGTATCACTTCCATATCGCAAACGACAAAACGCTTAATCGGGGTTTGACGTTAACTTTTGCCTTTGAAGGAGAAGAGGTGAGTATATATGCCTCGGATAAACCAGTCACTGAACCGGGCGAAAAAGGAACTTTGATCGGAAGCGGTCCTGTGAATAAGATCCTAAAATTTAGCAATGGCCTAAAACTTTTCACAGGAGCCAATCAGGATCCTTTTCAAGGCAATGCGTACGGTATCGACGGTTTTAAACAAGCTGCAGAGAAGGGTGAGTTTGATATGTCCGTATTTGATGTTGGTGAGGAGGGAAACGTTTTTGGCGCTTCTAATTCTGCTATCATTTCCTTGGAAATTCCTAACGAATTGTTGCCCAGTACCATTCACTATTATGCGTCATCGGATTTGTTCATCATGGGACACTGGCATCAAGTCAATACGATCGGGCATGTACTATTCCCACATATGTACTTGATGGGAGATGAAGCAAATACAAAGAAGCAATCCTTATCTCCTAAGGCCACTTTTGACATGCGCCAACAGGTCGCTGATGCGTTCAACTTATTCGTCGGTCTGTCAAAAATGAAATCCGACCCTCGGAAATACGCAGATAGTTTAGCCAATATCGTTCTTCCAGATGTGGTGTCTTATGAAATTGGAACAAAAGCACATTACGGTCTAAATCGACGCAATGGCAGACACTTAAGAGACGATGCTATGGACGTGGCTTTAGCGCTAATGCTCGGTGCTGATGAACCTGTAGATGATCAGGTAAGCATCAAGCCCGAGAGAATTACCAACGAGTTTCCTTACATCGTGCCAATTGATGATGCCTTCTTAAAAGCTGACCAAAAAACACTGGAGGTCGAGGCCTTAGGGGCATTGTTATTTGACCTTGAAAACAGGAATGAACCTAAGGCTGATCCTGTGGAAAGTGGAAGTGCAGTGATTACTAGTTACCGGGTATACTGGTCGGTTTTCGCTGTACTGGCTGTTGGGCTATTGATCGTATTCGCGATCCGGAGAAGCAAAAGATAATTACTTATTTAGGTGCAATGTGTTGAAATAGAAATCATCACGAAGACCTGTCCTGCATAAAGCCATTTTGGCTACACATTCATACTTTCTTGAATTCTTAACATCATGAAAAATCAAAGCTTATTCTACGTAATTCTATTCTTATGGTCATGTTCTGCATCTGCTCAAAAGGAGTATATCTACAGCGACAGCAAGGGTGCTATTAAGGGTTATGATCCTGTGGCATATTTCACAGCGGCCAAGCCAGTCAAAGGGAAAAGGGAAATAACCTACACGTGGAAGAATGCACAGTGGTATTTTGTCAGTACGCAGAACCGCGATGCCTTTAAAGCAGACCCTGAAGCTTACGCGCCCCAATTTGGTGGCTATTGTGCTTATGCGGTTTCCGAAAACACATTGTATAAAATTGATCCTAAGTCCTGGAAAATAGTAGACGGTAAACTCTACCTCAACTACGATCGGGAAACCCAGGAAGCCTGGGAGGCGAATCTGGAGGAAAGGATAAAAAAAGCAGAAGCTTATTGGCCTGCGGTATTGTACATAGACGATAACTGAACCCTGCAATCATGGAAGTAGGAGAAGCTAGTGCCGGCAAGGTACTAAGGGATATCGTGAAGGAATATCCCGGTAAACTATCCATTACCGGGGGGTTGGTCTTAGCTGAAAATGGATTGGAGCTGCTGTATCCAGTCATCGCGGGTGTTGCGTTGGATGCGGTACTGGAGGGTAATCTGTCTACTGCTTTCATCATGATGGCAATCATCTTCACGTTTTGGTTGGTTGGAGCGTTGAGAAGGGCGATAGATACAAGGGTTTATACTCATATCTATAAAGAATTGGTAGGAAAGGTGATCCAATCAGAACGAAAACAAGGGTTGCCCCCATCTTCAACGGTCGTGCATGCCGGATTAGCCAGGCAGTTTGTTGATTTCTTTGAAATTCAGGTACCTGCATTTGTTACGGCTATTGTCTCTGTAGCCGGTGCGGTAATCATGCTCGTAATCCTCGAACCCTTGATAGGAGGCATGGCTGCAGCGGCCCTTTTAATTTCAGTTTTGACTGGCTTCCGATACGTGAAGAAATCTGAAACATTTGCCGAATGGCTTCATGACGTGCAAGAAGATGAACCGAGGGTCATCACAAAAGGAACACCACTTACGATTTCGAGGCACTTTCATGTCATAGGTGGCAGAAGGATACAGCTATCAGATCTTGAGGCCAAAGCTTACCTGGGTATAGGTCTGATGGCCGCCATTTTGTTTGGGGGGCTATTCCTTCATCTGGGGACCAAAGGAGGCGTGACTGCCGGTCATCTGTTCACGCTCATCAACTATGTCTGGACTTTTGTGGAAAATCTGGACAAAATGCCGGAACAGTTGCAGCAAATAGGAAAATTGAGGGAACTCGGGACAAGGATCAATCCGGATAGTTGAGAAAGATAGGTCCTGCTTTGATTCAAATACAAAACCATATATCATGATAACCTTAATCGAAGATATACAAGACTACATCTACAGTAACGAAGATGGGGCCATTGAGGGGTATGATCCTGTGGCTTATTTCACGGATTCAAAACCTATGAAAGGAAAGAAAGACTTCACTTATCAGTGGAAAGATGCCAACTGGTATTTTGTGAGCGAAAAGAACCGTGATTTATTCAAAGCCAATCCTGAGGCTTATGCACCACAATTTGGAGGCTATTGCGCCTTTGCAGTATCTGAGGGTGAAACAGAGGAGATTGATCCCATGGCTTGGAAGGTTGTAGAGGGTAAACTGTATCTAAATTACGACCTTGAAACCAGAGATGACTGGGAAGCAGAACAAGCAGAGAGAATAAAAATGGCAGAAGGCCACTGGCAAACTGCCTTGCAGAAGTTCGATAACTGATCGCTACACTCTATCAGGGTACGATAAGGAACTGACCACCAAATCTATACTGATGGCAACTGAACTTTGGGAGTATCTTCAAAAAGTCAGGGCTTTAAAATCTCGACTATATCCTGGCCACTTTGATCAAGCAGAAGTGCTGCGACTTATTGCAGATCTGGATATGATTTTTGCCACTGATGCCATGTCAGATACTAAATCGTATTATGAAGAGGTATTTCACCCCGCCTTGTATAGGATTGTGAGTGGTCAAAGCTCTTCAGGTTTACAGGAGTTGCGCGAAGGAAGGGCTTTAGTCACGAAATTGATGCTTTTGATCCTAGATGAAATTGAAGGGTTAGAAGCGTCTTGAAGGTTTGTCGATTATCAAGAGTATGGATAAAAACAGCAAGCGGTGGTTACTTGGATCTTTTAGAAGCAATACCTCACAAAGTACCCTACCTGTCATTTTTATACTGATTTCAGTGATTACATTAAGTTTCGATTAATACGGTAAGTGATTTTTGGTCCATTATTCAACACTAGAAAATCAAAGAAGTATGGAACATGATCACGTATGTATCATCACAAGCGATGCTGAAAAGTTAATGGCCTGGTATAAAGAGAAACTTGGATTTGAGTTCATTCACAGTTGGACGGTGGACGCCATGCCTGGGTTGCAATTGTACTATATTGGTAGAGATCATTTCAAAATAGAATTAGTAGGGAATGTCCCTGACCATCGAGAAACAGGTGCAAATCCGCTGGAGCAAATTACTGCTGGATATAATCATTTTGCCATTTCAGTTGAAAGCATAGATGCTACGATGGAGGAATTGGAGAAAAAGGGTGTTCAAATAGCCGCCCCAGTAATGGATGTGCCACAAGCAGGGATTAGGGCCTCTATGATCACAGATGGTGATGGAAATCTGATTGAAATAATAGAGAAAATCGCTTAATCGTTAGATTTGACCCGGATTCCAAGGTTTGTATAGCCAACACAAATCTTGGGATTCGCATCCTAAAATAAATAATGGATGAAAGAAACCATTCACATCAAATCCGTCAGTCAGTTTCATCAATTGGTAGGACAATCCAAACCGAGACATCCATTGGTAAGTGTTGAACGTGGATTTGACTATTCCAGCCATACCACTCAATTCAACGGTATCAGATTTGTTTCAGATTTGTTTCTGATCGTCTTAAAAGAAGGGGTATGTGGTAAAGTGATGTATGGTCATAATGCTTACGATTTTGAAGAAGGAACGCTACTTTTTTTTGCTCCTGGGCAGGCAATGGAGTTTGAAAGTAATGTTGAGATGGATGGGCATGTCAGAGAAGCATGGAGACTTATATTTCATCCGGATCTGATCCGCAAATCAGACCTGGCCAATCATATTGATGAGTACTCTTTTTTTAACTACGATTTGAATGAAGGGCTTCACTTATCTCAGGACGAGAAAGATACTATAGAAGAAATACTTGTTAAGATCGTGAATGAGTACAATCAACACATTGATAGGCATAGCCATCGTTTGATCAATTCAAACATACACTTGCTGCTGGATTATTGCCTGAGGTTTTATGATCGACAGTTCTATACAAGGACGAACCTCAACTCAGACGTAGTGTCCAAGTTTGAGCGACTACTTAAAGATTATTTCAAAACCGGTAAGGCAGTCGAACTTGGCGTTCCGTCAGTTAGTTATTGTGCGAATGAGTTAAGCCTTTCAACGAATTATTTCAGTGATTTACTCAAGAAAGAAACCGGTAAATCTGCTCAGGAACATATTCACACGTTTATTATTGATAAGGCCAAAACCATGCTGTTAGGCTCCACTGACTCCATTAGTCAAATTGGTTATGCTTTGGGGTTTGAATACCCCAATTATTTCAGCAATCTCTTCAAGTCACATACGGGGGTTAGTCCCAGAGTATTTAGAAACTTGAACTAGTAATTGTGCCCTAACCAGCACTCGCGTCGTAGCCATTTGAGCTACGCTCCGGTTTCTAAAAGTGCCTTAGCCTAATTGATTTTCACAGAAAATGGATTGGAGGTAGAAGGGGTGTCGGTTATATTGTGCTATGAATAAGAGCACGCTAGGTGTTCTTACCTAGATGTTAGCGGCAATCTGCTACGAGAAA
The DNA here is from genome assembly GCA_033344775.1 of Cytophagales bacterium. Taxonomy (NCBI): domain Bacteria; kingdom Pseudomonadati; phylum Bacteroidota; class Cytophagia; order Cytophagales; species Cytophagales bacterium. The sequence continues at coordinate 29,733 of JAWPMT010000007.1, read as the reverse complement.
CGATGGCACTTCAACTAGAAATAAAAAAAGATGTAAAGATTAAGGGAACGGTTGCTGGCTTTTATCAGTCGACAAACTCGAAAGGGATAACGACTGATTTCATTTCACTAATGTGCTTCTCAAAGGAATTCCATATTCCCAAACCTTACTCATTCAAATATTCCTCTAAATGGAAATTCTTGGAAGCAAAAGTGGGTGATAAAATCGAATTCTTTGTTTCGCTCAAAAGGTACCTAGATACAGAAGTCGAACAAAGTTGGCCTTTCTCTGAGTTGAACAAACTAGCAGAAGTTGAGCTACTGAGACCTAAAAAGGTAAGAAACTTAGGGCCTCAAAAGAAAAAGCCTGAAATCGCACATAAATCGCAATTAACACACCTCCTTCTTATCATCTTAAATATTGCTGGTGAAGATGTTCAACACTCAGATAATTTTGAAGAGGCATATAGAAAACGCCTCAAATTCCAAAAACAAACGGACTGGAAAAGATATAGAGCCAGTATTGACTTGATTGAGGATACGGAACAAGCTATTCTAAGTGCATTTAGATATCAGCTCGGAGACTTAAATAATAAGAATAAAGATTTTGGAGAAACTTATTTACGACTATATGGTGTCCTGAATGCGGTGTATCTTCAAATGAATGCCTTCAAAGAAGTTGCGAATCTGTTAAATTTTCCTGATCGAAATCAAGTAATGCCAACTTTTGAATCTCTTGATATTTATAGACTTAGGAACATCGCAGGAGCCCATACAACAGATTATATGTATAGTGACCAAGAACTGTCTGAGCTTAGAAGCGGAACAAGGAGAACAACTAGCTTTAGAATTATTCAGATGTCTATAGATAAAACTGGTAAGAGAATTCAAGCTCTAGATGAAAATGGCGGGATGTTAGAATTCAACCTACTTAATCTTCTACATGAGTATGAAAAGCTGGCGACAGGTTTGTTAATCAAATTAATTCATCACATGAAGAAAGTGCTTCTATTAAAGAAAGAAGATAGAGTTTGGGTACAAAAGAGACTTGATGAATTGATTCCAGTTTTGATCGATTATGCCAAAGAAGACATGAACAAGAATTACAAATCCGGCTTAAGAAAGAGGATAAGCAAAGGAATAGAATCTTTGAAAGAAGATTTTGGTTCCGAAACAGACTTCAAGGTGGATGAATGAAAGGATGTGAAGAATTTAATAATGTCCTACCCCTAGATTAACTAACAATGAAGGATATAATCTCACTGAAAGAAATTTTACAGGATCTACCTCCAGGAAAATATTTTAATGTCCAAGATGCGGTATATGAGTCATCGCCTGGTTGGGAGGAAAAACCATATATGTTTATTAATACTCCTGAGTTGCAAATGTTCTGCGATAACGAAAAGTGCAGTGGCGTTAGACTTTTTGAACACAATGAATTTCAGTGGCTAGGAGGGCAAACTATGATTGAAATTGGTAATACCTCTTTTGATCATGTATACATTGAATATCTATGTCAGAATTGTAAGGAGAATATTAAAAGTTATGCGATTCTTCTCGATATTTATCATGATAAGAAAACAGCTAATATTATAAAACTAGGAGAATTTCCTTTTTATGGTCCTCATTTACCTTCAAAATTAATCGCGTTGATTGGGCCTGATAGAGAGTTATTTCTGAAAGGAATTCGATGTGAATCTCAAAACCTTGGAATTGCTGCTTTCTCTTACTATCGAAGGGTAATTGAAAACCAACGAAACAGATTAATTGATAAGGTGATCGAAGTATTGATGAAAATTGAAAGTGATAAAAAAGCCATTGAATTATTAAATACGGCTAAGACTGAAACACAATTTACTTCATCAATGAAAAAGTTAAAGCCCTATTTACCTGACGGATTATTGATTGATGGAACGAATCCTCTTTCCTTGCTCCATAAAACTTTGAGTATCGGTATCCACAATTTGAGCGATAAAGATTGTCTGGAATATGCGAACAGCATAAGGGTGATATTAACTGAATTGGCTGATAGGTTGAAGATTTTAACCTCAAATAAAAGTGAATTGAAAAATGCATTAGGCCGATTAAACAAGTTGAACTCAGGCAACTAGTAAATTGTCACCATACCTTATTATGATCAGCTTTCTAGATTATTTACTAATTCCGACAGATCAATTTTCAATCCATTTGCAATCTTTCTCATCGTCAATAATCTCGGATTAGTCTTGCCATTCTCAATCATATACAGTTGAGTTCGGCCAATATCGCAATAGAACGCGAAAGCCTTTTGATCGAAAGATTTCTCTTCTCTCAATTGTTTGATTCTGGCTCCTAAATCCGCAAGATATTTTTCTTCCGTGTTCACTATTGCGAATATGGAATTTTCTTGTTTTCATTGTGTTCGTTATAATGAACACAGCTATCATGGAACCAAATAAATCCAACACTCGCCAAACAGAACAGCACCTGAATTCCTTTATTCGCTTCCTTGAACTGGTTGAAATCCCTCGATTTCGCAAGAACTTCAGATACATCTTATTCCACTATCTGATGACAGAACACGAAGAACTGATGCCGGACTTTAAGTGGTTCATAGAAGATATGAGGTTCTTCTTCGAATTCCTGGATGAGTTGGAGCCAGGAGAAACGGAACCACCAATCTGAACGAAAATTGGCATATAAAATTCGCTAAAATTCACGGGCATTAGTAGTAACTTGCAAACAGCGTAGGGATCTGATATTGTAGATTAAAAAAACAAATATTTGGCCTACAGACTTTAGCAGTGGCGTTACAAGCCACTATGCCTAACAGAAATCAACTTAATTTTCGTTAATGATAGTTACAGACATTAGGTTTCGACTCTACCACAAGAAAGATATTGATGTTATCAAGAAGATCATAAAACAAGAGCAACTGTCATCGCCTGTGTTTATCTACGAAACTAGTAGGTCAATTGACATAAACTTTGAAGCAGAGTATGAACATTGGGAAATTGAGGAGAAAATTGAAGCTGAGTTCTCGGAATACTATTTTACGGACGATCCAGAGGGCGGAAATGTTGAAATTAGGATACAATTGTCACGACAACAACCACCTTATTCAACTGACGGATGGGGTAGACCTATTCAAGATCCGCTAGACGAGACCAAATATCTAGTCAAGTCCACAAATAACTCGACGAATGAACTTCCAAAGTTCAACCCAATCGTGAAAGTACTATTTGAAGAAGAGGAGCGAGAGTATTTTGTCAACGTTGTTCCTGGGATTAGTGAACCCAGTAACAAAAGAGGGTATTTAATTTTAAACGAATTTACCGAACTCGTCAAAGATAGAGATGTCGAACTTCTTGAAAATACTCTTTTTGATACGCCTATTGAAGCATTTTGGAATGCTAAGCGAAAGTTAGAATTCAAGGCCGAAGAGGATTTCAAAGAATATTCTAACAAACCCAGACGGAGAAAAAAGAAGCCAAAGAATGGCTCTTAATAGTTGGTATGCTCAAGATGATTACTCATTTATTTGGGAAGAGCCTGTTGATCAAATCCATTAGCAATTATTCAAAAGACGTTCAAGGAAGGAGGTTATTCGATATTATTTCGTTGCTCTTGTCAGTGTCTTTTATCCTTCCCATTCTCATATCCAACTAAGTTCATCATTTCGCGGACTCTGCTTCTTACCCTGTTACCATAAAGTTCTTCGATCTCGTTGCTATTGAGGTTGGTTGTTAGGTGCGTGAGCATTCCCTGAGAAATGAACAGGTCGTATCGAGATAGTAAGATCTCCGACATCACGTTACACTTATTTTTCCTCAAGCGGTGCTTTTGTGGCCAGACTTTAGAAAATACCCTGAAGAATTCAATCTCTCTTATTTTTGGAGGCTCAATAACTGTTTGATAATGGGAGCCACAAGCATACAACTGATTAGAAATGCAACACTGAAAGTGAAATATGCAGACAAGATATTTTTGCTTGATCCAATGTTGTCAGAAAAGCATAGTTTACGATCATTTGTAGTCCCTGATCAACAGCTGAATCCTACTTTAGATTTACCACTTCCTTTAAGCGAGATCATAAGTGATATTGATGCAGTGTTACTTACTCATTCACATCCCGACCATTTTGACAATGCGGCCATAAAAAATTTACCTAAGGATATTTCCTTTTTCAATCAACCTGCCGATGAAAAAGTCGTTGCAAAGGCCGGATTTCAGCATGCGATAACTATTGACTCCAACTACAATTATAATGGTATAACTATAGTAAGAACCAGTGGTAAGCATGGCCCGGATAATCTATTGGAGATGCTTGGAGAAGTTTCGGGTTTCATTCTGCAAGCGGAAGATCACCCTACCATCTATTTTATTGGTGATTGTATTTGGGACCAGGAGATTGAAGGTTACATCGATCAATATCGTCCTGACATTATCATAACGAATTCTGGTGGCGCATTATTCAGAGGAGGTAACGAAAGAATTTTAATGGACGTAGATGAGACCCTTTTGGTTGCTAAAAAGGCACCCAATGCTACTATAATTGCTGTACACTTGCAAGCTCTGGATCATTGTACAGTTACAAGGCAGCAATTGAATGAAGCTGCTATCCATGAGAACGTAACCATACTTACCCCAGCTGATGGTCAGATCTTAGAACTTGGTGCTTAGATTAATTTATCAGTCAATTTCGATCTTTAACTGGTTTTATAAGCAGGTAAATTGTCAGTGAATTTATGTGTTTTCTTGCCTGAGGCGCAACGGACAAAAAGCAGGTTCAAGAATGCCAGGAATACCAAAGCAATCAATATAAAGTGGTGTAATGTAGGATGTGAAAGGTCACTGTGGTTGCCATGTATTCCAAATGCGAATTCAAACTCCTTGGGATTTTCCTTCTTATAACTAATCACTTGCCATCGGAATCTATGCCGAGAGAAGCATTCTTTGTCCTACTACCTTAAACATAAGAATAGCCATAATCTCGAGCATTATTATGGGTAATCGTTGATCCCCCAGTTTGTAAACACTGCCGACGGGCAGGTATTTTCCATAGCTGGTTCTTAATGAGAAGCGATGCGTCTTTGATGTGTGGCTTTTTTTGTTTTCAGGTCTTCTTCTCATTGAACACTAGAATGTTGTGGAATGGATCATTGACTTCCATACAGACATCTCGCCAGGGTATTTTACTGATCCCTGGATTATTGTATTTGTATTGCTTCTTCTTGAGACCCTTATGATATTCCTTCAGACCCGTACAGTTGATAAAGATCTTGGCTCCTGGTGACGCATCACCGTGATGTTCCGAAAGATGAAGTATAATTCCTCCTCTCGATACTTGCATGTAAAGAGGTGCATTATCATGAAATTTATGTTCCCAGTCGATTTCAAATCCCAGCCAATCCACATAGAATTCTACGGCCTTTTGATAATCAAACATTCGAAGTATCGGAATGATCTCTTGCGCTTCCATTGATGGAAGTTAGTGAACCTGTGATTAAGTAAAAAAGTGATGTTACATGGTCATTGATCAAAGCCACCTTCTTACCTGTGATTTGTATTCTATGTATTCCTTGCCTTGAACGGATTCAAGGTACTCTTCTTCCAATCTCACCTGTGTTTGGATCGTAACGAATGTTACTAACATTATCGAAAAGCTTAGGATGTTTGGAATGATCAGGAAAGTACCGAGATAAGAGATCAGGACTCCCAGGAAAATGGGGTTTCTAGAATACTTAAAGAGCCCATTGCTGACCAACCTGGTCGTTTCTTCATAGTCGATTCCGATCCTCCACGATCCAGACATCTGATATTGTCCTATGCTTGTCCAAAGGAACGATACAAACAATAGGACCAATCCGGCAAACTTTAATTGGTCGGACTCCAGGTATTCGATAGGTAACAAAAACGGGTATTGATTAGGGAAAAAGGAAAATAAGGTTATCGAGATCCAGGTACCTAGCACCATTACTTTATAAACGCGACCAATATAATCATGGGCTTTGTCTGTGTTCCCAAAAACAAGCGGATTCACCCTGGTCTGTTTCCAAAGGATGAAAGACCTGAGAACGAACACCAGCAACAAATAGAGTAAGGAAGCTACAGGAAGAAAAATTTGATAGAAGTTCATGATGTCATAGTTCTAAGATGAAACCTGCATTGATGATTCTACCGTCCGTAGGAGCCCATATCTCCGGGAAATCGGGTTTGACATGAGAATCAACCTGGAAGCTCTCCATGCGGTGCTGCCGTGTATCAGTGAAGTTTTCAAAGTTGATGTATATACTCAGGTTGTTGATCTTTCGCATGACCATGAATCCCATCATCCAATAGTCATCCGTCTGAGAGCGGTCATTTCTAAACTGCCTGCCTGTGTAGTAGGCCTCATAGCCTATGCGCCATTTGTCTTCTACTTCATACATGAAAACCGAACCGATATTGTGTTTGGGTGTGAGTGGTTTTTGATTGTTCAGGTTATCATATTTTAATCGGGTGTCGATAAGGGCGTAGTTGACAAATAGCTTAAAGTCCTGGAAACCTAATTTGATATTGGTTTCTATTCCCTGGCTGGTAACTGGTCCATTCGCATTTTCATAGAAGAACTGACCTAAATTGTTCGTTCGGAATACCAACGCTTCATTTAACTGGGTGTAGAAGAAAAGCTGATTGAAAGAGAATGTCCATTCCTCGCCAATAAAGGTTTGATAGTTGAAATCCAGATTGCCTCCTATCGATCTTTCTGCTTCTATGGCACCATTGATAGGCAAGATGCCTTGATAAGTGAGGTTCTCGGCCTCTTCGGTAAAGATGGTCGGTAGTTTGTATCCTAAACCACCACCAATTCTTGCAGACCAGCGATCATTGAATTGTGCAAGAAGTGAAAGCCTGGGTAAAGCAAAGAATCCATACTCCAGGTCGAAATCGAAGCGCAAACCACTTTCTAATGCCAGCTGATCAGAGAGATCAATTATATTTTGTGTGAATGCTCCAAATGTGGTGTAATCATAGTCTCGATCCAAAGAATCGAAAGGCGTCTCTTCGAATCGATCTGTGTAGAGGTTCAGGCCTGAAATCCAGCTCGATTTATCAGTACCGAAATTGTATGAAACTTCACTAAAAGAGGACCATTGCTTTCCCATGAATTGAAAGTCCGGTTCGGTGATTTCTCTTTCGAAAAAGGTAAGACTATTCTTAATCGTGACCGATCTGCTATCATCGAATTGATTAAGATAGGTCAGCTGATAAGAAAAGCGATCTGACAGATTTTCTTCCGTGAATTGATGAATTCCATTGGGATTGTCCTTGATCACTTGCATATCCCCTCCTAGCCTATTTTCAAGGGTTGCGTTGAACGTGAGTCGTAGACTTGAGCGGTCCGAGGGATAATAGAATAGCGAAGGATTGAGGGTCAAACTTCTGATTCGCGGAATGTCGCTGAAGTCATCCCCATTTGGATCATAGGCTTCCTGTCTGTTAGCGGACGCGTAAAAGGTCATTCCGAATTTATTGAAACGTTGAGCATAGAAACCATTGAGGGTAGTCCCTCGCGCTTGTGTTTGGTCTACCATGAGCTTAGCAATTCTTTCTTCCTCCGGAGTATAAGTAACCAGATTGATCAATCCCGCAATAGCTCCTCCTCCAAACAGAGTCGAGTTGCTGCCTTTGATGACTTCTACTTGTTTTAAATCCAGGGGAGGTATTTGCATAATGCTAAGACCGCTCGAGAAGCCACCAAATAGTGGAAAACCATCTTTCAAAATCTGAGTGTATCGACCATCCAAACCCTGGATTCGAATACTTTGGTTGGCCGAGCTGGCGGAAGTTTGTTGCATTTGAATCCCGGTGCTTTCCCGGAGGACCATGGCAATATTCGAGGACTTCATGATGGCCTTCTCTTCCAACTCTTCAGAACTGATGGCTTCAATCCTGGTAGGAATGTCGTCAATGGTTCTACTGCTACGTGTGGAGGTAACAATGATCTCTTCTAACTCTTCACCTTCTTTCAATGCAATGGTCTGTATCTCTGCTAGTGGAAGTACATAACTTGATTTAAAGGGCTTGAAGCCAACGAATGAAACAGAAACGGTGATCGTGTCTCTATTGATGTTATTGATCTCAACGTAGCCATTGATGTCCGTGACAGCTCCCTGGTTCGGGCCTATTTTTACTGTGGCTCCAAAGAGAGGTTCGCTTTCTTCCGCATCAATGACGCGGGCTTTAAAGGTGTTTTGGGCTTGCACCAATGTCCCAATAAGGAAGGCAAGCCACATCAATATGATTTTCACAATACAAGGATAGGAACCAGGGCGTGCAACCTGGTTGCAAACTTCCCCTGATCAGCTGCAATTGGCGCAAGTGCCTTTATAGACCATGCTCGCACTTGCAGCTTTGAAACCTGAAGGGATTTGTGTTTGAGGTATTTTGGACTGAATGAGGCAATAGGTCTCACCGCATTTTAGACAGTGAAAATGGATGTGCTGATCCTGAGGCTCACACTCACAGCCTTCCTCACAGAGTGAATATTTGGCAACGCCGGTACCATCATCGATACTGTGAATGAGTTTCTTTTCTTCGAAGGTTTTAAGGGTCCTGTACAGGGTTGCTCTGTCTGCTCGTTCGAACTTGGCTTCCAGATCCTTCAAGCTCAAAGCAGCACCGGACTCCACCAATTGGCGTAGTACCAACAGGCGCATGCTAGTGGGTTTGATGTTCCGGTGTTCTAGTTTCTCTTCGAGCACAAAGCAAAGTTACCAAAAACAGCACCCTTCATTTTGAGGAGCATCACTAATTTTGACCCGTGCGAAATGACGAGGAATACAAAAAGGTTTTACGTTCTCACGGGCTGAAAGTCACTGATTGTAGATTGGATGTATTTAATTTCCTGTTCGAGAAAAATAGAACAATGTTTCGTAGTGACATGGAGAAGCAATTTCCTCAACATGATCGGGCTACTATCTATCGAACGCTGCTCAGCTTTCTGGAATCAGGGATAGTACATAAAGTGCCTTCGGAATCAGGTATTGCGAGCTATGGCCTTTGTCATGACACCTGTTCACCAGATCATCATGATCACAACCATGTTCATTTCAAGTGTAACAATTGTGGTAAGACAGAATGCCTGGATAACATGACCATACCTTCTATTTCCTTACCAGAGGGCTATCAGGTCAAGGATACCAATATGATAATTGAGGGGATTTGTGAGGATTGTGTTAAAAGTTCCTAAGCTTTAGGTACTCGAAGACTATACTGCCAAATTTTGAAGCTAAAAGTATTCCGAACTGGCGATTTTCAACAGTTTGGGAGCATTAGTAATGCGGATGATTTTATTGTCCACTTCGATTAATGATCCCTCTTTAAATTCTTTGAGTAAGCGACCTAAGCTCTCTCTTGCAGTACCAATAATGTTTGCCAGATCTTCTCGAGGGAGTAAAATATTTCCATCCTGCCCCTGGTACCTTTCATCCAAAATCAGAAGATACAATGCCAGTCGTTCGCGAAGTGGTTTCTGTGCAAGGACCGTTATGGTGTTTACCAGCACTCCAAATTCATGACTCATGTTTTGGATGAGCAATTGATTGAGGCGAGGAATGTCTCTCAGCAATTGATTGAAATTGGCTTTGCTGATGAATGATATTCTGCATTTTTCCAAAGCTTCGCAAGAATCTTCATAATGTTCGTCGCATAGAAGTGCATGATATCCAAAAAGGTCTCCGGCCTTGTAGATATAGAATATTTGATCTTTACCGTCCAAACCCGTCTTGTAGATTTTTGCCCGACCGCTTTCCACTAGAAATACACCTGTGGGAATTCCGCCTTCATAAAAGACTAGCTTACCTTTTTTGAAGAGGAGTTCTTCAGTATGTTTCAGAAAAAGCTCTTTTTCAGCAGGGAGCAGAGAAGAAAGGATTTTATCGCTTTCGAAATCAAACTTTTTAATGTCGATCTTCAAAATTCAGGTGATTTGAGCCGGCTCAAAATGTAACATTTATCACATTTTGACAATTATTAAGTCCTATTTTTTCCGTTCTGAGCTTTATTCCTTTGTCATGTGATTCGAAACAAAACCATATTGACTTTCATTTCACTGCTTCTTTTCGGGGCAATGGTTCTTTCAGATTCCAAGATCATCTATCTGGAACAAGAGGAGGTCGTAGAAAGTCGAGAGGTTGAAAGAGAGGAGCTGAAAGAAGGACAGGAGGGCAAAGGATATTTTAATTTAATTCTTTCGGGGGTTGGTGGTTTTCTATCTTCCTCCGGTGTTTCGGTTTCCGGTCGTTTTGCAAGATTCTTCACCAAGGAAATCAATACTCAAAAGTTTGACCCTCCAACCAGAGCTACACCATTGTTCATTGAGTACTGCTGCTTGAAGGTGCCACACTGCTAATCATACCCTAAGGTGAATCCATCCTGGATTCCTTCACTCCTGATTGCAACATCAGGTAAACCCTTCTTCATTTTACAGATTTTATAAAGCATAAGATTAGCATGTCTTTTCATACTATATTAGAAAATTTTGCTCATCCCGCTACATTATTCTTTTTCCTTGGGATGATCGCCATATTTGTTAAATCAGACCTTGAGGTTCCTCCTCAAATTGCCAAATTTCTGAGCATTTACCTGCTATTTGATATCGGCATTAAAGGAGGAGAGGAGTTGTTTCATAGTGGCTTCAGTGCTCAAGTGTTACTTGTGATTGTGGTTTGTGTATTGGGTTCATTCCTGATTCCGTTTGCCATGTTTTACATTCTTAAACAAAAGCTTAGTTCCTATGATGCTGGCGCAGTAGCTGCAACTTATGGGTCTATTTCTGCTGTTACTTTCGCCACGGCAACCGCTTTCCTTGAATCTCAGGGAGAGTCCTTTGGAGGTTATATGGTTGCAGGCATGGCGTTAATGGAATCTCCAGCCATAATAGCGGGATTGATCCTGATCAGGATGAATAGTAAAGGAGATGGTCAAACACAGCCGAATAAAGGGGGGCTAAAGCATATCTTGAGCGAAGCCTTTTTTAATGGTTCTGTCTTACTCCTTGTCGGAAGCCTTGTTATTGGCTATGTCGCCGGTGAAGCCGGAGAAAAGGAATTGAAACCTTTTGTCAACGAGATCTTTTTCGGCATGCTCAGTTTATACATGTTAGACATGGGTTTATTGGCTGCAAGACGTATAAAGGAGTTGAAAAAAGCTGGGGGATTTGTAGTGTCTTTTGCAACGCTATTTCCACCAATAATCGGGGTTTTGGCCATCCTGCTTTCCAATGCGCTGGGTTATAGTCCCGGGGACGCTCTTTTACAAACAGTTTTGCTTGCAAGTGCCTCATACATTGCCGTTCCTGCTGCTATGCGAATGGCGGTACCTCAGGTAAACATGAGTATTCTCTTGCCTATGTCATTGGGCATCACTTTTACCTTCAATATCTCAGTTGGTATACCTCTTTATTACTTTCTCATTCAATTAATCTGGTCTTAAACGCTTGCGAAATGGAATTACAAAAACTAGAAATCATTATCTCAAATTCTTACCTCGAACAACTTGTCAATCACTTAGAGGAGATAGGCGTCAATGGATATACCGCATTAGAAATATTCCGAGGTAAAGGCATAAGAACTGGTGAACATCTCTCAGAGGGTTTATTGCCTACCACTCGAAATACGCTTATTATTTGTCTGGTTACAGAACAGGTTGTAAATGAGATTTTTGAGGACCTAAGAAAGTACTTAGAAGATCGGAGTGGTGTATTGTTCACAGTACCTGTAATTCGACATATGGGAATCAAAGAGTAGAACTGATATGATTAATTGTGAAGGCTGATCAGGAATAATCAGCATCCTAGAAAATGTATTATGTAGTAATGAAGTCTCGGACTATCAAACTAGTAGCTTGTCAGTTGTTGATTTCCCTGTCCTGTTTAACGACTGTGCAGGTTGTGGGGCAAGGGAGATCCTCATCTGATTCCAAGGGGCAAAGGGTCATTTTAGACCATGTTGTTATGGAGGTGGATTCGATTGAATTCAACCAATCCGTACTTGATCTGGAACCTGTTTCAAGCTCTCTGTGCAAGTCATCATTTACGTTGACATTGCACAGTTCCTGGATTACGCTTTCTTTAGATCAGCATCCTATTGTCATTATTTCCAATGGTCTTAGGTCTGCAGTTTCCTTTTACTTTGAACTAGACTCCAGTCAGAAGATACTCAATGTCGAAGCTGAATGGAATACTAGGTATTCGGTGGACATACCACTTCGTATGGCATATAAGACCTTTAGAAATGAAATGGGCATGTCGTCAATGATTAACCTTCTGAATCTTAATACTCCTTATTGTCGCGAAGGTCTTCCGCCATTGAACCTTTGGTTGTTCCAGAGTGCAGGATCCTCAAAAGAAGCAGCTAATGTCCAATTATTGGACTGGCATTTGCCAGTTGTCCATAAAAGGTATTCGGAAAAGGGTTTGTCTCACCATCTGGAAGCTGGAATTTATGCGAATGAAGTTGATAAAAGATATTTATTAAGTTCAATGCTAGCTATTGGTTTGGATTCGTCAAACGTTTCAGAAAATCAATTGCGCTTGTTCAATTCTGAATTACTTTCTAGTAGCCTGGCATTTCTAAAAGTATATAGGGACGATTTATTAATTCCACAAGCTGCTATTGCCACTAATTTCTTCAAATTGTCAACTGAAGAAGACCATTACCTTATAAAATTCAATTGAGTTGGAAGGTTCTCAGAGAAAAGTATACTGGTGGTGGTTATTAGCAATAGCGGCCGTGTTGTCTATTCTTCTTTTGAGTTGAATGAAGTACGGAAATTAAATGTTTCGTAGCGATATGAAATCGGTCGATAGAGGATCCAAAAAAGAATGAGAAGCCAATATGCTTTGACTTCTCATTACTCAAATTAACCTAGTTTATATCTAAACTAAAGGTAATCAAGACACTTGAAATATCATGATTCAAAAAAAGAATGAGCAGCCAATCGGGTTGACTACTCATTCATTTCAAATTAACCTAGTTAAAAAACTAGAATCACAAGATAGAAAAGGCTGGTCAAAGCCCTCGTCAAATTTGAGTTTGATGCTCTTTAAGTGAATAAGTTTAGATAATGTGCCTTATAATGAAGCAAAGAAGGGGACTGGCCCCTTCTTCATTGTGTTGTACTATTGAGTACTTGTCTAAGCCATATTTAATGGCACCTCTAAAATGAACCGTATAATTGATTTAGGTTTCCAAATTTCGATAACTGGGAATGATTTGGCGTTGATGAACCTTTTAAGATCAATGAAGCGCTTCTGAGCTCGTTCAATAAGATCGAAAAATGAATACTGATAATTTTGTGTTGACAATGTGAAATCAATGCACCACATCCTACATATCAAAAACATGGTCTGTAACCGCTGTATTGAGGCGGTCGAAGAGGAATTTGGGAATTCCGGGATTCCCGTGATGTCGGTTCACCTGGGAGAAGTGGCTTTGGGGCAAGAACTGGATTCAAAGGATAAATCGGCGATCAAGGAACGTCTGGAGGTCAGAGGGTTTGAACTACTGGAAGATAAGTCGAGCCAGTTGATTGAGCGGATTAAACAACTGATCATTGATTTGATCCATCGTCAGACAGAGCATTTGGAAACCAACAATTCTACTTATCTGGAAAGGCAGTTAGGGAAAGATTACAAGACCCTTAGTCAACTGTTCTCTTCAGTGGAAGGTGTCACCATCGAGCGCTACACGATTCTCCAGAGGATAGAACGAGCAAAGGAGCTACTGGTGTACGATGAATTGAATTCCAGTCAGATTGCTCATGAACTCGGTTACAGCAGTGTGCAACACCTTTCCAATCAGTTCAAAAAGGTTACCGGCATGTCTCCCAGTGAGTTTAAGAAACTAAGAAAACCCCTTCGCAAGCCTATTGATGGTTTGATGGATTGATGATTCGATGCTGCAATGATTTGATTATCCGATTGATCTAGGTTAAATGCTGAGTTGTCATGTGAATAAGCCATTCTTACACCATTTAAATCATACCATCAGAATATCAATAAATCAGCACATTAGATCATCAGAATAATCATATACATCTTTCCGAAAATTGTATAAACCCTGACCGGGGGTGATGCTCGTACTTTGTAAGTGTAAATGCAATGCTTATGAATGCGATTACAGTAGAAACCGATATACACTGCCACGGTTGTGTGAATGCCCTACGCCCTGGCTTAGATAATGATAATAAAGTTTCCGAATGGTCTGTGAACCTGGACCCGGAAGTAAAGACACTCACCGCTCAAGGTGAGGGATTGTCCGAAGCCCATTTGTCCAAGTTGCTGAAGGAAGCGGGTTACAATGTTGTGGGACAAAAGACGCCTTTCTGGATGGATATGCCTGTTTGGAAAAGAGCTTCCTTCAATACCCTCAATTGTCTGATTGGCTGTTCGATTGGTGATTTCGGAATGGTGTTTTTCCTACAAGCCTTTTATCCCGAAACGCCTATGATCTGGATGATGATCCTGGCAATCATCGCAGGGTTGATCACGTCGATTACGCTGGAAACTATTCTCCTGAAGTATAGGGAGCACTTCAATTGGACGTTTGCTCTGAAAACCGCCTTTGGTATGTCTTTCATTTCCATGGTGGCTATGGAGCTGGCCATGACCGGAACGGATTTTATGATCACCGGAGGCAAAGCGGCCTTTAATGACATTTGGTATTGGTTGGCGTTGGTTCCTGCTTTAGTAGTGGGTTTCATCACTCCTTTGCCGTACAATTATTACAAGTTGAAAAAGTACAATAAGGCCTGTCATTGAGTGGCATGAAAAACCACAAGATTCAAATTCCGTATCTTTACAGCTGAATGCACCTATTCAAGAAAATAGCGACCGTACTAATGGCAGCACTGCTACTGACTACCTCGGTAGGGGTAACGCTGCATAGACACTATTGCATGGGTAGGTTAATGGATACGTCTATCAATCACCCTGCAGCTTCTTGTATGTCCATGATGGACATGGGAGATGCGTCTGATGCAATGGGCTGCTGTAAGGATACGGTTGAAGAATTCAAGGTCGATGATCTGCAAAAGGCTCACTTTGATTTCAATGCTACTCCTGATTTGAATCTGCTAGCGGTTGTTACATACGTGCTTGTTGATTACAAGCTCTTCTCAACAGCCACTACGCAAAAGCAATTTCTCAACTATAAGCCCCCTTTGATTGCTCAGGATGTTCCTGTTCTTGTGCAGTCATTCCTCCTATAAGTTTTAGCATGTACCTGTCACACAGGTATAGGCATCACTTGATGCCTCATTAATTCTATTGTTCAATTCATACACATAGAATGATGCTATGCTTAATCATATCATTAAATTTTTCTTAGAGAAGAAGCTGGTCACCTTGTTGGTGGCTGTTTCTCTCATCACATGGGGCATTGCCACGGCACCATTTAATTGGGAATCAGACACGATCCCAAGAGATCCGGTGCCCGTAGATGCGATCCCCGATATTGGTGAAAACCAACAAATTGTATACACGGAGTGGATGGGCCGCTCACCGCAGGACATAGAGGATCAGGTTTCATATCCGCTAACCACGGCGCTGCTGGGTATTCCTGGCGTGAAGACCATCCGCAGTAACTCCATTTTCGGGCTTTCCAGTATTTACCTCATTTTCGAAGAAGGGGTCGAGTTCTATTGGAGCCGATCAAGAATACTGGAAAAGCTAAACTCACTTCCCTCCGGAACATTGCCGGAGGGCGTTCAACCTGCGCTAGGCCCTGATGCTACGGCATTGGGGCAAATTTTCTGGTACACGCTGGAAGGTCGTGATGAAGCCGGTCGGCCAGCTGGTGGTTGGGACCCGCAGGAATTGCGTTCTATCCAGGACTTTTATATCAAGTATGGACTCTCTTCTGCAGCAGGAGTTTCGGAAGTGGCTTCTATCGGAGGGTATGTGAAAGAGTACCAGGTAGAGATAGATCCCACGGCCATGAAAAGCTATGACGTGGATGTAGCCGACATCATGAACGCGGTGAAGAAAAGTAATCTTGATGTTGGCGCAAGAACGTTAGAGTTCAACAAAGCCGAGTACCTGGTTAGAGGTCTGGGCTACATCAAGAACATTTCCGATCTGGAAGAAGCGGTCGTGCTGGCCAGGAACAACATTCCCATTCGCATCAAGGATGTGGCCAGGGTACAGCTAGGACCTGCTACGCGTCGTGGAGGTCTGGATAAAGCTGGTGCCGAAGCTGTGGGCGCTGTAGTAGTGGCCCGGTATGGTTCTAATCCACTGGAGGTGATCAATAATGTGAAGGCCAAGATCGAGGAGCTTGCTCCTGGTTTGCCATCCAAGACGCTATCGGATGGTACGGTTTCCAAAGTCACGATTGTTCCTTTTTATGATCGCACAGGATTGATCAAGGAAACCCTGGGAACACTCGAAGAAGCTTTGTCTCTGGAAGTGCTGATCAGTGTGATTGTGGTGATTATCCTCGTCATTAATCTGAGGGCATCTATCCTTATCTCCAGTCTGCTACCTATCGGGGTTTTGATGACCTTCATTGCCATGCGCTACTTCGGTGTGTCGGCCAATATCGTGGCACTATCGGGTATTGCGATTGCCATTGGCGTGATGGTGGATGTGGGTGTCGTATTCACTGAGAACATCATCAGGCACCTTCAAATGCCCGAGAACAAAGACCTAGACTCACCGGGCCGACTTCAGGTCATCTATACGGCCACCACAGAAGTAGCTTCTGCGGTAATCACTGCATTGGCCACTACGGTGATCAGTTTCATTCCTGTATTTGCCTTACAGGCCCAGGAGGGGAAACTGTTTCAACCCTTGGCATTTACTAAGACGTTTGCGTTACTCGCTGCCCTGTTCATTGGATTGGTGATCATTCCGGCTTTTGCACATTGGATCTTCTCATTGAATTTCGGAAAAGACAAGGCTCGAAAGTTCTGGAACATAGGACTGATCCTATTGGGCATTGTCATTTTCTTTTTCATTCCCTGGGCTGGAATTGTATTGGCCATCATGGGCGTCAATAATTTCTTTGAAGACCGATGGAAAGGCAAATGGGCTTGGGTGCCGGGTTATCTCAATATTGCAGTGGTCCTGCTGACCGTGCTGTACTTTCTCACCAAAGAGTGGTTGCCACTTGGAGCGGGTTACAGCTGGTTCCTGAATTTCCTTTTTGTAGGCTTGATCATTGTGCTGGTGTTGGGGATTCTTCTCACAGTAGTTCGCTACTACACCAGGATATTGAGCTGGTGCCTGGAACATAAATGGCAATTTCTGACCCTGCCCATTGTGATCCTGATCTTTGGACTCCTCTCCTGGCAAGGATTTGATCGGGCTTTTGGTTTTGTCGCTAAAGGTGCCCATTCGGTCAATTGGGATGTACGAGAGTCTGGTTTCTGGGCTTCCATGAGTACGACCTTTCCGGGTGTAGGTAAAGAGTTCATGCCTCCTCTGGATGAAGGCTCTTATTTGCTCATGCCGACCACCATGCCACACTCAGGTGTTCAGGAAAACATCGAAACCATTCAGTTACTGGATCAGCTGGTGACGTCCATTCCCGAGGTTGAAATGACTGTTGGGAAATGGGGTCGTGTAGCTTCTGCGCTCGATCCTGCCCCGATTTCCATGTTTGAAAATGTGATCAACTACAAACCGGAGTACATCCTGGATGAAGATGGCCACCGTATGCGATTCAGGGTCAATGGAGACGGACATTTTGATTTGTCGAATGGTGAAACGTTTGAATGGAAAAGTGAAGCGCTAGCCAGTTTCAACGCAGACTTATTGATTCCAGCATCCACAGGGCAATATTTCCGCCAATGGCGTGAGCACATTCAATCCCCCAATGACATCTGGGGTGAGATCGTAAACATGGCCAACATTCCTGGAATGACCTCCGCACCGAAACTGCAGCCTATTGCCACCAGATTGGTGATGCTCTCAACGGGCATGCGTGCTCCAATGGGAATGAAGATCTACGGCCCTGACCTGGAAACGATAGAAGCAGTCGGGTTTGACATGGAAACGTTCCTGAAGCAAGTGCCTGGGGTGAAACCTAGTTCGGTCTTTGCGGATCGTGTAGTCGGGAAACCTTATCTGGAAATCAAGATCAATCGACAAGCCATTGCTCGATACGGGCTGAGTGTTGCAGACATGCAGATGTACATCGGCGTAGCTGTCGGCGGTAATGCTCAGACCACTACAGTTGAAGGCCGTGAGCGGTACCAGGTGCGGGTTCGATACGCGAGAGAACTTCGTGACAATCCCGATGACCTGAGTAATATTCTGATTCCTACTCCTACAGGCGTGCAAGTTCCCTTGAAGGAACTGGCAGAATTGCAATACGTCCGCGGACCACAGAACATCAAGAGTGAAGACACCTTCCTGGTGAGCTACGTGATCTTTGATAAGGAAGATGGGTTTGCCGAGGTGGATGTGGTAGAAGGTGCACAAGCCTATCTCAATGCGCAAATCGCTGATGGTGCATTGCAGATCCCAATGGGTGTGAGCTACAAGTTTGCCGGGAACTATGAAAACCAGATCCGAGCCACCAAACGACTGTCCATTGTAATCCCGATTAGCCTAATGGCCATTTTACTAATCCTGTATTTCCAGTTTGGAAAGCTACAGCCGACGTTAATGGTCTTTTCGGGCGTGTTTGTGGCCTTTGCGGGAGGATTTATTTTCATCTGGTTGTACGGTCAGGATTGGTTCCTGAATTTTTCACTCTTTGGAGCAGACCTGCGGGACCTCTTCCAGGTGCACACCATCAATCTAAGTGTAGCTGTTTGGGTGGGATTCATTGCCCTGTTTGGCGTGGCCACTGATGATGGCGTGATCATGGGTACGTATCTGAAGCAACACCTGGAGCGTGAAAAACCTAACTCCGTCGATGGAGTGCGGGCTGCAGTGCTGCATGCCGGTCAACAGCGGGTAAGGCCTGCGATGATGACTGCTGCTACCACAGTAATTGCCTTGTTGCCGGTTCTGACTTCTACAGGTAAGGGATCGGATATCATGGTGCCCATGGCAATCCCAACTTTCGGAGGTATGATCATCCAGGTGATTACCATGTTAGTCGTGCCGGTTTTGTACTGCATGTGGCAGGAACGTCAACTAAAATCAAATCCAGAGTCATGAGAAAAGTAGTCATAGTATTCATCATCATGATGCCTCTTTTGGCCGTCTGCCAGGTGGAGCCCTATCTGACCCTTGCGGCTGAGCACAATCCGGGATTGAAAGCGAAATTCAATGAGTACCTAGCAGCCATGGAGCGAATTCCACAGGCACAAACCTTGCCAGATCCGCAGGTTACTTTCGGGTTATTTGTCCAGCCTGTGGAGACTAGGGTTGGTCCTCAACGGGCTAGTCTGGCGGTTAGTCAGGCGTTTCCCTGGTTCGGGACTTTGAAAGCACAGGGTGCAGTGGCCACACAGATGGCAGACGCGAAGCTTCAGCTATTTGAGGATGCGAAACTGCAGCTATTCAGCGAGGTGCGGGTGGCTTATGATCAACTGTACTTACTGGATCGATCTATTGCGCTTACGAACGAGAATCTGGACCTGTTAAGTTCTTTCAAGGAACTGGCCAGGGTGAATTTCGAGAGTGGAAAAACCGGATTTGTCAATGTGCTTAGGGTTGAGATGGAGGAAAAGGAACTCCAGACTCAGCTTGCCTATTGGGAAGATAGCCGGACCGCTGCCAAGGTCGCGTTTGAGAAGTTGCTCAATACTCCTGTGGAGACTATCCAATTTGGCGATTCCCTTGAGATCATCGAATTGACCTTAGATAAGCAAGTGCTTTACGATAGCATCATCATTGCAAATCCTAAACTTCAGAGTATTCGATCCATGGTTCGGTCGAAAGAAGAACTCTTGAAAGTGACGGAGCTAAATGGTAAGCCGTCCTTTACCCTCGGAGCCAGCTATGTCAATATCAGTGAACGTTCAGGGGTGGAACTTCCCGACAATGGTCAGGATGCGTTTGTATTTCCTCAGGTGGGTTTGAAAATTCCGATCTATCGAAAGAAATACAAAGCGCAGGAAACTCAGGTCACTCTTGAAAAGGAAGGGCTTGAATACCAAATCGAGGAACAGAATAATCGGTTAGTCACTGCCCTGGAAGGGTTCATTCGTGATCACCTGGATGCAAAGCGCCGGGTGGTACTTTATCAGAACCTCCACGATCTGGCCGGTCGCTCCCTGTCGCTGTTGCAAACAGAGTTCACGACAGGAACGGCAGACTTTGAGGAGGTCTTGCGCATGGAGCGGAAGCTCCTGACCTATCAATTGGAAATTGAGAGAGCACGAGTTGAAACCAACCGTGCGATTTATCAAATCAATTACATCATCGGAAAATGAAAAAGATCAATATAAAACAAGTACTGATCGGGGTGGCATTGCTGGTTATTGGCGTGTTCCTCGGCGGCGTATTCTTTGGCGGATCTGGTAATTCCATGGCTCATGAAGGACATGAGCACGAAACCATGGCCGAAGTGTGGACTTGCAGCATGCACCCACAGGTGCGTGAAGATGGTCCTGGGAGTTGTCCTTTCTGCGGAATGGACCTGATACCGCTCTCCTCCAATGAGCAGGAAGTGGTGAACCTGGACGAGGTACAAATGACGGAAGCTGCGATGATGATGGCTTCCATCCAAACCGTGAAGGTGACGAAATCCACTCCTAAGAAGCAGGTTTATCTTACTGGGAAGATTGAAGCAGACGAAAGGAGTATAGCCAAAGTCACAGCACATTTTGATGGACGTGTTGAGAAGCTTTATGCAGACTTTACCGGGCAGTACATCCGTCAAGGTCAACGCCTGGCTACCATGTATTCACCAGACCTGGTAACAGCGCAAAAGGAGCTTTTCGAAGCATTGAAGTTCAAGGAGTCAAATCCTTCGTTCTATCAGGCGGCTATTCAGAAACTGAAACTGTGGGAGCTTACTGAATCGCAGATTGAAGCGATCATTGAAAAAGGAGAACCCCAATTCTACTTTGATGTGTACGCTCCTCGATCAGGAACAATCATGACTCGAAATGTGAGTCAGGGCGAACATGTGATGGATGGAAGTGTCCTTTTTGAGATCGCCAACCTGAACAGGTTGTGGGTGTTGTTTGATGCCTATGAAAGTGATCTGCCCTGGATAAGCACAGGAGACTCTATATCGTTTAAAGTGCAGTCCATTCCTGGACAAACCTTTGAAAGTGTGGTGACCTTCATTGATCCGGTGGTCAATAAGCAAACGAGAACCGCTTCGGTACGCACAGAGATCAGGAACACTGACAATTTTCTTAAGCCTGAAATGTTTGTGGAAGGAGCAGTGGAGGCAGGCCTGACTATGGGAGAGGCGGCTGTGTTGGTACCAAAATCGGCCATTCTCTGGACCGGTAAAAGAGCAGTCGCGTATGTGAAGCGTCCTAACTACAGTCAACCTACTTTTCAATTCAGAGAGGTGGAACTAGGCCCTGATGCCGGAGACTACTACGTGGTGAATGCTGGACTGGAGGAAGATGAAGAAGTGGCTGCCAATGGTGTTTTCAAGATTGATGCAGCAGCTCAACTTCAGGGAAAGATCTCCATGATGAATCGCCAGACGGCCAGTCCCATGGGCGGCAAACCATCTACTGGTCATGATCATGGCGGAATGGAAGATCACTCTGGTCATGAAATGAGTCATCCCGAGGTGAACATTTCCGGTGAGCTCTATGAAGTGAGTGCGACGTTTCGCGATCAGTTGAAGGCTGTTTTCGAGACCTACCTGCCGCTAAAAGATGCCCTAGTAGAAACAGATGCCTCCACGGCCAAAGAAAAGGCGGAGCCGTTTCTGGCCTCCATCAACGCAGTAGATATGTCGCTGGTGAAAGGTGATGCGCACGTAGAGTGGATGAAAGACCTGAGCGTGCTTAAGACTACTGCGGAAATGATCGTGTCGGAATCGGACGTTGAGAAAATCCGAACCACACTTTCACCACTCAGTGACCAGCTGTACCAAACCCTGATCAAGTTTCAGGTAGAAACCGGAGGATTTCGCCAGTACTGCCCGATGGCCTTTGATTTTAAAGGGGCTTTCTGGCTTAGCGATTCGGACGAAGTACTCAACCCTTATTTCGGAGATGAAATGCTCACCTGTGGCAACGTCGAAGAAGAATTAAAGTGACCCTCAAACCTAAGAAATTATAAACATGAAAAATCTAACATTCCTTTTGATCCTGGTGATCCTTGGAGCGTGCTCAGCTCCTGAGAATAAGTCTGAAGACCATAGTGGCCATGAAGGTCATGCTGCAGCAAGTTCAGAAAAGCCTAAATCCAAGAGTCCCGCTAAAATGGCCATGACCAATGTGGGTAAAAACCATGTGCATATCGAGTATCATTCACCAAGTAAGCGCGGACGTCAGATCTTCGGTGGCCTGGTAGCCTATGGTGAAGTTTGGGTGACGGGTGCACACAATGCCACTTCCATTCGCTTCTCTAAGGATGTCGAAATTGGAGGGACACAAATACCAATAGGAAAGTATGCGCTGTTTACCATTCCTGGTGAAGAAGAGTGGACTGTGATCATCAATAAAAACTGGGAGCAGCACTTAGCCGATGATTACGATCAGGCTGAAGATGTGGTGAGATTTCAGGTGACTCCAAAGAAGCTGGATCAGCCAATGGAGTCATTGACCTATTTGGTAGAGCTTGTTGATGAAGCAACTGGTACCATCACCATTTCCTGGGATGATGTGGCCATCAGTTTTGAAGTAAAGAATAGCTGATGAAAGGGGCCTATATCTTTTTATTCCTTTTGGTCCTCGGGTGTACTCAGGGACCAAAGGAGCAGGATGCTGAGGTAAAGCAGGCATTGGCTGCCGTGGCCTCACCGGCTATAGGTAATAGCTCATTGCCTTATTTGATCTCCGGTGATGATGGTGAGTTGTATTTATCCTGGGTAGAGCAATTGGGAGATACCGCGCTTTTGAAATATGCGAAATGGGAAGGGAATAACTGGTCTTCTACCGAGGACATTGCTTCTGGTACGGATTGGTTTGTCAATTGGGCTGATTATCCCATGTTGGCCGCTAGTAAGGACGGAGGAATGGTTGCGCATTATCTGGCCAAGAGTTCTTCAGGTACTTATTCTTACGACGTGAACATTACCAGGAAAGTCGAAAATACCTAGACTGCATCGATGGTCCCACACAAGGATGGTACTCCTACCGAGCATGGATTTGCAACCATGATCCCCACGGCAACTAATGGATTTCAACTGGCCTGGCTGGATGGCAGAAACACTTCTGGTGGTCATGGTGAACACCAGGGAGCTATGACGATAAGAGCGGCCATGCTGGATGATCAGGGAGCACTTTCTAACGAAGTGGAATTGGACAATCGGGTTTGTGATTGCTGTCAAACCGGTGGAGCCATGACCACTAATGGACCGGTTGTCGTTTATCGTGATCGCTCTGAAATGGAAGTTCGCGACATGTCTATTGTTAGACTGGTAGAAGGAGAATGGACTGCACCACAAACGATCTATGCCGACAATTGGAAGATTGAAGGCTGTCCGGTCAATGGACCGAGAGCCGATGCGGTGGGGAATACTTTGGCGGTAGCCTGGTTTGCCGCTCCTAATAAGCAACCACAAGTAAAATTGATCTTCTCGGAGGATGGAGGCGCAAGCTTCGGTAATCCGGTGACCATTGATAATCAAATGCCCCTGGGACGTGTAGATGTGGTAATGATCGATGAAGAGAAAGCCATGATCAGCTGGCTAGGTCGTGAAGGGGAAAACAGTGTCATCAAAGCCAGGATCGTGAGTAAGACTGGACGCGCAGAACCTGCTATGACCATTGCCCAAAGCAATGAGTCTAGAGGTAGCGGCTTCCCTCAAATGGCTTATCACGACGGTGAAATGTGGTTTGCCTGGACTGATCTGGCAGAAGATAGTAACTCGGTGAAGGTGGCTAAGGTGGGGATGTGACGTATTAAATTGTGATGTGAAACCAACTTTTCATGAAATTCTTAGCTGCTATTTTATCGATATTGCTTTTCGTAAGTTGTCGTACTGACTTGCAAGTTGCAGAGCATTTCAACAACCAGATCAAAGGACTCACTTTTACTGGCCCTGGTCGTGGGCCGTATGATTCAACAGCTTTTAGTAATATGGCGGAAATCAATGGAAACTTTGTGGCTCTTGTCCCTGAGGCTACTGTTTATCGTCAAACTTTACAAGTCAAATACAGTTTTCAACGGCAATGGTATGGTGAAACCAAGCAGGCCGTTTATGAGGGTGTCGGACTGGCAAGGAAACATGGACTGAAGATCATGTTAAAGCCTCATTTGGCGATAGGTTGGGACATGACTGGGTGGGAGGAACCAGAGGTCAATTTTGAAGATAGTATTTCGAGAATGCAATATGCGAGGAGTGCAAGGCAGTTCATATCAAGTCAGGAAAGTAAGGTAGAAGGTAACAGTAGCTGGAGATGAGATTTTGCAGTAAAAACAGAGGAAGATTGGCAGGTCTTTGAGAAGGGATATATTGACTTCATACTTGACTATGCCCGGATTGCTGACTCACTGGATGTTGAATTATTTTGTGTAGGTACTGAGCTTAAGCGCGTGGCATTAGAACGGCCTGACTTTTTCCGAAAGTTGGCGAAACAAGTCCGGGAAGTCTATGATGGACCAATAATTTATGCCGCAAATTGGGACAGTTACGACAAGATCAAGTTTTGGAATTCTTTCGATTATATCGGAGTGGATGCCTATTTCCCTTTGAGCAATGAGCGTTTGCCATCCAAAGAGGCGTTGATAAAATCTTGGGAAAGGATCTCTTCAGAGCTTGAGAAAATTTCATCATCACACCAACGGGGTATTATCCTTACGGAATGGGGTTATGAGGATGAGGAGTATGTAGGTAAAGAACCCTGGATCATGACAAAGAGAGATGCTTTAAACAATGAAGTATTACAAACCTGGGCCTATGAAAGTATGTTCGAAACGATCTGGGATGAGAGTTGGATGAAGGGTGTATTTGTATGGAGATGGGAGCCACATCGTCGCCATAAAGCACGACCTAATTATTCTCCAGATGGCAAGAAAGCACAGCGAGTTTTGGAAGAGTGGTTTGGCAAGGAATGATCTTTTACGCTTCTCCATGATGTTTGTTAAAAGGCATAAGTTTAGTAACTGAGGTCTTGGTGCATGGACGCATTATTTTGATCATCGTAATTAATAAATATCCCTTTTCGGACGAAATAATACTCTTGCCTGAAATTCTTATCTTTAATTACCACATTTCCTTCTTCATCTTTCGCTTTTACTTTATGTGCTGGAAGTAAATAATTACTCAAAATCTTGTTCAGTTTTTTCAAGGACTTTCTTGAGAACTGAATATTTATCAACCTATTCAGAGATTCCACATAAAGTAGTACTGGCCTGTCAGATACCGTAGTATAGAATTGTGGCACCGTATATGGCTTTACTCCTGTAAGGCTTGGTGTTATCCAATACTGACGGGAAATACTATCACACGATACTTTGGACTCATACAACTTAATATAGCCAAGACCTTTTGAAAAATGTTCATCCTCATTTTCAGTTTTCTCAATCAAATCTTCAATACTTTCAATTAAGAACTGATCGCTTAATGTTACTTCTTTGATGTCTAAATGTTGCCCGTAAACTATGTTTACGAGCAACCCAAAGACGATTATGAGATATTTTTTCATTCTATTTCAAGTCATTGCAAGTCGAAGATAAGCCACCTGACTTGACATTGAAAAACGAACTACTTGTATTATACTGCGCAACTGCTCCACACCCAATCACATAGTGGTTGACCATTGGATATTCGCGAGCTCTGTTTCTGTCACCTTCACTCACCGTATGGGATACACCGTTGGTCCCATCGGATCTACAAGGTGCATGAGTGTGAACACTAGCCACCACAGGTATTAGATAAAATTGAGATCTGCCACTTCCTATCTTTATCATGCCTTGATAGTTCAAATTAGGTTGGCCATTTGAAGCATAATAAGCATCTCCTTCAAATACATAAAGGCCCTGCGCATTTCCTCCGTTATAACTCAGAACATCAGTAACAAACAAGGAACCATCTGCAGCTATATACGCATTTACCTCATTGTTAGGATAATTATTCCACATCGCAGATGCTCCGGTACACTTGTTTTGATATTCCTGTAAAGGTTTTTTGCTTAGAATTCTTTTTATCTCTTCATCGGATAGTTCAATTGTACGCATAGGAATTGGATTATCAGGGGCTTCCGGACACTCCTCATTACCCATCGTGCTACAGTCTATATTGGAATCATGCGTAGTATCACCTCCCGTTGTGTCTCCGGTGCCAGAACTACCTCCTGATCCTGTGGTACCCGTGCCGCCACCACTATACCACAAGTTATTATCTCCGGTAAAGAAGCAATCTGTCCCGTACTCATAGGTTGTGAACGTGGTACCATCTGGTGTAGTTCTAATAATTTGCCATATTACTGTTTGGGTGCATACTTCATCTTCTACTCTACCATTATAATAATCTTGACTTAGACCATTTTCCATCCTGGTTGAGTTTAACAATTCGCCATCCAGATTGTAGATTTCTAATCTACCAGTAAAATTCTTCCATTGAACTTCTTCGCCAGAGGTCGCAATCCATTCCAAATCCGGGACTTGTCTTAGGATTTTGGTGGTCGTTTTTCCATCGACGTTTTGGATGATGAGATTGGAAAAGATAAATGGATCATCACTTTTGAACAAAAGACTAAATCGTTCAAGGCTATCAAATTTTATCATCGCCACTTCCGTTTGATCCAACTCTCCGAAATGGGTTTCTATTCTTGCGCCAGAGGGAGAATTCATAATGTCTTTAAGTATGTTTCCTAGGTTTTCACTATCGGATACGCTAATGGTTTTTCTTTCCCATGAATGTCTTGATTCAGGACTGACTTCATCAATAGTCTGGTCACATGCCCAGAGAATAAAGATAATGAGTAGTATAAATAGCTTCGGAATTCTTAATTGGTTCATTTGTATATAAGGATTTATAGGATAAAATTTTAATAGTTAGCGCTATTAATCTGAGGATGAAACTTCCAAAATGAGGAGGGCTTAACAACACCCACCCTGGTCAGGTGAGCAATGCTAACCCCATCCTCGGCTTCTGAAACATGCACCCGCTTAACCAGGGTGCATTCCATTTGATATTGTATCTTAGGGTTGAAACAGTAACGGTTTATCGTAGAGCTTAAAGAAAGTCGGGACGTGTGTCCCGACTTTGCCATAGAACCAGCATCGGTATTACTCCGCCAAACAGAGCATACATCTTAATAATTCTCAAGGCACAGCAGGGTTCTACATCTACTGCAAATACAATCAGTATATCTTCTGTAATGGAGACAGAAGTTTTCGTTTGATATTTTATTATCTTCATAAGAAGAGACGGGTTTACTCACTAGAAACCCGTCCTTTAACCAGCTGTCGTTACTCAGCAATCAACCTAGATTCCTTCCGCGAATCAAGAGCCTAAAACTCTAAACTTGCGTCAGAAAATTTGCTCCTTCGGTATCACATGGTCAGCCTTCTGAAGCATATATTTTTCAGACTACCTAATAAGAGGTAAGCACTACTAAATATCTTTGACTCATCTACGGTTTGCTTATATTGCCCACTGTAGTGAGTTACAAGTCAAATTACGCTAACTATTTTCTAATAAACAAGCAAAATTCTAAATTTTGTTTTCTGCTTTCGCTATATGAGTTCCCTTTCAAGTAGAATAAAACATCTTATTGATCTCAAAGACCTCAACATTAGCAGGTTCGAAAAAGCCATTGGAGTAGCAAACAATACTATCGGTACATTCCTCAGAAGAGACACGAGTTTAAGCAGTGATATACTGGTCAAAATTCTGAACACATTCCCTGACGTAAATTCTAAATGGCTCCTTTTAGGACAAGGTGAAGTGTTAGGGACAGTGGATGAAAATGCAGAACCAACTGAACTCACAACTTTAGTAGATGAAATATTACAGATGGGAATAACTTCAGAGGTTGCAGAAAAATTGACTGTACTTCGTGAGTTCTTAGTTCATCTGGATATGGATCATGCCATGCAAAAGGTGCAAATAACAAAACTGAAAACTCGTAACGATGAACTTTCTGCCCTCTTGAAAAACTCTTTACTATTCCCCTCTAAAAAGTAAAATCCTATTTGTACTTTTCTTCGATTTTAACGTATCGTCTACGAAGCCGAATAGTTCTGATAATAACGAAAAGGGCAAAACCAACAAAAACCACTAGAGAAGGCACCAGCCATATAATATGCGATCTGAGCCAAGAGTTAACTGAATTCAGGTTCTTGTTCTTCTCGTACTGAGCAATTACATTGGTCATGTTGAATTGTTGCGAAAGCAATTTCGCTTCTTGGATCATCGCTATGTATCGAGTTGCTTCATCATGATAGAGCTGATCATACTTCCGCGCTTGGACCAAGTTTCCTTCGTCTAAATATAGATGCTCTATGGTTCTATATATCTCAAAATCTTCTTCGTCAGGATTGAGTGGATAATATTCAAGCGCTGAAATAAGCATTTTCAGGTCTTTTCTGTAGGTTCCGTAATCTTGTAAAGTGACAAATTGTTCGTTGCCTTTTTTCAATTCAAGTGCACGATGAAATAAATCCGAAGGATCTTCACCGATCTCTTGAAGTAGAAGAGCTTTATTATGCAACGCCCTGGCTAAGTACTTGCCGGAATAATTAAGCGTTAGAATAGAATCATAATAATTGATTGCAGTTGGGATATCATCTAGAAGATGAGCTGAGCGACCAAGAAAGTTTAAGCATCGAGCTTGTAAAGCCTGATCATAGGTATTCTTTAAGGCGATTTTTAATTGAGCGATTGCATCGCCATATTCTCCGGCATTGTAGTATATCAATCCATAATTAAAATGAAGAAAAAACAGCTCTCTTTCCTGCTTACTTATCGATTCTCCTTCTTCGATTGCCGTACTTAATTCCGACAATAATTTCTCGGCATCTTCAATGAATTTTTGAGCTTCCACAAATTGTCCTGTTCTCCTGTACAACCAGGAAATATTCATATAGCAGTCAAACAGATCTTCAACAGACTGGTCGAATTGTAAGCTTTCAAGATTGTAAAGTAATGATTTCGCGAGATTGCCTTGCTTCTTTTGTGAGTATGCGAGGAATGCAAGCTGCTTTGCTGATGGCTCTAATGTTTTTAGTAATACCTCAGCCTCTTCATACTTTTTAGATGCGATAAGGTTATTTACTTCCTGCAATGTTTCGTTTGCTACCAAAGGCATAGAGCATGCCAGGAATAGAAATAGTAGAATCAATCGCATAACTGTGAAAAAGGTATCCCTCAAATATAAGGATACCCTTTTAACAATAGTGTGTGTATCATTTAAATACCTAGCTATTTATCTTAAATGTGATTAACCTGCTTTTGGTGGACGATAATCATCATCGTCATCATCACCATTCTCCAATAAGGGTGATTCATCAATATTCTCGATTAAGTCGTTGAAAGTAGTATCCTCAGCACATGAACTTAAAAAGCCTATCATAAGTGATAGAATAATGACTCTAGTGAGGTTCGTAATTTGAGATTTCATAAAGTAAACTGTTATTATTAAGATGTAAAACCTCTAAACTACAATTAGCAATAAAAGATACTTGATCGTAAAAGCTAAATAATTCTAAATAACGAATATATCAATTGATATTATCTTATGT